>JANXOM010000076.1 GCA_025353585.1 Deltaproteobacteria bacterium
GCTTGCTGACGACGTTCGCGTTGATGCGCGTCATCATCTCGGCAAACTTGTCGAAGCCGATGCGCTTGTACTCCTTCTTCGGATCCTTCTGGCCGTAGCCCTGGAGGCCGATGCCCTCGCGGAGGCCATCCATGTCCTTCAGATGGTCGCGCCACTGCTCGTCGATCTCCGAGAGCATGAAGTCGCGCTGGAAGTACATGAGCCACGAGCGCGAGAGCTCGTGCTCGCGCTCGACGAGCTTCTTCTCGACGAGCGGCCACAGGACCGTGGTCGTCTCGTCCGGGGTGGCCGGCGTGAGGTCGACCTCGATGTTGAACTGCTCCTGGACCGCGTCCTCGAGCGCATCCCAGTCCCACTCGTCCTCGGCGACCTCGGGCGCGAGGCCCGCGTCGACGACGGCCGCGACCTGGTCGTGCGTCAGGTCGTAGAGGCGCTCGCGCTGCTGCACCAGCGACGCGGCGACCGTCTCGCTGATGTACGTCAGCAGCTCTTCGCGTGGCTGCTCGAAGCGCGCCTCGAGATCGAGCAGCGCGCCGAACTGGCGCCAGATCTCGGCCCGGAGGATGCGCCAGCCGGGGCGGATGTCGCTCGTCGGCAGGGCGCGGTGATCGTTGACGGGATCCTTGAGCCAGGTCTCGTACCAGGTGGCGTCCTCGGGCTCCATCGTGCCCGCGTCGAGCTTCTGGCGGACCGCGCGCTCCTTCACCTTGCCGCGGACGATGTCGATCATCTCGCCGAGCCGCGGCTTGACCTCGGGGCCCGACAGCAGCGACTCGACCGTCCAGTCGCCGCTCTCCTTCACCGGCTCCGGCGTGATGCCCGCCTTCACCTGGTCCTCCGTCGGCTCCGGGTGGTAGCGGCCGTCGAGCACCTGGCGGCGCAGCGCGTAGATCGTCTTGCGCTGCTGGTTCATGACGTCGTCGTATTCGAGGACGTTCTTGCGCTGGTCGAAGTTGCGACCCTCGACCTTCTTCTGCGCGTTCTCGATGGAGCGGGTCACCATCGGCGACTCGATGGGCACGTCCTCCTCGAGGCCGAGGCGCTCCATGAGGCTCGTCATGCGATCGAGGCCGAAGATGCGGAGCAGGTCGTCCTGCAGCGACAGGTAGAAGCGCGACGTGCCCGGATCGCCCTGGCGTCCGGCGCGGCCGCGCAGCTGGTTGTCGATGCGGCGCGACTCGTGGCGCTCGGTGCCGATGATCTTGAGGCCGCCGGCGGCGAGCACCTTCTGGCGCTCGGCCTCGCACTGCGTCTTGAACTTGACGAGGAGCTCCTCGTAGCGCTTCTCGTCGGCCTTCGGCTCGCTCACCGGGCGCTCCGGCTCCGCTCCCTCTTCGCCGTCCGCGGCCACGGGCTCGGCCTCGGCCGGCGTCCCGGCGAGCGCGGCCTGCTCCTCGGCGAGCGCGTCCTTCGCCATCGCCTCGGGGTTGCCGCCGAGGAGAATATCGGTTCCGCGACCGGCCATGTTCGTGGCGATGGTGACGGTGCCGAGGCGGCCCGCCTGCGCGACGATGGACGCCTCGCGCTGGTGCTGCTTTGCGTTCAGGACGTTGAACGGGATGTCCTTCTGGCGCAGGAGGCTCGCCACGACCTCGGACTTCTCGACGGTCACCGTGCCGACGAGCACCGGCTGGCCGCGCTTGTGACAGTCCTCGATGTCGGCGACGACGGCGCGGAACTTGCCGGCCTCGTTCTTGTAGACGAGGTCCGACTGATCCTTGCGGATAATCGGCTTGTTCGTCGGGATCACGGAGACGGTGAGCTTGTAGATCTGGTGCAGCTCTTCGGCTTCGGTGTCGGCCGTACCGGTCATGCCGGACAGCTTCTTGTACATGCGGAAGTAGTTCTGGAACGTGACGGTCGCGAGGGTCTGGCTCTCCTCCTCGACCGTGACGCCCTCCTTCGCCTCGATGGCCTGGTGGAGCCCGTCGGACCAGCGGCGGCCCGGCATCTGCCGACCGGTGTGCTCGTCGATGATGACGACCTTGCCCTCGCCATCGACGAGGTAGTTCACGTTCGCTTTGTAGAGCGTGTGGGCGCGGAGCGCCTGGGCCACGTGGTGGACGAGCTGGATGTTCTTCGCGTCGTAGAGGTTGTCGACCTTCAGCAGGCCCTGGATCTTCTCGACGCCGTCGTCGGTCAGCATCGCCTGGTGCGCCTTCTCGTCGACGGTGTAGTCGACCTCGCGCTTGAGGCGCGGGATCAGGCGATCCACCGTGACGTACAGGTCCGCGCTCTGCTCGGCGGAGCCGGAGATGATGAGCGGGGTGCGCGCCTCGTCGATGAGGATCGAGTCGACCTCGTCCACGACAGCGTAGTTGAGGCCGCGCTGGACCATCCGGTCCGGCGACGCCTTCATGTTGTCGCGCAGGTAGTCGAAGCCGAACTCGTTGTTCTGGCCGTACGTGATGTCGCTGTTGTAAGCGGCCTGGCGCTCGTGATCCTCGAGACCATGGACGACGACGCCCGTCGAGAGGCCGAGGAAGCCGTGCAGCCGACCCATCCACGCGGAGTCGCGCTTGGCGAGGTAGTCGTTCACCGTCACGACGTGCACGCCCTTGCCAGCGAGCGCGTTGAGGTACGTGGGTAGCGTCGCCACGAGCGTCTTGCCTTCGCCGGTGCGCATCTCGGCGATGCGGCCCTGGTGGAGGATGATGCCGCCGATCATCTGGACGTCGTAGTGACGCATCCCGAGGATCCGGACGCCGGCCTCGCGCACGACGGCGTAGGCCTCGGGCAGGATGTCGTCGAGCGACGCGCCGTTCTCGAGCTTCGTCTTGAGCTCGCCGGTCATCGCCTTGAGCTGGGCGTCGCTCTTCGGCTTGAGCTTCGCCTCGAAAGCCGCGATCTCGTCGACGATGGGCTGGAGCTTGCGGAGCTCGCGATCGTTCTTGCTGCCGAAGATCTTTTGAAACAGTCCCATGGCTTTGCCCTCTTACCATAGGTAGCGCCGGGCGCTCACGCCCCTGAGCGATCGCCTAGGTCCGGCGGAAGCTCCGGAGGAAGCTCCAGGTGTCGTGCTCGAGGTCGAAGCGGGTGGAGCAGCGCGCGACCCGGCGCCCGGCCTCGTCGTGGATCTCGGCCGGCAGCTCGCTGAAGGTCGTCCGTGGCGCGAGCCAACGGATGTCTTTCTGGCCGGCCAGCGTGAGGCGCGCGCCGTCGTCGGCCGTGAACTCGAGGTGGTAGCGGATGATCTTCTGGCCGACAGGCCGGATGATGATCGTGCCCTGCGCGTCGGCGGACTCGGCCCGTGGCGGCGCGTGGACAACGCCACGGAGCTCCGCGCGGCCGTCCATGATGTGCGCACGCAGCGACGCCGCGTGCGCCGCCACCTCGAACGAGAACGGGTGCTGCACGCCCGGCTCTGCGTCCCACTCGATCGTCCCGCTCATTGTTTCAGCGAACTCGAACCCCATCCCTCCTTATACCGCACCCGAAATCGCCTCGGTTCCGGTGATGGCCCGCACCCGAAAAATGCGACGGGGCCGTGTCCCCGTGGACCGGCCCCGCTCGCATGTCGCAGCGCTTGCTAGCTCAGTCCTTGGTGCCGCACGAGGCGAACTTGAAGGTCGCGCAGGTGCAGCCCGTGTCGCCCGCGTGGCACGCCGTGCCGTCCTTCTTGGTGCAGTCGAGGCCGGTGTAGCTCGGGGCGCAGTCGCCAGTGCGCGCGACGCAGTCATCCTCGTGCTGGAGCGCGCTGCAGGTCGTCGGGCCCTCGCACGAGGCGATGGCGCGGCACTCGCCGGTGTAGCAACCGGCGAGCACGAGCGGGACCTGGTTGTCCGCGCACGCCGGGGCGGCCGTGGTGCAGGTGACGGCCGCGGTGCAGGTGCCGGCCGGGTCGACGCCGGTCATGCACGTGCCGCGGGTCTCGTCGCAGTAGCCGTAGCCAGCGTCCGTGGCATCGGTGTCATCGGCGCAGGTGCAGGTCGCGTCGCAGGCGCCGGTGGTCGTGTTGCAGACCGTGCCGGTCGAGCAGTCCGCGTTCGAGCCGCAGCTGACGGGCGGCGGGGTCGTGATGGGCTCGCAGGTCGAGCGCGCCACGTCGCACGTGTAGCCGGTGCCGCAATCGCTGTCCTGGCTGCAGAAGCCGGACTCGGTGCACGTGCCCGAGCCGCAGAAGCAGCCCGCGGCGCAGTCGGTGTTCGACGTGCACTCGCTGCCCGTGGTCGCCGAGCCGGGGCCGGGGCAGGTGGACGAGACGAGCTCGCAGCTGTCCCCGTTGCACTGGTAGTAGCCGTCGCTACCGCAATAGTTCCACGAATCGGACTGGCCCGACTTGTCGCCGAAGTAGAGGTCGCAGCCGGCGGCGAGGGTGCCGGCGGTCGCGACGGCGAACATCACGCTGAGGGACTTGAAGAGCTGGGTCATGGGAGATGAATCCTTTTGGGCGGCGACGGGCGACGGCGCGAAAGTGTCCGGTAGTCGTAGCGCAAAGCAGTAGTCGTGCCATCCCGGCAAAGAGATCGAACTGCTGAAGATTGCTTTAACGAAGAGACACGCGAGGGTCGCGGTTCGGGAACCGGAGGTCAATCTCGGACAAAAATGCCTGGAATCTAAACGGATCGGGGAACCGGTCGACGCCCGTCGAGATGACGTCCGGACATCCGTGATAGCGGCGGGGCGTGAGTGGTCGGTCCAGTGTGAACGACAGGCCACACTCGGTGTGGCGTCGCGATACGGGGCGAAGCCCCAGGGCCGGGTTCGGGAGCGCCCGGGGGACCGGCCAGATGGGGCGCTGCGGCCACCTCGCCGCGTGGGCCCGGCCGCGCGATCCCGCATGGTGTAACGTCGGAGGCCATGAGCGAGAGCTACGTGGATCTGCAGTACCGCGGGCTGCCTCTCGCGCGTCGCGTGAGGCTGACGAGCGTGCGGCCGCGCGAAGGCTACGTCGAGACGGCGACGCCGATGCCGGTCGGCACGGCGATTCGAATCACGAGCGAGGAAGGGGTGGCGATCGACGCCCGCGTGATCGCGGTGACCGAGCAGCCCGCCAGCGCGCCCGGTGCGCCGCCCCCCGGCATGCAGATCGCCCCCGTGCTCGACGGCGAGGCGGGCTCGTGGTGGGCCGCGCGCGTCGCGTTGCCCGATGCACCGCCGGCGCCGAAGCGCATGGTGATCCAGGCGACGCAGCCCGTTGCGATCCCGGCCGCCGTGCTCGCCGCGGCGCCCACGCCCCACGCAGCGCCGCTGCCGGCGCAGGTCCCGGCGGCACCGATCGTGGCGCCCGGCCCGGCGGGGAAGCCGGCGCAGACGGTGCTCGATACGATGGAGACGATCCCGATGCCGGTGATCGAGGACGACGAGCTCGAGGCCGATCAGGGCAAGCGCACGGTGGTGATGGACGCGATCGTGGCCGAGGAGCTCCTCGAGCAGGTCGCCGCCGACTCGAACCCGGGCATGCCGCCCGTGATCGTGGACGACGGCCAGCGGACGCAGGTGATGGAGGCCGTCGATCTGAGCGCGCTGGGCCTCGACACGAGCGCCAGCGGCTCGCTGCGCGCGGTGACGCAGACCGATCCCGACGGGGACGAATCGAAGCCGAACGCAGCGGGCAAGAAGAGGCGCAAGCGGCGCGCGTGACGGCGAGCGCCATGATCCCGCCGCGGGTGCGGCGCGGCGATACGATCGGCGTGTGCGCGCCGGCCGGGCCCGTGCGCGAGGACCGACTGCGCGCCGGGATCGCGCGCCTGGGCGACGCGTTCCGCGTCCGCGTGACGCCGGCGGTGACCGCCCCCCGCGCCCCGGGGACCCCCGACTACCTCGCCGCCGCCGACGAGACGCGGGCGGCGGAGCTCACGGCGCTGCTCGCCGACCCGGACGTCCGCGCGATCGTCCTCGCGCGGGGCGGCTACGGGCTCATGCGGATCTTGCCGCGGCTCGACCCCGAGCTCCTTCGCCGCGATCCGAAACCGATCGTCGGCTTCTCGGATGCGACCGCGCTGCTCGCGTGGGCCTACGCGGCGGGGGTCCGCGGGATCCACGGGCCGATGATCGGCCAGCTCGGCGAGCTCGGCGACGACGATGCCGCCGCGCTCGTCGCGCTGCTGACAGAGCCACGCCCGCCCGGCCGCCGCCCGTGGGCGCTGACCGGCCACGGCACGGGGATGCGCCACGGCCACCTCGTGCCGGCGAACTTGACGCTCGTGTCGGTGCTCGTCGCCACGCCGTGGCAGCTGCCGCTCGCGGGCGCGATCGCGCTGCTCGAGGAGATCGGTGAGCGGCCGTACGAGCTCGATCGGTACCTGACGCACTTGACGCTCACGGCGCAGCTCCCGCAGCTCCGCGGCGTGGTGCTCGGCGACCTGACGCGTTGCTGGGACCCGCCCCCGGCCGCGCCGACCTCGGCCGCCGCGCTCGCGACGGTGCTCGAGCGCTTCGCCGCCGTGGGCGTCCCCGTCGCGGTGGGCGCGCCGGTCGGTCACGGCCATCGCAACGAGGCGGTGCCGTTCGGTGCGGCCTGCGCGCTCGACCTCGACGCCGGCACGCTCGACATCCTCGACGCCGCCGTCGCGTAGCGCGCGGGCGCGCCGACCGCTCTACGCGTCAATGAAAGACGGGCTCGTCATCACCGGTGCCGACGTCGATCGTACCGAAGCGCTCCTCGTACCGCTCGAGGTTCTTCTGGAGCGCCGCGAGCAGCCGCTTCGTGTGGCGCGGTGAGCTGATCACACGCGCGCGCACCTTCGTGCGTCCGTTGCTGGGCTGGATGAAGGCGAAGTCGAGGACGAACTCGTTCTCCGTGTGGTTGAGCAAGACCAGGTTCGAGTACACCCCTTGCCAGATGTCGTCGTCGATCTGGACCTGGACCTTCGGGCTGGGCGGCGGTTCGTCCGACATGCCTGCGACCTTAACGCGTCGGACGCGCGTCGCAGCGCGACGAGGCCGCCGCAGTTGCGTGATCTCGCGTCAGGCGTGCGCACGACGTGCAGCGACTTCGATCCACCGAATCCCGATCATGAAGTGATCGCGCGTCACGGTGGCAAGCGTAGTTGCCGCTCCGAGACTGGAGGTGACACTCCTGGTCACGGTGGTCCCTGGCTACCGGAGTTGTTTGCGCCGTAAGCGCGTGTTTCCCCGTCGGCGGGATCCCCGCTCGAAGATGGCACCGAACATGCTCATAGAATCAAGCAACCAGGCAGCAGTTCGCGTGTTCCAGGGATCCGAGATCCGCCTGGCCTGGTTGCGGTGACAACAAAAGCTCCCCAACGCGCGACGTAACGGCGAACGTTTCGACTCGATGGTTGATCCGCGGTCCTCCCCTCATCCCGCAGGTCTCCCCCACCATTTGAGGCAACAAGTAGCGGCTACGATCAGCGCAAAGGCTCTGCGGTCCCCCCGCAGAGCCTTTATTCTTTTTCGGCGGCATACTCGGCGCCGCCAGTGCGTTCCATCGGCTTGGATATCGGGAGCAAGACCGTGGGCATCGCCCTGACGGACGAGGCCCACATCGCCGCGCATCCGCACAGCGTGCTGGCGCGCGCCGGGATTTCCGACGATGTGTCGGCAATCTTGACGCTCGTCGCCAAGCACTCCGTCACCGCCGTGGTCGTCGGCATCCCGTTCGAGTTGTCGGGGCGGGTCGGGCATCGCGCCCGGCGCGTCCTCCAGCTCGCACATGCCGTCAAGGCCCGGCTCCCGGAGGGCGTCTCCTATCACGAGCAGGACGAGCGCTTCACGACGGCCGAGGCCGAGCGCGCGTTGATCGCGAGCGACGTCTCGCGCGGCAAGCGCAAGGACGTCATCGATCAGCACGCGGCCGCGCTGATCCTCCGCGCGTGGTTGGAAAAAGCCAACCGCGCACAGTAACGTCGGCGCGATGGCCAAGCGCTCCTTCCGCATCGCGCTCGGCGTGGTCCTCACCACGCTGGTGGTCGCGATCGCGCTCGGGGTGTTCTTCATCCGCCACGCGCTCGCGTACGGCGAGACGGCGCACGACGGCGCCGGCAAGGACGTCGAGATCGAGGTCACGAGCGGCATGTCGTTCCCGAGCGTGCAGCAGCTCCTCGCCGACAAGGGCGTCATCGATCACCCGCGCTGGTTCCACCTGCTCGCGATGTGGGAAGGCCACACCACTGACGTCAAGCCGGGCAAGTACCTCTTCAAGGACAACCTGGCGCCGCACGACGTGCTGGCCGTCCTCATCAAGGGCATCAAGGATGCGACCGTGAAGGTCACGATCCCCGAGGGCAAGAACATGCTCGAGGTGTTCGAGATCCTCGATACCGCCCGCGTCGCGCATGCCCCGGAGCTCGAGGCGCTCGCGCGCGACAAGGACTTCCTGACCAAGCACGCCATCCAGGGCGACACGGTCGAGGGGTACCTGTTCCCCGACACGTACGTCTTCCGCATCGGCGACAAGCCGGCGGTCGTCCTGAACCGCATGATCACGCGCGAGCAGGAGGTCTGGAACGATCTCCTCGCGAAGCACGCCCGCGAGGAGACGCGGCTCGAAGAGAAGCTCAAGTGGACGGCGCGCGACTTCCTCGTGATGGCGTCCATCGTGGAGAAGGAGGCCGTCGATCCCGCGGAGCGGCCGCGCATCGCGCAGGTGTTCATGAACCGCCTCACGTCGCCGACCTTCAATCCGAAGCGCCTCGAGACCGATCCGACGATCCGCTACGGCTGTTCGGTGCCCGTGCAGAAGAGCGCCGGCTGCCAGGGCTGGGACAAGAAGGATCGCCTCCACCGCGCGCAGCTCGACGACAAGGACAACTCGTACAACACGTACCAGCACGAGGGCCTCCCGCCGGGCCCGATCTCGAACCCGGGCCGCGGCTCGCTCGAGGCCGTGCTCTCGCCCGACAACAGCGAGTACCTGTTCTTCGTGGCGAAGGACGCGCGCAACCACGCGTTCGCGAAGACGCTCGAAGACCACAAGCGGAACGTCGACAAGTACATGAAGTAGGCGCCGGCGCCACTCGACAAGCCGGCGCGCGAGCGTGTGGTACCGTTGACGGCATGACGCTGGTCGCCCAGATCGCCGAGCTTCAGAATTACGCGACCTATAAAGAGCTGGCCTGGGAGGGCAGCTTCGAAGAGTACCTGGCCCTCGTGCGCCGCTCGCCGCAGGTCACGCGCAACGCGTACCAGCGCCTCTACGACATGGTGCTCTCGCACGGGGTCGAGGAGTACATCGACAACAAGAAGAAGCTCGTCCGCTACAAGTTCTTCCGCGACGACGCGCACGGCGGCAAGGACGCCGTGTTCGGCCTCGACGTGCCGCTCATGCGCCTGATGAACGTGCTCAAGAGCGCGTCGCAGGGGTACGGCACCGAGCGCCGGATCATCTTGCTCCACGGCCCGGTCGGCTCCGCGAAGTCGACCATCGCCCGCCAGCTCAAGAAGGGCATGGAGGAGTACTCGCGCACCAGCGAGGGCGCGCTCTACACGTACTTCTGGACGCTGCCGGGCGAGCTCGCCGAGCACGCCGGCGGCAGCGAGGTCTTCCACTCGCCGATGCACGACGAGCCGCTGCGCCTCATCCCGCGCGAGTGGCGCACCGCCGCGATCGAAAATCTCAAATTGTCGAACGACGATCACAAGGTGAAGGTCGACGGCGACGTGAACCCGGCCTGCCGCCTCATCTTCAAGGAGCTGATGCGCCACTACGGCGGCAACTTCGAGAAGGTGATGGGGCACATCCGCTGCCGCCGCCTCGTGCTCTCCGAGCAGGACCGCGTGGGCATCGGCACGTTCCAGCCCAAGGACGAGAAGAACCAGGACTCGACCGAGCTCACCGGCGACATCAACTACCGCAAGATCGCCACGTTCGGCAGCGACTCCGATCCGCGGGCGTTCAACTTCGACGGCGAGTTCAACATCGCGAACCGCGGCATCCTCGAGTTCGTCGAGATCCTGAAGCTGGACGTCGCGTTCCTCTACGACCTCCTCGGCGCGACGCAGGAGAAGAAGATCAAGCCGAAGAAGTTCGCGCAGACGGACATCGACGAGGTGATCCTCGGGCACACCAACGAGGCGGAGTACAAGAAGCTCCTGAACAACGAGTTCATGGAGGCCCTCCGCGATCGCACGATCAAGGTGGACATCCCGTACATCACGAAGGTGACCGAGGAGGTCCGCATCTACGCGAAGGACTTCACGAGCGAGCGCGTGGGCAAGCACGTCGCGCCGCATACGCTGTACGTCGCCGCGCTGTGGGCCGTGCTGACGCGCCTCGAGGATCCGAAAAAGCACTCGCTCTCGCTGATCCAGAAGGCGAAGCTGTACGACGGCAAGACGCTGCCGGGCTTCACGCAGGACAACATCAAGGAGCTCCGCAAGGAGTCGCAGCGCGAGGGCCTCGACGGCATCTCGCCGCGCTACATCCAGGACAAGATCGCGAACGCGCTCGTCAGCGACAAGGCGGACGGCGCGATCAACCCGTTCATGGTGCTGAACGAGCTCGAGAGCGGGCTGCGCAACCACTCGCTCATCAGCAACGAGGATCAGCGCAAGCGCTACGGCGAGATGCTGTCGGTCGTCAAGCAGGAGTACGAGGACATCGTCAAGAACGAGGTCCAGCGCGCCATCTCCGCCGACGAGGACATGATCGGCAAGCTCTGCGCGAACTACATCGACAACATCAAGGCCTACACCCAGAAGGAGAAGGTCAAGAACCCGTACACCGGCCAGGATGAAGAGCCGGACGAGCGGCTGATGCGGTCGATCGAGGAGAAGATCGATATCCCGGAGTCCCGGAAAGATGATTTCCGCCGCGAGATCATGAACTACATCGGCGCGCTCGCGATCGAGGGCCGGACGTTCGACTACAAGACGAACGAGCGCCTGCACAAGGCGCTCGAGAGCAAGCTGTTCGAGGACCAGAAGGATTCGATCAAGCTGACCTCGCTCGTCTCGAGCGTCGTGGACCGCGACACGCAGGCGAAGATCGATGTCGTGAAGCAGCGGCTGATCAAGAACTTCGGCTACGACGAGGTCTCGGCCACGGACGTCCTCAACTTCGTCGCGTCGATCTTCGCCCGCGGTGACGTGAAGTCCTGATGACGGAGTGCCATCTGTGAGCGACGCGCTCGGCAAGGGTCTGGTGACGGTCGAGCTGAACCACACGCTGGCCGAGCTCCTGGCCCGGCTGTGCGTGGAGCTCGAGACGGATGATCCCGTCGGCGTGATGTCGCGCGCGCTCGGGCTCCTCGATCTCGTCCAGCACACCAAGCGCCAGGGCGGCCGGCTCTGCTTCCAGAACTCGCGCGGCGAGCTCGCGGACGTGGTGGCCTAGCCATGTCGCAGAAGATCGATCTCGATCACGGCCGGTTCCGGCAGATCATCCGCGGGAAGATCAAGCAGAACCTGCGCAAGTACATCTCGCAGGGCGAGATGATCGCGAAGAAGGGCAAGGACCGGGTCTCGATCCCGATCCCGTCCGTCGACATCCCGCACTTCAAGCACGGCGACAAGCAGCAGGGCGGGGTGGGGCAGGGGCAGGGCGAGGTCGGCGATTCTTTGGGGCAAGGCGAGGAGCAGCCGGGCGGGCCGGGCAAGGCCAGCGACCGCCCGGGCGATCACCTGCTCGACATCGACGTCTCGCTCCAGGAGCTCGCCGAGATCATGGGCGAGGAGCTCGAGCTCCCGCGCATCCTGCCGAAGGGCACGGAGAAGATCGTCGCCTGGAAGGACAAGTACTCGGGCATCCGCACCACGGGCCCCGAGTCCCTCCGGCACTTTCGCCGCACGTATCGCCAGGCGATGCGGCGGCAGATCGCGATGGGCACGTACGACGCGAAGAACCCGGTCATCGTCCCCATCCGCGAGGACAAGCGCTATCGGAGCTGGCGCAAGGAGCCGCTGCCGCAGAGCAACGCCGTCATCATCTACATGATGGACGTCTCGGGCTCGATGGGTGACGAGCAGAAGGAGATCGTCCGGCTCGAGAGCTTCTGGCTCGAGACCTGGCTGACCTCGCAGTATCACGGCATCGAGAGCCGCTACATCATCCACGACGCGATGGCGAAGGAGGTCGACCGGGACACCTTCTTCAAGACGCGCGAGTCTGGCGGCACGATGATCAGCTCCGCGTACAAGCTGTGCGCGAAGATCATCGAGGAGGACTACCCGTCGACCCTGTGGAACATCTATCCGTTCCACTTCTCCGACGGTGACAACTGGTCCGTCGACGACACGCACACGTGCGTCGAGCTGCTCAAGAAAGACGTCCTGCCGCACGTGAACCTGTTCGCGTACGGCCAGGTCGAATCGCCGTATGGCTCCGGTCAGTTCATCAAAGATCTCACCGAGCACTTCGAGGACGACGAGCGCGTCGTCACCTCGGAGATCAAGGGCAAGGAAGCGATCATGGACTCGATCAAGGAGTTCCTCGGAAAGGGGAAGTAGCTCCGATGCCGGCAATCAAAGCGCTCCCTGACTACCTGCGCGAGTGCCAGGAGCAGGTCGAAGGACACGCTCGCGACTACGGGCTCGACTTCTTCCCGATCGCGTACGAGGTCCTCGACTACAAGACGATGAACGAGGTCGCCGCGTACGGCGGCTTCCCCACGCGCTATCCGCACTGGCGCTTCGGCATGGACTACGAGCAGCTCGCCAAGAGCTACGAGTGGGGCATGTCGAAGATCTACGAGATGGTGATCAACACCAATCCCGCCTACGCGTACCTGCTCGAGGGCAACTCGATGATCGACCAGAAGCTCGTCATGGCGCACGTCTGCGCGCATGTCGACTTCTTCAAGAACAACTACTACTTCAGCAAGACGAACCGGAAGATGATCGACGGCATGGCGAACCATGCCGCGCGCGTGCGCCGGCACATGGAGCGCCACGGGCAAGACGTCGTCGAGGAGTTCATCGACACGTGCCTCTCGCTCGATAACCTCATCGATCCGATGTCGCCGTTCATCCAGCGCTCGGCCGCGCCGAAGGCGGACACCGGCGAAGAAGATCTCCGCGACAACTCCGGGCGCCTGCGGTCGAAGGGCTACATGGAGTCCTTCATCAACCCGCCCGAGTACCTCGAGGCGCAGAAGAAGAAGCGCGAGGACGAGGCGAAGAAGATCAAGAAGCGGTTCCCCGAGCAACCGCAGCGAGACGTGCTGGCGTTCATCATCCAGCATGCGCGCCTCGAGCCGTGGCAACGCGACTGCCTCGAGATCGTGCGCGACGAGGCGTACTACTTCGCGCCGCAGGGCCAGACGAAGATCATGAACGAGGGCTGGGCCACGTACTGGCACTCCAAGATCCTCACGGAGAAGACGGTCACGGCCGCCGAGATCATCGACTACGCCGACGCGTGCTCGGGCGTGCTCGCCACGTCCCCGGGCCAGTTGAACCCGTACAAGCTCGGCGTGGAGCTCCTGCGCAACATCGAGGAGCGCTGGAACAAGGGGCAGTTCGGCAAGGCGTGGGACGAGTGCGAGTCGATGGAGCAGAAGCGCAACTGGGATCTGCGGACCGGGCTCGGCCGGAAGAAGATCTTCGAAGTGCGGAAGATGTTCAACGACATCACCTTCATCGACGAGTTCTTCACGCTCGAGTTCTGCCTCGAGCAGAAGTTCTACGCGTTCGGCTTCCAGGAGCGGAGCGGCAGCTGGGAGATCATGAGCCGCGAGTTCAAGAAGGTGAAGGACCAGCTCCTCAAGATGCTGACGAACCGCGGCCAGCCGGTGATCGTCGTCGAGGACGGCAACTTCGAGAACCGCAGCGAGCTCCTGCTCAAGCACATCCACGAGGGCGTCGACCTCGACAACGGGCAGGCGCGCGACACGCTGCGCAACGCGTCGAAGCTGTGGACGCGGCCCGTGAGCCTCCTGACGAAGGTCGAGGGCAAGGGCAAGCTCCTGCGCTGCGAGGACGGCAACCACACGGAGCGGAGCGCGGACTACTCGCTATGAAGCTGTGGGCGTGGGCGCAGAGCGACCCGGGGCGGAAGCGCGAGCGGAACGAGGACAGCTACCTGGTCGATCCGGAGACCGGCCTCCTGGCCGTCGCGGACGGCATGGGCGGGCACCAGGGCGGCGCCACGGCGAGCCGCATGGCGGTCGAGCTCGTCGGGCGCGAACTCGCGGACGCGCGCGGCAACTTCGAGAAAGCGATGATGGAGAACCTGCGGGCGGCTGTCCGCACCACGTCGCCGATGGAGGCGATCGAGGACACGGGCGAGATCGTCGTTCCGCTGATGAACACCCCGGTCTCGGGGACCGAGCGCACGCTGGCCGCGGACTCGGCGGCGGTGGTGCTCTCGCCCGTCCTCGAGCTCCTGCGGGGCGTGGCCCGGCGCGCGAGCGCGGCGATCTTCGAGGCCTCGTGGGGCAAGCCCGAGCTCCGCGGGATGGGCACGACGCTCACGGCCGCCCTCGTCCACGCGGGCCGCGTGCACCTGGTGCACGCGGGCGACTCGCGTTGCTACCTGTTCCGCGATGGCCACCTGCGGCAGTTGACCGACGACCACTCGTGGATCGCCGAGCAGCTCAAGACCGGCGCGATCACCGAGGCCGAGGCGAAGAGCAGCAAGTTCCGCCACGTCATCACGAAGTCGATCGGCTTCGAGCGCGAGATCGACGCGGATTTGAGGAGCTTCCCGGTGTCCGCCGGCGACTGCTTCCTCCTGTGCTCGGACGGCATGTCGAACTACGTCGAGCACGGCGAGCTCGAGCGCATCGTGGCGATGACCTGGTACCGCCGGCTGCCCGAGACGCTCGTGGAGCTCGCGAACCAGCGCGGCGGAGATGACAACATCACCGTTGTCGTCGGGCTCGTGGCGAACGCGCCCCCCGAGCCTGCGCCCGCGTAGCCGCGACAGCGCTCGCGGCGGCGTCCCTGGAGGCGTGGGCCGGGGAGTGGGCGCGGACGAGGCGATGGTCCGCGAGGCGCGGAAGTGCTTCTCGAAGGGCTGGCCGCCAGACCGCCACGCGCACGAGCCGCAGCGGACGGCTCGCGCCCACGAGGCCGACGTCCCACGCCACGTTATCTCTCGGACCGTCGCGACCGCGCGGGTCGGGGCGCGGGCGGCGCGGCGAGCAAGAGGAGCGACTCGCCGACGCCGGGGACACCGAGCGGCAGCTCGAGCTCGAACGTCGCAGCAACGCCGAGCGCAGCCACGAGGAGCAGGTCGGCGAAGGCCGCCGGGGCGAGCTCGGTGCGGGCGAGCCCGGCGCGTTGGTCCTTGGCGATGCGCTGCGCGAGCTGGTCGCGCGCGATGACCACGAGCTGGCGATACGCGTCGCCGATCGGCCGCGAGCGCCGGCACGCCTCCATCACGTGATGGAAGCGGAGCGACGAGTCGGCGTGGACCGCGGGGTCGCGCGCGTCGGCGAGCGCGAAGAAGTGCGTGATCGCGCCGGCCACGCTGCCGGCCGTCGCCCCGGTGAGGGTCGCGACGAACGTGCCGAGCACGTGGTGCATGACCGCGATCAGGAACGCCTCGCGGTCGGCGAAGTGCACGTAGAACGCGCCGCGGGTCAGGCCGGCGCGCGCGCAGATGGAGTCGAGGCTGGCGCCGAGACCCTGGAGCGAGATCTCGGCGAGCCCGGCCTCGAGCAGCGCGAGGCGCGTGCGCTGCGCGGTGACGGCGCGAGTCGCGCGAGGCGGGGCGGCGGCGGGCGACATGCCGTTGACATACCATTCCGTATGTGAGATTTCAATCGTACATACGAAACCGTATGTGAAAGCGGAGAAGACATGGCCCAGACCGTCCTCGTCACCGGCGCCAGCTCGGGCATCGGCCGCGACACCGCCCTCGCGCTCGCCCGCGCCGGCCACCACGTCTTTGCCGCCGCGCGCCGGTTGCCCGCGCTCGAGGCGATGCGCGACCTCGCGCCGCCGGGCACGGTGACGCCGCTCGTCCTCGACCTCGACGACCCGGCGAGCATCGCCGCCGCCGTGGCGGAGGTCGATCGGATGACGGCCGGGCGCGGGGTCGACGCGCTCGTCAACAACGCGGGCTTCGCGACGGCGGGCGCGCTCTCCGAGCTCGGGGACCGCGAGCTGCGGGCGCAGTTCGAGACGAACGTGTTCGGGCTGATGACGCTGACGCGCGCGGTGCTGCCGGCGCTCCTCGCGCGCGGCGCGGGCCGCATCATCAACGTCTCGAGCGTGAGCGGTCGGATCCCGTCCCCGATCCTCGGCGCGTATCACGCGAGCAAGTACGCCGTCGAGGCGCTGTCCGATGCGCTGCGGATGGAGCTCGCGCCGTTCGGGATCCAGGTCGTGGTCGTGGAGCCCGGCACGATCCGGACGGAGTTCGCGGGGCGAACGCTCGCCGAGGCTGCCGCCGCGCGGACCACGGCGACCCGCTACGGTGCGGTGTACGACCGCGCGGCCCAGATGGAGGCGCGGTTCGCGGGGCTCGCGGGCGGCACGGGCCCCGTCGTGCGCGCGATCGAGCACGCGCTCTTCGCGCGGCGGCCGCGAGCGCGCTACGTGGCGCCGCGCGAGTTCGCCCTGGTGATCGCGCTCGTCCGCGTGCTGCCCACCTGCTGGGTCGACGCGGCGATGAAGCGCGCGTTCGGGCTCAGGTCGGCGGTGTCCCGGGCTGCGGAATGATCGTCACGGCGACGTCGCGGTCGCCTTGCTCCGCGTGCACGTGCACGTGCGTGACGCCGGGCGCGCGGCCGACGATGACGAGCTCGGCCGTGGTCGTCGCGCCGCCGCCGTAGAGGTTCGGGCGCAGGAGCGCGAGCGAGGCCGTCCGCACCTCGGCGATCGCGGGGTCATCGGACGTGACCGTCATGTGCTCGCAGCTCGGGCCGCGCTGGCAGGAGACGGCGAGGGCCGCGCCCTGCGAGAGCTCGACGCGATAGCTCTTCACGCCCCAGAAGCCCTCGACGCGGTCGAGCCGCGCGCGGCGGCCCGGCGGGGCGGGTGACTCGGCCTCGAGGACGGGCGCGCAGCCGGCGGCGGCGGCCACCACGAACCCCACGACGGCGATGTGGGCCGTGCTCACGGGACCACCTCCACCGCGAGCGTCGTCTGCACGTCGCCCATCGCCACGGTCAAGATCGCCTTGCCGGGGGTCCGCGCGCGGAGGCGGCGGCGATCGGCCGCGCCGTCGGGGAGCATCGCGAACGTCGCGTCGCCGACGAGCGTCCAGGTGGCCTCCGCTTCGCCGGCGAGCGACTGCGCGCCGTTCCACAGGGTCGGCACGAGCGTCAGGTCCTCGCCGACCGCGAGGCCGACGAGGCCGGCGACGTGCTCGCCATCGCGGCGCGCGAGCGTGATGCGCGTGACGGGCGCGACCCAGACGTGGACGAAGTCGACGACGGAGCCGTCGTCCGTCGTGATCAGGACGGCGCTGGCCCCCGGCTTCTTCGCGACGAGCGCGTCCCCGTCGTGCGCCAGGACGTCGGGCGCCGCGGACTCGACGTGCAGGTTCGGCGTCGACGTGCCGGCGATCTCGGTGGCGACCTCGGGGTGAAAGTGCGCGCCGACCGCGATCGGCGCGAGCGCGTGCCGGCGCGAGCAGGCCGCGTCGCCGTCCGCACACGCGCCGACGAGGACGGCCTGGTGCATCGCGCCGCCCATCGCGCAGCCGGCGAGGGGGAGCAATCCGAGTAGTCTTCGCATATGCACGTGGAACGGGCCGCCGCGGCCGCGCTTACAACGCTGACACTCTTTGCCACCTGGTCCTGCCGGGCGGAGCCCGTTCCTCCAAACACGAGCCCGAGCCCGAGCCCGAGCGCCCCGACGCCGGCGCACGCGCCGGGGTGCTCCCTCGCCCCCATGCCGCTGAGGATCCCCGCGCCGAAGCGCCTGGTCGCCATCGGCGATCTCCACGGTGACCTCGGCGGCCTGCGGTCCGCGCTCCGCGCGGCCGGCGCGATCGACGCGCACGACCACTGGTCGGGCGGGGACCTGACGATCGTCCAGACCGGCGACGTCCTCGACCGCGGCGACGACGAGCAGCCGATGCTCGAGCTCCTCGCGCGGCTCGCGACCGAGGCGCCCGAATCCGGCGGCGCCGTCATCCAGCTCCTCGGCAACCACGAGCTCATGAACGCCGCGCATGACTTTCGCTACGTCACGCCCGCCTCGCGCGCCGCGTTCGGCGGCGACCGGGCGGCCGCGCTCTCGCCGGGCGGGCCGTGGGCAAAGCAGCTCGCCACCCACGCGACGATCGCGATCGTGGGCGACGCGGTGTACTCGCACGCGGGCGTCCTCGCGACCTGGGCGACGCGCCTCGACGAGGTCAACCAGGCCGACCGCTGCTGGCTCGACGGCCAGGGCAGCGACGAGCCGGCCGGCGCGACGGCCGAAGACGGCCCCGTGTGGACGCGCGACTACGGCGGCCCGCAGCCCGACTGCGCGGAGGTCGACGCCGCGCTGACGAAGCTCGGGGTCAAGCGCATGGTCGTCGGGCACACCGTCCAGCCCGCCGGCATCTCCGCCGCCTGTGATGACAAGCTCTGGCGCATCGACGTCGGCCTGGGCAAGGAGTACGGCGGGCCCATCGAGGTGCTCGAGCTCGTGCCCGGCGCCGCGCCGCGCGTCCTCGACGGCCCCCGCGGCGAGTAGCCCCGCTCGCTACTTGATCTTGAACTCGACGCGCCGGTTCTTCGTGCGCGCCGCGTTCAGCGCGGCGCCCTTGACCGTCTTCGGCGCGACGAGCGGCACGGTGTCGCCGTACCCCTTCGCCGTCAGCTTGCCCTCGGCGACGCCCTTCGAGACGAGGTACGTCTTCACCGCTTCGGCGCGCGCCTGCGAGAGCTCGAGGTTCGACTTGAACTTCTGACCCTTGCCCGGCGCCACGTCGTCGGTGTGCCCCTGGATCTCGACCTTCAGGTCCGGGAAGTCCGCGAACGCCTTCGCGGCGCCGTCGAGGATCTTGAGCGAGTCGGGCAGGATCTCCGCGGAGCCGCTCTTGAAGTTGACGCCCTGGATGTTGCCGCTGAACGCCTTGAGCGCCGCCGGCACCTCGTCGGGGCAGCCGTCGTCGTCGAGGTAGCCGTTCTTCGTCTCCGGCTGGTCCGGGCACTTGTCGTCGGCGTCCGCGATGCCGTCGCCGTCGCGATCGGCGATCGCCGGCGCGTCCATCGAGATCTCGGGCTCGGGGGCCGGCGTGGCCGCGGGGGCCGGCGTCACGTCGGGCGCGGGCGCGGGCGTCGCGTTGTCCGTCACCGGCGCGGCGCCCTTCTTCGCGGCGAGCGCCGGACGCTCGTGCGCGAGCAACCCGGCCGGGCACACCGGCGCGCCGTTCGGGTCCGCCCGCTCCTGCACCAGCGCCACGATCTTCGCCGCACCGGCGCGGCCGACGATCTGGATCTGCTCGTCGCGGAGCAGCGCGCTGCGCTTCGAGAGGATGCGCGCCTTCACGGCGTCGCCGAGCTTCTTCGCATCCGCCGCGTTCACGCCGCCGACGGCGATGAGCCACTTCGAGACCTCGGGGTGGCCCGCCATGACGAGCCCCATCTCGTCCGCGATCAGGTCACCGGCTGGCGCGAGGCCGCGGCCGGCGAGGGTCGGCGCCCTGTCGACGATCAGCGTGTCGTCCTCGAGGCGCACGAGCTGCGCGCCGCCGGTGTCGGGGCAGCCGTCGTCATCGGCGACGCCGTTGACCGTCTCGGGCTCCAGCGGACACTTGTCCTTGCTGTCCTCGATGCCGTCGTGGTCGTTGTCGAGATCCGGGCAGCCGTCCTCGTCCTGGAAGCCGTCCTTGTCCTCGGGGCAGAGCGGGCACTTGTCCTTCGCGTCGGGAATGCCGTCCCCGTCGTTATCGAGATCGGGGCAGCCATCGCCGTCCTCGAAGCCGTCCATGTCCTCCTCCTCGAGGGGACACTTGTCCTCGTCGTCCATGATGCCGTCGCCATCGGAGTCGCGCTTGTCGGCGGGGCAGCCGTCGTGCGGGTACGGCGGCTTGCCGTCCTCGGGCTCCATCGGGCACTTGTCCTGGAGATCGGGGATGCCGTCCTTGTCGTTGTCGAGATCGGGGCAGCCGTCGTCATCCTCGAACCCGTCGATGTCCTCGGCTTGGTTCGGGCACTTGTCGGTGGTGTCCGGGTTGCGGTCACCGTCGTTATCGTCGTCCGGGCAGCCGTCCTCGTCCTGGAAGCCGTCCTTGTCCTCGGGGATGAGCGGGCACTTGTCGCGGCTGTTGGGGATGCCGTCGCCGTCCGTGTCGCGGATGTCGGGAGCGTAGCCGAGCGAGAGGAAGAACTCGGCGTCCGGCGAGCCGATGCCCTTGATGACGCCGGCGCCGCCGCCGAGCACGACGGAGACGGAGGTGGTGGCGTGGAGGCGAAGGCCGCCCTCGATGATCAGCGGGCTCGTGTCGACGTCGAAGGCGGTGAGCGAGCTGCGGCCGAACGCCTCGGCCACGAGCGAGAAGCGCTCGGTGACATGGACCGCGGCGCCCGCGCCCCACATGAACTGCTGGCCGACGGTGCTCGCGTAGATCGTGCGCGGCTTGCGGAGGAGCACGCCGGCGTTGAGGCCGAGCGAGACGCGCCCGATGTCGTACTGGAGGTCGAGCTTCGGGCGCCCGGTCGGCAGGTTGTCGCCGATGAACTGACTGCCGTCGCTGCCGTAGCTCGTCGGCAGCGTGATGCCGAGGGCGGCGCCGAGGCGGAAGGCTTTATTGCGGTACAGGAGCGCCTTGCCCTCGATGAGCGCGTCGCCGAGGCCGGTGACGGCGAGGCCGTTCGCGTCGGCCATGCCCGTCGTGGGATCGAGGCCGTTGCCCTGCAGCGTGAAGATCACGGGCAGGTTGACGCCGAGCTGCAGTTTGTCGCTGATGCCGTAGGCGCCGGTGATCTGCATCTCCGTCAGCGACGTCACGACGCGGTCGCGCGGGCCGGTGATCGTGTTGTTGTTCTGCGTCGACACGTTGTAGACGGTGAACGGGTTGCTCACGAACGTGATGAGCGCGTCCATCGCGAGCTGCTTCTTGTCCGCGGTCTCGGCGTCGCTGACGGTGAAGAACGTCTTGGGCCCGATCGCGTACTGGAAGAGCTCGACGTCGATCGCGGGGTCGTACGGAGGCGGAGCAGCCTGGGCCGTCTGCGTGCTCGCGAAAACGAGCGTGCCGATCACCAGAGCCGCGCCCACCCCCCGTGGATGAATGCGCATCGAGAGCATTGTAGACAGAAAGCGTCGGCGGCCGAAAGTGCGCGCGGCCTCGACGATGCGCTCGTGCTCTCGGACGAACCCCACCTACATGTATTGCGACCGCGGCTACTTCGGCAGCGTGAACTGAAACGTCCACACGACGATCGACGCCACCGCGTGATCGTCCGTATCGCGCGCCGGCTCGAAGTCGATCGCGTGGGCGTAGCGCAGCGCGAGCTCGTCGAGGCCGTGGCCCAGCTTGCCGAGGAGGGTCGCGGACGACACCTTGCCCCCCGCGTCGACGAGCAGGCGCACCTTGATGACGCCCTCGATCGCGAGCGCCTTGGCCTCGGCGGGGTAGTCCTTGCCGGCGCCGAAATAGCTGTAGTCGCCGCGTGGGAGCGCGCGCGTCTTGATGGTGGCGACCGACATCGGGACGGGCGGGGCGACGCCCTCACCGCTGCCGGCGCCGTCGCCCGAGCCGTTACCCGTGCCGTGGCCGCCGTGGCCGTGACGGATGGGACCCCCGACGGCCGCACCGGTGCCGTGCGCCGCGGGGCCGAGGTCCGGCATCGGGAGCGACGGCTCGCTGCCGCCCGCGTTCGGATCCGGGTTCGGGTTCGCCGGCGCGAGAGGCGGGTCGAACGATGGCGCGGGCGTGGCCGGACGCGAGGTGCTCGCGCGGACGGGCGCCGGCGGCGGCGGGGCGACCGGCGGCAGCGTGGGGGCCGGTGGGGTGACCGCCGGTGGCGTGAGCGGCGGCGGCGGCCGCGGCGGCTCGGGCTCGACGATGTCGAACGTCTCGAACACCACCGGCGGCTCGGGCGCGTACTTGTTGTAGGTGGCGATGGCGTCGCCGGCCGTGAGCAGGAGCGTGTGGACGGCGAGGGTGCCGATCACGACGAGCACCGGCGGCGAGTCCCAGCGCACGAGAGGAGCTTAGCAGGAGCGGTCAGCGGCCGAACCGGCCGTCACTTCGGCCGCTCGTTCTCGAGGGCGATGGCCGTGATCTCGGCGTCGTGGACGAGCTGGATCGCGTGCATGACGCCGCCGTAGGCCGCGGCGCGGTCGCCCGCGATGATGGCCTTGGGCTTTGCCATCTTGGAGCCCGCAAGCTTGATCCGCGCGACCGCCGCCGCGTCGTCGTGGAACGGCTCGCCGTTGACATAGATCGTGCCGGCCTTGTCGATCGTGACCTTCAGCGCCGTCTGCACCGTGCCGCCCGACGGCTCGACAGGTTTGTCGATCTCCACGCCGCGCGAGACGATCAACTTCGCCGTGACGATGAAGATCACCATCAGCACGAGGACGACGTCGACGAACGGGGTGATGTTGATGTCGGTGATGCCGGCATCGTCGTCGTCGCCGCGGTAGAGGCTGCCGCCGGCCATCCCTACGCGTCCTTGGCGGCGGCAACCGGCGCGGCCGGGTGCGTCTTGCCGTGCTCCGCGCCGTGCACGAGCGCCAGGACCGCGTGCGCGCACTCGTCCGCGCCGCTCATGATGTTGCGCAGCTTGCGCGAGAAGAAATTGAACGCCACGACGGCCGGGATCGCGACCATGAGGCCGACCGCGGTGGCCGTGAGCGCGCTCGCGAGCTCCGACACGACGAGCTTCTCGGCGTCGACCTGGGTGCCGGTCAGCTTGTCGAACGCCTTGATGACGCCGAGCACGGTCCCGAACAGGCCGACGAACGGGACGGTGTTGCCGAGCGTGCCGAGGATCAGGAGGTGCTTGTCGCCGGCGCGCCGCCAGCGCGCGCGCTCGCCATGCATCGCCTCGGCGACGGCCTCGGCGCCGCGGTCCCGCTCCTCGAGGCCGCGCAGCGCGACCTGCAGTGAGACCTCGGGGGCCGCCTTGTACTTCGTGAGCAGGCGCTCGACCTCGCCGCGCTCGAACGCGCCGCGCATCTCGCGGATGAAGCGCTCCGCGTCGGTGTCGCGCGGCATGAACCAGAGGAGCCGCTCGATCATGACGCCGATCGAGAGGACCGACAGCGCGACGAGCAGGTAGAGGACCCAGCCCGAGCCGAGCCGGGCGAAGTCCTGGAAGTACTCGGTCAAGCTCACGAGCGAAACCTAGCCCGGATCGGGCGTTGGCGCCGGAGATGTCGGAGGCGACTTCATGATCTCGCGCATCACGGCCGTCGCGTACGCGCCGCCGGGCAGCGTGAACCCGATCACGACGGCGTCCGGCTCCTCGGCGACGGTCGCCTCGCCGACCTCGATCGTCGCATCGCGCCGCGTGCCCTCGGCGATCGCGCGCACGGCGTGAAACGCACCCGGCGCGAGGCCCGCGTCGGCCAGGATCTGCGCCTCGCGGGCGGCGGCCTCGCTGCCCGCGGTCGCAGCGCGCATCGCGTCACCGAACATCGGGCCGGTGGCGCACAGCTCGCCCGCGAGCATGCGCGCGGTGTCGACGACCGGCTCGGTACACGCGAACATGCCGCCGCCGCGCTTGTGGAGGACGTCACCGGCGAGGGCGCAGCGGTAGTAGCCATCGGCGAGGCGCGCGCGCAGCCACGCGTTGAACAGCTCGGACTGGAGCGCCGAGATCATCAAGCGGTCCATGCGGCGGTCGCGCTGGCCGCGCGGCGTGGCGCCGGTGAGGAGGTCGCGGCCGCGCGCGGCGTTGTCGCCAGCGCGCCCGAAGCGCTGCTCGCCGTACCAGTTCGGCGCGCCGGGGGCGGCCGCGAGGCGCTCGAGGATCGCGCGTGCCCGGGCGGCGGCATCGGGGGCGGCCTCGCGGACGCGCAGCACGAAGCGATTGCCGCGAACGTGGCCGGTGCGCAGCTTGTGGCCGTGCCGGACGGCGTCGAGGATCTGGATGTCGGGGAGGACGAGCGCGCGCGCCTGCTCCGGGGTGATCGGCGGTGGCAAGCTGAGCCACTGGCGCGTGACGGCGTGGCGATCCTTCATGCCGGCGACGCCGATGTCGCGCTCGGGGATGGCGAGCGCGCGCGCGATCCCGGTGACGGCGGCCGGCGTGGTGAGGCCACGCTTCTCGACATGTACGAACACGTGGTCGCCCGTGCCCGTGGCGGGATACGCGGGGATCTCGTCGACGGCGAAGTCGTCATCGCGCGCGCGCAGGACGCCGCCGATGCCGGGCAGGTCGCCGGTGAGGTACGGCAGCGTCTCCACCATGTATGGGGTAGCATGTCCGGCATGTCGCTACGCGCGTTGCTGACGATCGCGATCCTTGCTGCAGGTGGTTGTGCTGGTTCGCGTGGGTACACGGAACCGCACCCGCCGGCCGGTGGCGCTGCAAGCGGCGGTGCCGCGGAGGGCGCAACGGCGAACATCGAGGCGGCCGGGCTGCCGCTGCAGGTGCTCGATGCGCGCACGGGGCACCAGATGGAGGCGGCGGCGTTCTGGACGGCGCTGGCCGGCGCGCGGGCCGTCTGCGTGGGCGAGGAGCACACGAACCCGCACCACCACTGGGTGCAACTCGAGGTCGTCAAGCACCTCGCCGCGCAGCCGCGGCTGGCGCTCGGCATGGAGATGTTTCAGCGTCCGTTCCAGGCCGTGCTTGACGACTACGCGGCCGGCAAGGTCGACGCGGCGGCGCTGCGCTCGCGGTCCGGCTACGCCGATCGCTGGGGCTACGACTGGGGCTTCTACGCGCCGACGATCGCGGCCGTCGTGGCGACGAAGGGCGCGCTGCTCGCGCTGAACGCGCCACGCGAGCTGACGAAGAAGGTCGTGCACCACGGCCTCGACTCGCTCACGCCGGAGGAGAAGGCGCAGGTCCCCGAGCTGAACCTCAAGGACGCCGCGCACCGCGCGTGGTTCGACACGCTGATGGAGGACATGGGCGGGGGTGCGGCGCACGCGAGCCCGCCCGCCCCGACGACCGCGCCGGTGGCGTCGCCGCATCATTCCGACGCGGACGGTTCCGGCGACGCGGCGGCGCCATCGATGCCGAGCCCGGACGCGATCTACACCGTGCAGGTCATCTGGGACGAGACCATGGCTGACACCTCGGCCAAGTGGCTCGCCGCGAACCCGCAGGGTCACCTGGTGATCCTCGCGGGCGGCGGCCACTGCCACGACTCCGCGATCGTCAACCGCCTCAAGCGCCGCGGGGTGAAGGACGTGGTCAGCGTCAAGACCGTCGTGGATGACGGCGAGGGCGCGCTCGCCGAGGCGCTGGTGAAGCCGATCAACGATTACCTGGTGGTGCTCACGATCTCGAAGGCCCAGCGCGACGCCGAGGCGAAGAAGTCCGGCGAGTAGGCCCACGGCAGGCGCGCCTCGGTCCCCGCACGAGGCCTCGCCGCGAGGCGCGGGAGCTCGTCCGCGCCGGACCCGCCGGGCCTCACGACCCGCGCGGCAGGGCGCTGCCGGGGCGCGGGCCGTTCGCGTCCTGACACATGCGGATGTACAGCGCGGCGCTCTTGTTCGCCGGATCGATCCGCAAGACCTCCTTCCACTCCGCCACCGCCGCGTCCGCGCGGCCGAGCGAGAACAGCGTCACGCCGAGGTGGATGCGGGCGGGAATGAAGTCCGGGCGCAGCCGCTTCGCGTGCTCGAACTCGGCGATGGCCGCGTGGTGCACGCCCATGTCGCGATACACGTTGCCGAGCCGGACGCGCAGGTCCGCGAACTCCGGCGCGAGGTCGAGCGCCTTGGCGTATTCGCGCACCGACTCGTCGAACATCGCGAGCCCCGCGTACGCGCTGCCGAGGTCCGCGTGCATGTTCGCGAGCTTGCCGCGCGCGAACCGAACGAGCGCGTTCGGCTGCCCGACGCTCGCCGACACCGCCCGCGTGTAGACCTCCCGCGCCTTCTCGTACTTGCCGCGATCGTTGTACGTGACCGACAGGTTCAGCGCGGCCTCGGTGTAGCGCGGGTTGAGCCGCAGCGCGTTCTCGAACGCCTCCTCGGCGTCCTGGAACCGACCCTGGCTGTGATAGACGACCCCGAGCATGTTGTAGAGGTCGGGGAAGCCCGGCCGCGCGAGCGCCGCCTCCGCGAGGTACGGCTCGGCGCGCTCGTACTCGTTCGCGTTGTAGTGCTCGCGCCCCAGCGCGATCAGCTGCTCCACACGATCGCTCATCGAGACGAGTACATCATAGAAGCCGCGCCGGCGCGCGGTCGGCCTCTCCCGGGCGACCCGAGCCCTACCAGGAGCCGAGCCAGCTGACGGTCGCCCCGTCGGCGCGGGCCCCATCCAGGTGCGGGACGAGCGCGACCGGCGCCGCGTGCTCGTGCGAGCCGCGGCGATACAGGACGATCGCCGTGACGAGCGCGACCGCGCCGGCGCCGTAGAGCACGTACTGCACGGTCTGATCGCGCTTGCCCGCGGACTCCTGGTCGGCGAGGGCGGGCGTCCAGGCGCACCCGCTCGCGCACGCGGCCGACACGTCGCTGGCCGCCGACGAGGCCTGCGCGCCGAAGATCCCGCCGCCGATCGCGAGCGCGACGCCGAGCCCACCGACGACGTATGCGCCCGCGTGTCCGTGCGCGCTCGGCTCGACCGGCTTCGTGATGGGCCGCTGCGGCGGCGTCACGACCTTGACGACCGCGGGCACGGCCGGGCACGGCTGGATCTCCCGGAGCCGGCTCTCCGCGTCGGGCCGCTGGGCCGACGTCGGATCCGCCTTGATGAACGCCTTGTACGCATCGACGGCCGCCGTGCAATGGCCGCCGAGCCGCTGCGCCTGCGCGAGGTTGAACTGCAGGGCGGCGAGCTTCGAGAGGTCGTACGCCTGTTGCCAGGCAACGATCGCGTCGTCGAAGCGCTTGTCGTCGTACGCGGCCTGGCCGTCGTTGTAGAGGCGCTCGGCGTCGGCCTGCGGGTCGGCGGCGGCGATCCGCGCGACGAGACACGTGCCGAGGACGGCGGCCAGCGCGAGGCGCGTCACGGGGTCCCGCCCTTCTTCGCGAACGGGTTGATCGTGCCGTCCTTCTTCGGGGTCGCGTCAGGCGGGGGCGGCGCGGTCGGCTCGTGCGTCTCCACGACCGGTGGCACCGGCTCGTGCTTGTAGTTCTTCGTGATGACCTGGTTGCCGGCCTTCACGTCGACGGGGAACGTGTCCTTGATCTTGCGCTCCGCGTCGACGAGCGTGATCTTGTGGCGGCCGACGCTGATCGGCAGCTCCGTCGCCGGCGTGTGCATGCCGATCGGCGCGCCGTCGACAAAGATGTCGCACGACGGCGTCGAGCTGATCGTCAGCGAGCCCATCGCGTGGACCGGCGCGACGACCGGCGCCTTCGCGATCGTCTTGTTCACCGGCGCGACCGGCGTTGGCGTGGGCGCGACCGGCGTCGGGGCAACCGGCGCGGGCGTTGGCACGACCCGCGTCGGCGGCGGCGCCCCCGCCGCGCTCGGCGCCAGGGCCGGCGCTGGTGTCGCCGTGGCGACCGTCTCCGCCGCCGCATCCTCACGGCTGCCCCCGCCGCGCAGCACCACGCCGCCGGCGATCGCGCCGAGCAGCAGCACGCCGGCCGCCGCGTAGATCGCCGTGCGGCCGCGCTTCGCGACTGGCAGCGCCGGCCCCGAGGAGCCCGTCGCGTGGCTGAGCGTCGTCGGGTTCGCGCCGCGGGACGCGCCGACCGCGCCCGGCAGCGCCGTCGCGTCCGTGTTCCCCGTGAACACGCGCTGGTCGACCGGCGCGCGCACGCCGAGCGCCCCCGGCGTCGAGACGTGCACCATCGAGATCGCATCCGCCGCCAGCGTCGGCGCGACGCCCGGCGCCTCGCCGCCATCGGACTCGAGCGCGAGCTGCACGGCCGCCATCGTCGACGGCCGGTTGTCCGGCTTCTTCGCGAGCAGCGCGGCGACGAGCTTGTCGAGGCTGTCCGAGACGCTCGGCAGGAGCGACGCCACCGTCGGCGGCGGCACGAGCAAATGCTGCGCGATGGGCTCGCCCGGCTCCCCCGCGAACGGCGGCTACCCCGTGAGCAGCTCGAACAGGATCGCGCCGAGCGTGTAGATGTCGCTGCGGTGATCGACGTTCGCGGCCGACTTGCACTGCTCGGGCGACATGTAGCGCGGCGTGCCGAACACCATCATCGACTGCGTCTGGACGCTCGACGTCGCGGCGCGGCCGAGCTTCGCGATCCCGAAGTCGAGCACCTTGACGCGCTCGCCGCCGCGCATCGCGGAGTCGTGGACGATGAAGATGTTGTCGGGCTTGAGGTCGCGGTGAACGATGCCGATGCGGTGCGCGGCCTCGAGCGCGGCCGCGACCTGGCGGCAGACCTCCATCGCCGCGGCCGGCGCGAGGCGACCGCTGCGCGCGAGGCGATCGGTGAGGCTCTCGCCTACGAGCAGCTCCATCGCGATGTACGCGGCGCCGTTCGCCTCGGTCATCTGCCCGCACTCGAACACCGTGACGATGCCCGGGTGCATGATCTTCGCGGCGGAGCGCGCCTCTTGCAGGAAGCGCTGGAGGATCTGGGGATTGGCCGTGTGCTCGGGGTGCAGGAACTTGAGCGCGACCTCGCGATCGAGGCTCGCGTCGCTCGCCCGGAAGACGACGCCGAAGCCGCCCGACCCGAGCTTGCGCCCGAGCACGTACTTCCCGATCTGGGTCCGCGGCTCCAGGTTCACGCGGCGTACCCTAACGCGGTGTGCACGGATCGATGGGGACGGTCACTGGTCCGATCGTCGGGACACAGACGGTTCGGCTCGCCCCGGAACGTGTCAACGCGTTTGAGACAGCGGGTGGAGGAATTCTATGACGCGAGCGCGGTGATCATCGACGTGACGCCGTGCTCGACCGCGGGCGGTACCGTGACCTCGACTGCCTCCGTGAAGATTGGGTTGATGTGCAC
>JANXOM010000086.1 GCA_025353585.1 Deltaproteobacteria bacterium
GGCGAAGGGGATCCGGACGCTCGGGTCCGCAAGATGCTGGGCGCGCGTGGCAAAAACTTGGCAAAACCGACGGTGACCGAAAACGAAAAAGCTGCCTTTACGGCAGCTTAGTTCGTGCGAACGGGGGGACTCGAACCCCCAAGCCGGTTAAGGCACAGCGTTCTAAGCGCTGCGTGTCTACCATTTCACCACGCTCACGAGCGACCGACATATAGCACGCAGGCCCGCCGCGGCCGTGCGAGCATGACGCGGTGAGCGCACGTGCGGTTGCCCTCGTCGCGGTGGCGCTGCTGGCCGGGTGCGCCAGCGCGCGGCCGCCGGCGCGCGGACCGGACCACGACCGCGACCTCGACCTCGACCTCGAGCGCCCGGCGCACCACGCCGCGCCCGACGGAGCCAATCCGGAGCCGCCGCCCGCCGTCGCCGCCCGGCCCAGCGCGCCCTCGGTGGATGCGGCCGTCGCGTTGCTCGGCGCGCTCGCCACCGACATCCGCGCCGCCCTCACGGCCGCGCACATCGACGCGCAAATGCCGGACCTGGACGCGCGCTGCCACGCCCTCGACCGCACGCTCGACCCGCTGCGCACGCGGGCGCAAGCCGCGGCGCCCGCGGCAGGCCTGGTGCGCCAGGACTCCGTCCGCGCCGCGCACCTCGGCGCCGAGTTGCCGCTCTCCTCGCTAGCCGCCACGCTCGACGCCTGCCGCGCTCGCTACCAGATGGAGCTGCCCGGCTTCGAGGGCCTGATGGACGACCTCGAGGCGCTCTCGCCCCGCGTCGACTGACCGGCCGTTCACCCGGTGTCCGGCCACCGGACACAAACAAAGGGGCCTGGCCCCGTTTGTTTGCGGAAAATTACAGTCAGTGGGTGCGGACCCGGTCGAGCATGTGGTCGACCGCGCGGGCGAGCTTCTCGGCGGCGCCGTCGATGGCCTGATGGACGGAGCCGGCGTGGTGCGTGACGGCGGTGGGGTGGTGCCGCTCGATGCGGGCCTCCATCGTGCAGCGCTTGTCCTCCTGTCCGGACTTCGCGCCGTTCTCGTCGGCGATGAACACCTCGACCCGCGTGATGCGATCGCTCAGGTGCGAGAGGTTGTGCTCCACGACCTGCTTGACGTGCGCGGCCAGTGCTTCACTACCCTCGGTGTTGTGGTCGGTGTTGAGCTGGATCTGCATCCCTGTACCGTAGCGACGAACGTCTCGTTCGCCACCGTTAGTCCGCCTCATCCTCGGCCGTCGCCAGCCGCATCAGCTCGCGGCTCGCGCTCGCGTTCGCCCGCACGACACCCCGCCCCACGAGCAATGCGATCTCGCCGCCGACCGCGGCCAGGATCTGGCCGACCGACCAGCTCGTCTCCAGCAAGACCGACGCGAGCCCCACGCCACCCGAGACCGCGATCGTCATCACCGCCGCCGCCTCGCCCGACAGCTCGACCGCCCGCCCGCGGGCCAGCCGGCGCGCGAGCACGAGCGGCAACAGCCCGCACAAAATCAGCGGCAGGCACGCGATCGTCAGCCCGACCTCGAGCAGCCGCGTCGCGCCGTGCGTGCGCGGGTGCGGCGCGAGCACGGCCTGCACGGGCGTGCGCGGCGCGTTCTCGCGACCGTGGGAGTCCGGATCCGCCGCGAGCAGCGCCCGTAGCTCCTCGGGCGACATCTTGACCTCGGCCAGCAGCACCGGCGCGCCCGCCGAGCGCGCGCCGCAGTGCGGACACACCGCCGCCTCCGAGCTCATCTTCTGCTTGCACGCCGCGCAGACCACGGCCGGCATCAGACAACGAGCTCCGCGTCCTCGATCCACACCGCCGCCGGCCCGTCGTACGTACCGCGCCGGATGACGTCCTTGCTCCGCCGCGCCCGCGCCAGCGCGCCGAGTAGATCGAGCCGCACCGTGCCGCCGGTGAACGGCCGCGCCTCGCCGTGCACGTGGTCGACGCCGAGCGCGATCTCGAGGCTCGCGTCGCCGGTGTAGGCGTCGATCGCGAGCGAGCGCAGCCGCCGCACCTCCACCACGCGCGGCGCATCGGGTCCGATGCCGGCCCACGTCCCCGGTGCCACGACCAGGTTGCGCACGCCGCCGTTCGGATCCTCGTGCCGGAACGCGGCCTCGCGCGGCGACAGCGCCAGCCCCGCGGCGCGCCCGCCCTCGACGAGCGCGAACCGCCGCACCGCATCGCCGCTGTCGCCCATCGGCGCCGAGCCGACGCGAAAGTCGAGCGCGCCGTCGCTCGCGATCGCTAGCGGTTCGTCGATGCCCTCCGCCCCCCGCGCCACCGGCGCGCCGATGCGATAGCGCGTCAACCCCTGGCGCTCCACGACCGCGTCCGCTTGCGTGGCGAACACGCTCCATACGCCGAACCCGCCGCCGTGCAGCAGCGCCTCGCCCGTCAGCACGAGCGCGCACGGCCCCGCGATCGGGACGCCTGCCCCCGCGAGCACCCGGAGATCCGCGACGGCCTCGCCGATGGCGCTGCCGAGCGCCAGATCGCCGAGCCGTCGCGCCTCGCGCACGATCTCCATGCTCCGTACGCCCGCCGTCACGAGCGCGCCGCCGCGGACGGCCGTCGCGGCCCACGTCGCGTGCAGTCCGCCGTGCGACTGCGCGGACACCTGCTCGCGCAACAGGACCGCGTACCGCAAGGCCGTCGCGCCCGCCGGCGCCCGCACCCCCGAGAGCAGCGTGCCGGCCGCCGCCACCAGATCGCCGTGCGCGAGCTCGGCGTCCGCGAGCGCGACCTTCGCCGGAGCCGCGAGCGGCGCGCTCTGCCACGCCGGTCCGATCGCCGCCTTCGCGAGGGCGAGCGCCTGCTCCACGACATCGCGCGGTCGCCCGCCGAGCGCGTCGATCGTCACGCGCGCGCTGCCGCGGCCGGTCGGGCTGTCGTCGTGCACGACGAGCGTCCACTGCGTCCGCGTCTCGTGCCGCCGCAGCCCCGCGCGCTCGTCCACCACGGCGAGCTCTTGCTCGCGCTCCGTCAGCACCCAGTCCGCGACCCGGCGATCCTGCAGCACGCGCACGAGCCCCTTGCGGTCGATCACGTGCGCCTCATGTCGACCGCCGCCGCGCGCGTACGTGCGCACGCGTCGCGATCGCCGGTGTCTCGATCGAGCGCCACCGCGGGAGGCCCTCCGCCTCGTCGCGTATCGGAACCGTCAGCGCGTCCGCCGACACCGCCGACACCGCCGCCAGCAGCGCGCCGAGCTCGCCGACGACCTCCACGTCCGCCCACTTGCGCCCGGTCGCGTCGCCGCCGCCGACCGCGTCCGCGCGCCGGGCGCTGATCACCACGCGGTCACTGCTCGGATCGATGACGCATCCGCGCGCGCCGTCGAGCACGAGCCCGCGGCCCACCAGCTTCCCGCGCGTCCCCCCGCCGACCGCGAGTCGCAGGTGCGAGGCCGCCGCCTCGAGGGGGCCCAGGTGCCCGGGCCGCCGCCCACGCCCGGCCGCCGCGTCTCCGGCCCCGGCGCGATCCGCGAAGCGCCCGACGACGCGTCCCCCGACGAGCAGCGGCACGGGCTGCGCGTCCGCGCCCTCGTCGTCGAACGCGAAGCCGCCGTACGCGGCCGCCGCCGTCGGATCGTCGACGAGCGACAGCAGCGGCGACGCCACGGCCGCGCCGACGGCAAGCCGCGCCGCCACCTCGGGCCGCCGCGCCGCCGCGCTCGTCAGCAGCTCGCGCGCGGCCGCGTCGAGCACCGTCGCGACGATGGCCGGCGCGAGCTCGACGTCGTAGTCGCCATCGGCGAGCTCGCCGGGCGTCATCAGCGCGAGCGCATCCTCGCTGACGCGCTGGATCTCGGCGGGCGCGAACGCGAGATCGTCGACCCCGCCGCGCCAGCCGCGCGCGAGCTCGCTGACGACCGGCCGCGTCCCGTTCCACGCCACGCGCGTGACGCTGCGCCGGACCCGCACGCTCCGCTGCGCGCGCTGCCGGCCGAGCGCGACCGACCACAGGGTCGTGTCGTCGATATCGAGCACGCTCGCCGCGTACACGATGCGGCTCGAGATCGCCGTATCCGCGCTCGCCATCGCGTCGACGCGCTCGAGCAGCTCGCGATCGTGCAGCGCGAGCGGATCGTCGGCGTCGCTGCTCGGCCCGGCCACGAGCTTCGCCGGCGGCCCGAACGCGGGCCCGCCACGCCGGGGCGCCCCGTCGCGCGCCCCGGGCCGCTCCGTCAGCCGCTCGGCGAGCGCGTCCACGCCGGCGCGCGACAGATCCGCCGTGACCTCCTCGTGCCATGCGCCATCGCGCCGCTGCACGCGCAGCACGACGCCCTCGACGTGGCCGCGCGACACGCCGCGCCCGAGCACGTCGACCGCCGCCGTGACCCGCGCCCGCGAGACGGCCAGTGCGTGCGCCGTCGCTGCCTGCGCCGGGAACGCCGTCGCGAGCTTCACGACCGCCGACCGCAGCCACGCCGCCACGTCATCGGCGTCGGCGCGCGCGCCGAGCGTGTCCTGCTCCTGCGCGCGGCAGCCCATCGCCCACAGGATGGCGCTCGCCGACGCCGCGCCCAGCCCGCCGAGGAGCTCGCGCCGATTCAGAGCCACGGCCTCGGCCTCACGCCGCGAGCTTACTCTTTCGGGACGCGCCCGGACGCCACGACATCGAGCTTCGCCTTCGCGCGCGCGGGCCGCTTCGTCGCGATCTTCGCGCCCGGCGCGCCGTGGTCGAGCCACGTCGCCACGCGATCGAAGTCCGCGAACCGCGTCTGCTTGCCGTCCGCGCCGAGGAACGCCATCACGAGCTCGCGCGAATCGAACCGCGCCGCCGTGATGTAGCAATAGCCCGCGGCCTCGGTGTAGCCGGTCTTGCCGCCGATGACGTCCCACTTCTTCGCGCGCAGCGGCATGTTCGTCGAGCCGTAGTGGACCTTCGAGTAGCCGTCCTTCGACTCGACGATCGTGTAGTCGCGGCCCATGATCTCGCGCAGCACGTCGTCCTGCAGCGCCGCGTGGAGCGCCAGCGCCATCTCGCGCGCCGTCGACACGTTGCCGCGCAGGCCGGTCGGGTCCGTGAACTTCGTCCGCTTGAGGTGGAGCCCCTTCGCGACCTCGTTCATCGCCGCGACGAGCTCGTCGGGCGTCATCCCGGCGCCGCGGCCGAGGGCGGTCGGCGCGCGGTTGTCCGACGCCATCAACATGGCGCGGAGCAAGTCGCGGTTCGAGAACTGCTGCCCGAGGTCGAGCCGGGTGCGGGCGCCGCCCTTCGCGGACTTCGCGTCGGTCGGCGTGATCTCGGTGTACGCGTCGAGGTCGAGGGCGTGGGCCCGGACCGCCATCGCGACGAAGATCTTCGTGGTCGAGGCGATGGCGCGGACGGCGTCTGCGTCCTTGCTGTAGACCTCGGCGCCGGTCTCGGCATCGATGACGACGGCCGACCGGGACTTGACCGCGGGCAGGTCCGTGTCCGCCCAGGCGATCGCCCGAACCGGGGTCACGAGCGCGGCCGCGAACGCGAGCATGACCACCGTCGTGCGTCCCACCTCGACTTGGTAACACGCCACCCGACGATCCGCGACTTTTCGCCCGCTTGCGGCTACCATCCAAGCGCGGCCCAAGGGGTGTGATTCGGCATGGATGCGAACGCGGGAAACCAGTCGACCGATCAGCTGATCGGGCAGACCGTCGGCAACTATCTGGTCACCCAGAAGTTGGGCGAAGGCGGCATGGGATCCGTCTATCTCGCGGAGCACCCGACCATCGGCAAGAAGGTCGCCCTCAAGGTCCTGCACTCGGAGTTCTCGTCGAACGCCGAGGTCGCGAAGCGCTTCTTCAACGAGGCGAAGGCCGTCAACGACATCGGCCACCCGAACATCGTCGACATCGTCGACTTCGGGATCTTGCAGGGCATGCTCGGCCGCGAGCAGCTCGTGTACTTCATCATGGAGTACCTGCACGGCACGTCGGTGACGGCGCTCATCCGCAACGAGTCGCCGCTGCCGCCCGAGCGCGCGCTCAGCCTCGCGCTGCAGATCGCCGACGCGCTCGCCGCCTCGCACAAGTGCGGCATCGTCCACCGCGACCTCAAGCCCGACAACATCATCCTCGTGCAGCGCGCGCGCGAGAAGGACTTCGTCAAGCTCCTCGACTTCGGCATCGCGAAGCTCACGGGCGACAACGCTGGCGGCAATCGCACGCGCACCGGCATCGTGATGGGCACGCCCGCGTACATGTCGCCCGAGCAGTGCGACGGCAAGGGCCTCGTGGATCACCGCACGGACATCTACGCGCTCGGGATCCTGTTGTACGAGATGCTGACGGGCCGCGTCCCGTTCATCGGCGAGGGCTACGGCGAGGTGCTCGTCCAGCACCTGACGCAGAAGCCGCTGCCCCCGTCGCAGTATCGGATGCTGCCGCCGCACGTCGAGATCGTCGTGCTGAAGGCGCTCGAGAAGCGCCAGGACCTGCGCTACCCGACGATGGAAGAGTTCATGCGCGCGATGGCCGACCCGGTCGGCTACGTCGAGGCGAACGGCGGGCTCCAGGGCTTCCTCGGGCGGCAGCTGATGCCGTCGACGGCGCCGATCGAGCTGCCGATGATGCGGCTGACGCCGGCGCCGATGTCGTCGCCGAACCTGACGCCGCCCCCGGGCTCGATCGCGTCGATCCCCGGCGCCGCGTTGCAGACAATGGGCGGCGCCTACAGCGTCATCGGCGCGCAGCCCGCGAAGGCGCCGAGCCGCGTCGGGTTCTGGATCGCGGGCGTCGTGGTGATCGCGGCGGCCGTGGGCGCGATCGTGTTCCTCACGCAGAGCAACCGCGGCAACATCGTGGCCAGCGGCAGCGGTGACGGCAGCTCGGCCCCGAGCGCGACGCCGGGCAGCGGTAGCAGCGGCACCACGCCGGTCGGCAGCGACAAGACGATCCCGCACGACACGACGGCGCCGCCGGCGTCCGATGTCGTCGACCTCGCGCTCACCAGTACCCCCACGGGCGCCACGATCTTCGTCGATGGCATCGACCAGAAGGCGGTCACGCCGACGACGCTGCACCTGAAGAAGTCGAGCACCCCGAGCATGATCTCCTTTCGGCTCGACGGCTACGTGAACGAGTCGCGCCAGGTCCGGCTCGACGAGGGCAACACCAAGGAAGACGCCGCGCTCGACAAGCGGCAGGCCGCGGGTAGCGATGCCGGCAGCGGAGCCCCCCTGGCCGGCAGCGGCGCGGGCAGCGGGATCGGAGCCGGCAGCGGCAGCGCGGCGATCGTCATCGTCAAGCCGCCCGTGACGCCGCCGGTCAGCCCGCCCGTCCACCACACCACGCCGCCGGTGACGCCGGCCGTGCACCACCACACGCCGGTGCCGCCGCCGCCGCATGGTCCGGTCCACCACGACTCCGACGGTCTCGCCAAGCCCGGCGATCTCTGAGAACAACATGAACCTTCGCACCGCCCTCGTCGCCTCGCTGCTCCTCACCGCGCGCCTCGCATCGGCCAGCCCGACCACGTCCGACGGTTGGTACGAGGAGGGGCAGACGCAGTACACGCTCGGCAACTTCGACAAGGCCGTCGACGCGTTCAAGAAGGGCTTCGAGCTCGAGACGTCCGACCAGAAGAAGCCGTCGTACCTCTACAACATCGCGCAGGCGTACCGGCAGGCGAACGACTGCAAGAACGCGGTGTTCTTCTACAAGCGGTTCCTCGCCATGAAGGCGAACGACACGGCGAAGCCGCTCAAGCCCGAGACCAAGGCCGACGTCGACGGCTGGGTCAAGGACGGCGAGGCGTGCATGAAGCAGCAGGACGACCTGCGCAACAAGGCACCCGACGGCACGGTGAAGCCGGGCGATGACGGGAGCAAAAGGCCGCCGGCGGACGCCGTGAAGCCGCCGCCGGTCAAGCCGCCGCCGGTCAAGCCCGCGGACACCACCGCCGCCAAGCCGGTCGATACCGGGACGGTCGCCGTGCACGACACGGACACGGTCACCGGCCCCGACACCAGCGCGCATGTCTCCATCGACGGGCCGCAGCCGGCCGCGCCGCACCTCCTGTCGGTCCGCCTCCTCGGCGGCGGCAGCAAGATGTCCGCCGGCCACCTCTCGTTCGGGATCCTCGGCACCGGCACGCTGCTCGCGGGCTATCCGATCGCCATCAACGACAAGCTGACGCTCGAGGCCGGCGCGGGCCTGACGTTCACGCAGGCGTCGTTCGACAACATGACGACCGGCACGACCGAGTCGAGCAAGATGTTCGGCCTGTTCGCGAACGCGGGCCTCCGCTACGCCGTCGCGCCGAAGGTGGCGGTCCGCGGCGACGTCGGCGCGGGCCTGCTCGTCCTCTCGGGCCTCGGCGACGACGGCAACGTGTTCACCCAGGGCGGCGTGGGGACCACCGGCGCCCTGTCGATGTTCCACGCGCGCGTGGCGCTGTCCGCTGACTACCTCGTGACGAACGCGCTCGCCATCACCGTGACGCCGATCGCGTTCGGCTACAGCCCGGCCAAGTCAGGTCTGCGCTCCGACATCTCGTCGATCACGAGCATCGACTTCATGCTCGGCCTCGGCTACCGGATGTAAGGACGGCCCGATGAAGAAGTGTCCGTTCTGCGCGGAGGAGATCCAGGACCAGGCGATCAAGTGTCGCTTCTGCAACTCCTTCCTCTCCGCGGCGCCGCCGGTGGTCGCGGCGACCGTGGCCGCCCTTGACGTGCCGGTCCCGCTTGTCTCCCCGACCCTGGCCCCGGCCCTGGCCCCGACCCCGGCGCCGTTCGCGCGCGCCGATGTCGCCACGCCCGCGGCGGCCGCGCTCGAGGCCGTCACCGGCACCGACGCGCGGAAGATCATCTACGAGGGCTGCCCGTCGTGGAAGGCGTTCCTCGGCTACTACCTGCTGGACGGCATGGCCGCGCTCCTCGCCATCGCGATCACGCGCGCCATCATCGGCGGCGACGCGCCCTGGACCACGAAGACGCTCGGCGTCGTCATCCCGCTCGCCGTCGCCGCCGTGCTCGCGCTCGCGGTGACGCTGAAGCGCCGCTCGACGAAGTTCCGCGTCACCCAGACCGTGATCGAGACCGAGCAGGGCTTCCTCGGCAAGCGCATCGACGTGCTCCAGCTCTGGCGCTGCCGGGACGTGCGCTACCGCCAGAACATCGCGGACCGGATCCTCGGCATCGCGCACGTCGAGGTGTTCGCGCAGGACACGACGAACCCGCACGTCGAGATCGTCGGCATGCCCGCGTCACGGCAGGTGTTCGAGCACCTGCGCGATGCGATCGAGATCCAGCGCCAGGCCAAGAACGTCTACGGCGTCGTCAGCTAGTCTCCGCGGACGATGTACACGCGGCGGGTCTTTCTCCGATTGCTCGGCGTGGCGAGCGCCGCCGCCGCGCTGCCCTTCCCGGTCGGCTGCGGCGACAACGCGGACGCCGATGTCCCCCTGTTCTTCGACGCGCACCAGTGGGCCACGGTCGATGCGGCGACCGCGCTGATCCTCCCCGCCGCCGAGCGCGGCATCAGCGCCAGCGACGCGCGCGCCGTGCGCTACATCGATCGGCTGCTCGCCGCGTTCGACCAGGTCTCCGAGGCCGCGCCGCCCACGATCTTCGCCGGCGGCCCCGCGTCCGGCCGCCAGCCCGCGCCGGATGCGCACGGCAAGAGCACGAGCGCGTTCCCGCCCGCCGACATGGCGACCTTCCTGCCGCTCACCCGCGCGCAGGAGATCGCCTGGCGCGTCCGCATCTTCGGCAGCGCGGCGACCCCCGGCGGCGACTTCAACGACGCGCTCCTCGGGCCCACGGTCGGCTGGCGCGACCTCTACACCGACGCCGTCACGCGCCTCGACGCCGTCGCCGCCGCCACCTCGCCCGGCGCCACGTTCCTCACGCTCGGCCCGGCCGACCAGCAGATCGCGCTCGCCACCGTGTCGTCGGAGGTGTCGCAGTTCGGCCAGGCGCTGATCGAGCACACGCTCGAGGGCGTGTTCTGCGTCCCCGAGTACGGCGGCAACGCAGACCGCGCCGGCTGGCGGCTCGCCCGCTACGACGGCGACAGCATCCCGCTCGGCCACGCGGTGTACGACGCGAGCATCGACGCGTATGTCGACCGCCCCGAGGAGCCGACGTCCACGCCGAGCCCGCACGCCATCAGCGAGGACTTCGACAGCGCGATCCTCGACGCCCTCACGGTCGCGGCCGTCGGCAGCGGCGGAAAGAAGTTCTTCTAGTGGCGTTCCCGTCCGTCACCCCCAACGTCCTCGGCAACGATAGCCTCGCCGCGTTCGACACCATCGTCATCGGCTCCGGCGCGGGTGGCTCCGCGGTCGCGCGCACGCTCGCCGTGGCGGGCCAGAAGGTGCTGGTCCTCGAGGCCGGCCCCAACTACTTCCCCGGCCTCGACGTGCCGGACGCCATGCCGGTCCCGCTGTTCAGCAACGACGAGCTGAAGCTGCAGGTGCGCTCGTTCATCCAGCAGGATCCGCTGATCGAGCCCCGCAGCTTTCGCGCGAGCGTGGCGGCCGGCGCCCGCACGTTCGTCGGGGACGTCAACGGCTTGCCGCGCACCGTCGGCGGCGCCGCCGTGCACGCGGACATGAAGTACCCGCGCTTCCGCGAGACGGACTTCAAGCTCGGGACGCTGCTCGGCGCGATCCCCGGCGCGAGCTTCGCGGACTGGCCAGTGGACTACGCGACGCTCGAGCGCTTCTACGTCGAGATCGAGCACAAAGTCGGCGTGCAGGGCCCCGACGCCGCGTCCGATGACCCGTTCGCGCCCGCGAAGAGCAAGCCGTACCCGATGCCGCCGGGCCTCCCGATGCTCGCGAACACGCTCCTCGCCGACGGCGCGCGGAAGCAGGGCTACCACCCGTTCGCGTACCCGACGGCGGTCGCGTCGCGCCCGTATCGCGGGCGGCCGGCGTGCGTCGAGTGCGGCTTCTGCTCGGGCTACGGCTGCCCGACGAACGCGAAGGGCGCGCCCGCCGTGACGCTGCTGCGCGACGCGCTCCTGACGAAGAACGTGCAGCTCCGGTCTGGCGCGGTCGTGACGCGGCTCGTGAAGTCGGCCACCGGCACGGCGGTCCGCGCGGTCGAGTACATCGACGCCGCGGGCGCGACGCAGACCGCGACGGCGGATCGCGTGGTGCTCGCCGCGAGCGCGGTGGAGACAGCGCGGCTGGCGCTGCTGTCGGAGGTCGGCAACTCGTCCGGGCAGGTCGGCGCGAACCTGATGTTCCACTTCCAGACGCAGGTGGTCGGCGTCTTGCGCGACCGCGTGCACGGCCACCGCGGCCGCTCGGTGACGATGGGCTTCTCGGACTTCCGCGGCACGCCCGGCGATCCGGACCATCCGCTCGGCGGGATCATCGAGCTCGCCACGAACGCCGACCTCATCGGCGAGGCGAAGAACTACGCGCTGCAGCTCGGCAAGACGGGGCCGCTCCTGACGCGGCTCCTCGAGCAGAGCCCGCTGCGCGACAAGCTCGTCGCGATGATCATGCAGGCCGAGGACGCGCCGCAGGTGACGAACCGCGTGGACCTCGACCCGGCGCTGACGGACGTCTACGGGCGGCCGGCCGCGCGCGTCACGTACGCGAGCCACGTGTTCGAGACGAGCGCGCGCGAGTTCTACGTGCCGAAGATGCTCGCGATCCTCGAGTCGGCGGGGGCGCAGTTCGGGCTCGTCGCGCCGATCGATGCGCCGAGCGCGTCGCGGCACGTGATGGGGACGATGCGCATGGGACCGGACGCGGCGACGAGCGTGTGCGATCCGCGGGGGCAGCTGCACGATCTGGGCAACGTCTGGTGCGCCGACGGCGGGCTGTTCCCGACGAGCTCCGGGTTCAACCCGACGCTCACGCTGCAAGCGCTGGCGCTCTGGGTCGGCGCGAACATCGCGGCCCCGGGCAACCCGACGAGCGTCCTCGAAGAGAGCTGACGCGACCGTCCGCGCGCCGGATCAGCGCGCGCGGATCTTCACCGGGTCGACGCCGGTGAGCACCATCTCGCCGCCCCGGCCGATGCGGATCTCCGCGACCGGCGTGGCCTCGACATCGGCGAGGGTGTAGCGCGCGGTGAGCAGCTGGATGCGCTGGTTCGCCGAGCCGCGCAGGCCCGTCGCGAGGCGCTCCGGGCTGCGGTAGCGGCCGTCGATCAACACGTCGAGCTGCGCGAGGACCTCCGGCCCGCCCGCGAGCCCGCGGATCTCCTCGATCGCGTAGCCGGAGAACGCGAGGGTCGACAGGCCGAGCCCGCGCGCCGCCGCGAGGAGGACGAGCGCCGCCGCCGGCTGCTGGAGGGGCTCGCCGCCCGAGAGCGAGAGGCCCTCGATGCCCCGTGCTGCGGCCGCGCCGAGCTCGGCGATGACGTCCCCCAGCTCGCGCTCCGTCCCGCCCGCCGCGTCGTGCGTGGTCGGGTTGAAGCAGCCCGCGCAGCCGAGCGTGCAGCCCTGCAGCCACACCACGAACCGTGCGCCCGGCCCGTTGGCTCGGCTGCGCGGCTCGACCGCATGGATGCGCGCGCGCACGTCTACTTCTTGGGGGCCGCCGCCGCGGTGGTCGGCTGGCTCGGCGGCTGCGCCGCGACCGGCAGCGCGCGCTCGCTGCCCGTGTAGGGGCGGACGTCGAGCTCCTTCACGAGCAGGTCCGGCGTCACGATGCCGCTCTCGACGCCGCCCGACGGGACGAACCCATCCTCGGTGCCGCCCTGCAGCTTCAGGATCAGCTGCGACTCGGTCGCGGACAGGAAGTTGTACGTGGTCATCTCCGTCGACGCGCCGATCACGTCTTTCCAGGCGCGGGTCTCGGTCTTCGCGAGCTGCGCGCCGCGCACGAGCTCCTCCTTGCCGTTCGGGTACAGCTTGTAGGCGAGCACGGCCGGCGGCGGGAGGTCCTGGTTCGCGATCTTGATCATCGACATCATCTCGCGCCGCGTGAACTCGGGCGCGCCGGAGATCGCCGCGTCGTCGAACTTGCGGATCACGAGCACGTACTTGAGCCCCTCGGCGCGGGCCGCCGCGAGGGCCCGCTGCTCGAGCGCCTTGCGCGAGACGCCGCCCCGGGCCGACACGAACAGGTTCGTCGCGCTGCCGTGATACGCGCCACCCTCGGGCGGCCGGCGCGCGTGGCCGTTGGAGACCTCGCCTTTGTGCGCCGGCGTGCGGCTCGTCAGGAGCGTCTTCAGCACGCCGTCCTTGACGACCTCCACGCGTTGCGCGGGGACGCCCTCGTCGTCGATCTTGTAGCCGCCGATCAGCGCCTTGCCCGCGCCGTCCTTCGCGGTCGGATCGTCGACGATCGACAGCTGCGGCGACAGGACGCGCAGGCCGACCTTGTCCACGAAGTCGCCGCCGAGGCGCGCCGCTTCCTGCGCGTTCAAGCCGTCGGGCACCGGCGTGCCGCCGAGCTCGAGGGCCAGGGTCGCGCGCACGAAGCCGACCGCGCCCTCGCCCTCGAACAGGACGGGGCCGCTGTACGAGTCCATGACGCGCGCCTTCTGCAGCGCCGACACCTGGTCGGCGAGCTTCTTCGCCTCGCCCTTGAGCTCGTCGTCGCTCGGCAGGTCCTTGCCCGTGTGACCGTAGCGCAGGTAGTACTGCTGGAGGAGCTGGCCGTCGTCGGCCTGGCCGCTCGCCGCCATCACGACGCCGGTGGCGCGCCGCGTATCGGTCACGCTCGTGCCCTCGGTGGTGAGGTACCAGCGGCGCTCGAGGTAGCTCGTGAGGCCGACGTGCGAGTCGCGCACGGCGTGCTGCTCGCGCATCGTCGCGGACAAGGCCTTCGCGCGGGTCTCGAGCTCGTCGAGCGACTCGAGCGGGGTGACGAGCACCGGCTCCTCGCTGACGATCGGCTTGTCGATGGGGCTCCAGCCGACCGCGTCGGTCGCGCGCACGCCGCCGGCGCGCTTGGCCTCGGCCTTCGCGCGGATCTGGATCAGGGCCTCCTTGTAGGCCTGGTCCGTGACGAGCCACGCGGCGCGGCGGGCGATGCGCGGGGTGGCCTCGAGCGGCAGGCTCGTCGAGACGACACCGTCGATCTCCTCGGCCTGCGGGACGGAGAAGTTACCGTTGTCGAACTGCGGGTTGTTGACGCGGACGCGCGCCTCGAGGGAGACGGTGTGGCGGTTGCGGCGGCTCGTCGTGGCCCCGAGCGCGGCGGAGACGTCGTTGACGTCCACCTCGGTGAGCTTGTAGCTGATCTGATAGATCTTCGGCTGGCCGGGGATCGACAGCTCGCCGAGGTCGCGGTTCATCTCCTCGGCGACCGCGTCGATGATCTCGTTCGTGACGGCCTTCGACGGGCCACCAACCGGCTCGACGGCCTTGCCGGGGGCCGGGGCCTTGCCGGGGGCCGGCGCCTTCGCCGGCTTGGCCGCGGCAGCCGCCGGCAGGAGGACGAGCGGCAAGAGGAGCGCGATGCGCTTCGTGGTGTTCATCGCGACTCCTTCGCCGCCGCCGAGGTCGACGTCCGGATGCTGGGCGGCTGCAACACCGGCGGCCGATCCGGCGGCACGAAGCCCTTCTCGATCTCGAGCTTCTCGATCAGCAGGCTCGGCGCCGACGCGGACACCGGCACCCAGCCGCTCTCCGCGCCGCACACGCCGTTGAACGTCTCGATCTCGCGGCTGGCCGCGCGGATCGACTGCAGCGCGACCAGCGGCGTGCCGCTGATGTCGACGCCGCGCACGAGCTCGCGGTGGCCATCGGGGTAGAGGCGGAACGCCATGACGGGGTTCACCTTGAACGCCTGCGGCTGGAACGCCGAGGTGTTGGTGAAGCCGCCGCTGATGTCGGAGAAGATCATCCCGTACGGCCGGCGCTGCTTCTTGATCTCGTCGATGAGGAGCTGCTCGAGCTCCTTCGCGGGCACGCTCTTCGCCGCCTCCACGACGAGGTTGCCCTGGCGCGACACCGGGGGGACGCCGCCGGCGGGCTGGCGCCGCCCGTGGCCGTTCGAGTGCGGGAAGCCCGCGATCGGGTTCCGGCCCATGTCGAAGCCGACGAGCTTGCCATGATCGATGAGCTCGGCGCGGTGGGCGCGGACGCCCTCGTCGTCGAAGCGATAGAAGCCGTTGAGCTGGATGCCGTTGAGCGTGACGATCTGCGGGTCGTCGTAGACGGAGAGCCAGTCGGGCGCGATGTCCTTGCCGATGTAGCTCGCGAAGGTCTGGCCCTCGGTCAGGTTCTTCTGGCGGTGGCCCTCGATGCGGTGGCCGAAGACCTCGTGGAAGAACACGCCCGCGGCGCGGCCCTCGAGGATCGCGGGGCCGACGTACGGATCGGCGAGCGGCGCGTCGTGGAGGGCGTCGAGGTCACCGGTGACAGTGGCGATCATCTTGTCGACCTCGCCGTCGCCGGGGAGATCGGCGGGCGTGCGGCCGAAGCGCTGCTCGAGGCGCGACAGGTTCATGCCGTCATCGGCCTTCACGCCGACGGAGACGTTGAGCTGCGCGTTAGTCCAGGAGATCTGGATCTGCGAGCCCTCGCTGTTGACGAAGTACGCGGTGTTGAGCTGGAACACCGCGCCGCAGGAGCCGCGGGTGGCCGCGCCCTTGAGCGCCTTCTGCGAGCAGCGCTTGAGCCGCTCGACCCACTGGGGCTTGTCGAACTCGAGGCGCGCGCTCGCCTCGACGTAGACCTCGGCCGGCTCGGCGGCGAAGTCGGGCTCGTAGGTCTTCACCTTGGAGAGCGTCAGCTGATCCTGTCGGACGTAGCCGAGCTGCGATTGCGCCTCGTGGTAGCGGCGGTCGGTGTCGAGCCAGAGGGCGTTCGTGATCGCCTGCTTGTCGACACCCATGGGGACGATGCCGCGGCGGCCCATGGGGTTGTTGAGGCCGTTGGCGTCGTCGGAGACCTGGCGCGTGTTGTCGAGCGCGGGGCTGCCGACGCGCACCTCGGTGTCGAGGTTGCGGGCGGTGTCGTCGGAGTCGCCGACGAGGGCGCCGCCCTCGGCCTCGAGGTTGACCACCCGCTGCTCCACCATCTGGTAGCCGAGGTAGTAGGCCGGGTCCTGGCGCTTCTTCAGGGCTTCGATCTCGCGATCGTTCTCGGCCTTGAGGATGTCGATG
>JANXOM010000105.1 GCA_025353585.1 Deltaproteobacteria bacterium
TGACCCGAACAAGGGCACCAACGACGGCACCTGCGGCGGCAAGAACGCCACCTCGCTCGTCGTGATCCCTGTCGACGCCGACACCTCGACCGACCCGGTTGACCCGGGCGACCCGACCGGCGACCCGAACCCGGTCGACCCCACCGGCACCGGCGGCGCGACGACCCTCGGCGGGTGCTCGACGACCGGCACCGGCGGCGCGGGCACGATGCTCCTCCTCGGCGCCGCCCTCGCGACGACCCTCCGCCGCCGCCGCTCGAGCTAGTCGCCGTCGCCCACCCCACGCATCCAAGGATTACCAACCATGCGCACTCATATCCTGGCGACTCTGGCGATGGCGATGATCGGATCGGCGGGCTGCGTCGGCGGCCTCACCGACGCCGGCCCGATGACGGGCTCGGGCTCGGACACGAACCCGGACGCGACGCCGCGCCAGCAGTTCGATCGCACCGTTGCTCCGCTGCTCGTGTCGGAGCGCTGCGCGGGCTGCCACGTCGGTCCCGAGACGGGGGCGACGAACATGTTCCTCGGCACGGCGAACTCGAACGACTCGTTCTACGCGGGGATCACCAATGACCGCGCCATCAACGGCAACTTCAACCCGGCGGCGGCGGCGCTCCTGGCGAAGGGCCAGCACGAGGGCCCGAAGTGGTCGGTCGCCGAGGCGGCGACCATCTCCGACTGGCTCGACGCGGAGAGCGCGGGGCGCGACACCGGATCGGGAACACCGACGCAGCCGAACCCCACGAACCCGGCGTTGTCGGTGACGGGTGCGGAGGAGCAGTGGGCCGCGTGCCTCTCGGTCTCGCAGACCGAGTTCACGACGACGAAGGCTTACGCGATCGCCGACATGCAGACCGAAAACGGCCGCTGCTACAGCTGCCACGAGCCGGGCGGCGCGGGCGGCGCGTACTGGGGGCGTAACAACCAGTACCTCGACATGCTCTCGAAGTGGCAGACCGAGGTGTTCATCACCGGCGCGTTCCAGGCGCAGACGGTCTCGACCGGCGGCACGGTGAGCTACACGATGGCCGTCGCGTCGAACAAGATCTGCTCGAAGGGCAAGGAGCAGGACAACAGCGCCGGCACGCACCCGAAGTTCGACTGCAACCAGAACGTCGACGGGGTGGTCGTGCTCGACGCGATGGCCTCGTTCACGACGATGGTCCAGGCGAAGGCGGACTCGGGCGCGTGTCCGACCCCCGCGTTCCGCGACCCGACGGCGGGCTCGGGATCCGGATCCGGCGCCAACTAGCGCACGAGCGGCCGCGACCCCGAGGCTGCCCGCGCGGGCGGCCTCGTCGCGGTTCTAGTTCGCGAGCGGAAGGATGTGGAGAACGTCGCCGCCCGTCGCGTGATCCACGAAGAAGAGGCGCGCGCCCGTCGGGTCGTACGCGAGGCCCGCGACGTTCGTGAACGTGCCCGGGAGCGTCGTCACGACGCCCGTCTTGGTGACGCGCTCGATCGTCGTCCCGCCACCGGTGAGGAGATCGCCGTTCGGCAGCTGCGTGAGGAGGTCCGCCGAGGTCACCGTCGCGAGAGACGTGACGGCAACGCCCGGCTGCGCGATCTTGAGGATCTTCTTCTGCGACTGGTCGGCGATGTAGAGCGCGTCGGTGTTCGCGACGAGCCCCGTGAGGTGCTTGAGCGCCACGCCGGTCGTCACGAGCGGCACTTCGGTGCCCGCCGTCCCGGTGACCGTGAGGAGCGCCACGCCGCCGACCGGCGTGTTCGCGCCCGTCGTGTACGACGTGAAGAGCTTACCCGTCGAGTCCTGCGCGATTCCGGCGCGCTTGCGCGTGACGTCGAGACCGGTGAGCGCGGCGCCCGTCGCGCTGCCCGACGGAACGCGGAAGACCGCGCCTTCCGTGTTGAAGCCGAGGCTCGCGACGAGGAACGAACCATCGCTCCGCTTCACGACGTCGCCGAGGCTGATGCCCATGGCGCTGGCGGCGGCGGGCAGGGTCGCCACGTCCTGGATGCCCGCGGCGTCCGTGTACTTCTGGAGCTTGTCGCTGCTGTCGTTCGTGAGGAAGAGCGTGGACGACGCGTCGTCCCAGGCGAGCCCGTTGACGGTGCCGGTCAGCGCGACGTGGTCGACGGCCGCATCGGGCGTCACCGCGGCGTCGCTGCCGTGCCCGGTGTCGTTGTGGGCGGCGCTGTCGACGTGGACATGGGCGTCCGGGAGACCGGCGTTGTCACCGCAAGCAGCGAGGCCGAGCGCGAGCAAGAAGGGTAGTTTACGCATGTCGGGGGGATCGCACGGGCAGGGGGCGCCGCGCAATGGTTCGGGTCGTCAGCGCGCGACGCCGTCGACGTAGTACCAGGTCGCCCCGTCGCGGCGGAACCGCGATCGCTCGCAGAGCACGAACGGCTTGTTCTTCGTGACGCCGCGCGCGATGAACTCGACGTACCCGATGTCATCGCCGGCGAGCCCCCGCTCGGTCGCGACGATCTCGAGCCCCATCCACAGCGTGTCCGCAGACCACCGTGTCGCCGCCGGTACATCGATCGACGCGCGCGTTTCGGCCGCGTGCGTGCCGACGATGTGCGCCATCACACCGCGCACGTACGCCGTGTACCGCGAGCGCATGAGGGCCAGCGCGGTCGGGGCCGGCGTGCCCGCGAGGATGGGCCCGCAGCACGCGGCCAGGGCTGCGCCGGAGCAACAGGGACATGGATCGGAGGCGGCCACGCGGCGATCATGCGCCGTGGCGTGCGCGCGGCCAAGGCGCCACGCCCCACGGCCCCGCCCGGTCGGCGCGGTGCCGGAGCGCGCGGCGAGGGTCGGCCGATGACAGCGCCCCCGACGTTGTTCGCGTCCCTGGGGCGGCATGCCCGCGCTCACGCGCTCGCTCGCGGCGTTCAGTCCGCGAGCGCGGCCATCCCGATCGCCGACAGCAGATCGCGCTGGGCCTGCGCGTGCGCCTCGTTGAGCCGGACGACCAGCGGCGCCCCGGTCGGGTCGACCGACACGCGCGCGGGCCGCGTCCCGGGAGGGGCCTCGACGAGGGTGACGATGGCGTCCGCGACCTGCCTCGGATCCGCGGCGTTCGGCTTGCTCGTGCGCTCCTTGAAGCCGTCGAGCGCGCCGGCCAGCGGGCCGTAGCCTGCGGCGCGCGCCTGGTCCGCCCCCGCCGGCTCCTGGCTGCCGAAGTCGGTCGGGTACGCCCCCGGCTGAACGATCGTGACCTCGACGCCGGTGGGCTTGAGGTCGTACCGATACGTTTCGGCGAGCGCCTCGACGGCCCACTTCGTCGACGCGTACAGGCCCACGACCGGCATGACGATCCGGCCCAAGCCACTCGAGACGCAGACGATCAGGCCACGGCGGCGCGCGCGCATCGCCGGGAGGACCGCGCGGTTCACGCGCTGGATGCCGATCACGTTGGTATCGTAGTCGCGCGCGAGCTGCGTCGGCGTGATGGTCTCCGCGAGCCCGATCGTCGCCCGGCCGGCGTTGTTGATCACCGCGTCGAGCTCGCCCGCCGCGGCGATCGCGGCGTCGACCGAAGCCTCGCTGGTGACGTCCAGCGCGAGCACCTCGATGCCCTTCACGGCGCGAAGCCCGGCGGCCTTGTCCCGATTCTTGCCGTCGGGATCGCGCATCGTCGCGATCACCCGGTGGCCGCGGGACGCGAGAGCGAGAGCGGTGAGGCGGCCGAACCCGCTGCTGGTGCCGGTGATGAGGACGCTTTGCATGGACGCAAGATAGAGCCGACCTGGCGCGTCGCCAACGCACGAATCAGCACTTGATTCATGCAACCATGCACGAATGCTCGAAGAGCCGGATCTCGTACTCCTCGCGCGCGTGATCGATCGCGGATCGTTCGCGCGGGCAGCGGCGGACCTGGACGTGCCGCCGTCGACGCTGTCGCGCCGCATCGCCGCCCTCGAACATCGGCTCGGCGTCCGCGCCCTGGAGCGCACGACGCGGCACCTCCGCGCCACGGAGATCGGCGCGATGCTCGCCGAGCGCGGTCGTCGCGTCCGCGCCGAGCTCGACGAAGCCGAGCGCGAGGTCGCCGACCACCGGCAGACGCCGCGCGGCGTGCTGCGCCTCGCGATGTCGAGCGCGGCCGGTGATCTCGTGGCCCCCGCGATCGCCGAGATGCTGGCGCGACATCCGGATCTGCGCATTGAGATCGTCACCGCCGAAGAGCCGCTGGCCGTGGCGGACTTCGACGCCGCGCTCTGCATCGACGTCGGGACCAGCGTCCGCACGCGCGGCGTGGTGAAGCTGGGCTATGTCACGCCCGTGCTGGCGGCCTCGCGGCGGTATCTCGATCGGGCGCCCCGGCTGCGCCACCCGCGAGACCTCGAGAATCCGGCCCACGCGATCGTCGGCCTCCAGCGCCGGTCGAGCTGGCGGTTCACCAACGCGAGCGGGGCCACTGTCACCGTCCGGCGCGCCGCGCCGCGCACGCTCGTGAACGCGAAGGTGATGGTCGCGCAGCTCGTGGCCGCCGGCGCCGGCCTCGGCCTGATCCCGCGGTCGCAGGTCGGCCCGCACCTCACGGTCATCGAGCCGGGCGGCTACCGCCCGGTCGGCGGCCCGGTCTGCCTCGTCACGCCGAGCGCCGGCACCTCGCCCCCGAAGGTCCGGGCCTTCGTCGATGCCCTGCGCGCCGTCATCGCGACCCGCGCGGACCTCTTCAGCTAGCCGGTGGATGACGCAGGCAAGCCAGACGAGTGGCTCGCCTGCCCTCCCCGGTGCTCTTTAGTTTTCGTGACCCCATCGAGACTTGAACTCGAGTTTTCTGCGTGAGAGGCAGACGTCCTAACCGCTAGACTATGGGGCCGGTTGGAAGACTTTGCTTCTACCCCCTGGAGGGGAGAACGGTCAAGCCTTCGCTCGTTCGGGGACTAGGATTCGAACCTAGATAGCAAGAGTCAGAGTCTTG
>JANXOM010000112.1 GCA_025353585.1 Deltaproteobacteria bacterium
CCGGGCCATTCCAGCGCGGCATCCACGCCTATTTGCTCGCCCACGCCGATCGCAGCGCGACGCTCGCCGACCTGCTCGCGGCGATCGATGGCGCCTCCGGCAAGCCGCCGATCGCGCGCGCGTTCGCGAGCTTCACGAACCAGCCCGGCGCGCCGGCGCTCGAGGCGACGGTGACCTGCGCCGGCGACAAGCCCGCCCACACGACGCTCGCGCAGCACCGCTACTATCCGGTGAGCACGGCGGCGGCGGCGAAGGAGCAGCTCTGGCGGTTCCCGATCTGCGTCGCGTACGAGACGACCGCGCACGCGCGCGCCGAGGCCTGCGGGGCGATGGAGGAGGCGACGCTCGACCTCGAGTTGCCCGGCGCCGCGTGCCCCGGCTGGATTCTCCCCGACGCCGGCGAGCACGCGTACGCGCGGACGCTGCTCACCCCGGAGCAGGCGGCGGCGCTGCGCGATCACGCCTGGCCGAGCCTGACCTCGCGCGAGCGCCGCGCGGTCTTCGACAGCGTGCGGACCCGCGTCGGCAACGGGCAGGCGCCGGTCGCCCTGCTGATGTCGTTCATGCCGAAGCTGCTCGCGGGCGATCGCTTCGCCGTGGCCGCGGCGCTCGGTGATCCGTACCTCGTCGGCGCGGCGGACGGGCTCGTCGGCCTCTCGGCGTTCGTGCCCGCGCCGCTCCTCGACGCCGCGCGCAAGCGGACGCGCGCGCAGATCGCGCCTCTCGTGCGCCGGCTCGGCCTCCTCGCGCGGCCGGCGGACTCCCTCGATGACCAGATCACGCGGGCCGACGTGGTCGCGGCGGGCCGGTGGGCCGGGGACCCGGCGCTCGCGCAGCAAGCGGTCGCGCAGTCGGCGCACTACCACGACCTGGCGCCGGACCCGCGCATCACCGTGGCGACCCTCGCCGTCACGGCGAGCCCGGCGTTCGCGACCCGCGTCCGGACGGACGCATTCGCGGAGAAGGATCCGGATCTGCGCCACCAGCTGTTCGCCGTGCTCGGCTCGATCCGCGGCCCGGCCCGGCTCCGCGCGATGCTCGACAGCGTCGGGCTCGATCCTCGGGTGGACGCCCGCGACCTGGTCGCGTTGCTCACCTCGTACAGCGACGAGCCGGAGCGCGCGGTCGTCGAGACCTGGCTCCGCGCGCACTGGGACGCGGTGCAGAAGGTGATCCCGACGGTCGGCTCCGAGGACTTCCCCCCGCTGCTCTTCTTCACGGGCGTGTTCTCGGGCGCCTGCGACGCGAGCCGGCGCGACGAGCTCGTGGCCGAGATGACGAAGCGCTTCGGCAGCCTCCCGAGCGGCGCCCGCCCGACCCAGCACGCGATCGAGCGCCTCGACGACTGCATCGCGGAGCGCAAGCTGGTCGAGCCCTCGCTGCGCGCGTGGCTGACCGGCCACTGACCTTCCGACGTATGCTCCGCCGGCAATGGGGCCGCAGACGAACGATGCCTACCTCGCGCTGGTGGACGAGGTCACCGAACACGACCGGCGCTACTACGTCGACGCCGCGCCGCTGATCAGCGACGGCGAGTACGACGCGCTGATGCGCCAGCTGCGCGAGGCGGAAGGCGCCCATCCCACGTGGACGGTGGCGTGGTCGCCGACGAAGCGCGTCGGGCACGAGCCGGTCTCGGACTTCCCGAAGGTCACGCGGCCGGTGGCGATGCTGTCCCTCGACAACACGTACAGCGAGGAGGAGCTGCGCGCGTTCTTCGATCGCGTGGTGAAGGGCCTCGACGGCGACGTGCCGACGTTCTCCGTCGAGCCGAAGATCGATGGCTTCGGGATCGAGCTCGTCTACAAGGCGGGCGTGCTGACGCTCGGCGCCACGCGCGGCGATGGCCGCATCGGCGAGGACGTCACGGCGAACGTGAAGATGGTGCGCGGCGTGGCGATGAAGCTGCGCCAGCCCGTCGACCTGACGGTGCGCGGCGAGATCTACATGCGCAAGGACGACTTCGCGCGCATGAACGAGGAGCGCGGGCGGCTCGGCGAGGAGCTATTCAAGAACCCGCGCAACACGGCGGCGGGCTCGATCAAGCAGCAGGATCCGCGCGAGGTCGCGAAGCGGCCGATGCACGCGATCCTGTACGAGGTCGTGGGGCCGACGACGCCGGGCCACCTCGCGTCGCTCGCGTACATCAAGGCGCTCGGCTTGCCGATCTCGGCGCACAACACGCACGCGCAGACGTGGGAGGAGCTCGTCGCCGCCGTGCACAGCTGGCAGGACCGGCGCGACGCGCTGCCGTACGAGGTCGACGGCCTCGTCGTGAAGGTCGATGACTTCGCGCTCCGCGGCGCGCTCGGCACGACGGCGAAGTTTCCGCGCTGGGCGATCGCCTACAAGTTCCCCGCGCGGCAGGTCACGACGACGCTGCTCGGGCTCGAGCTGAACGTCGGCCGCACGGGCACGGTCACGCCCGTCGCGATCCTCGAGCCGGTCGAGGTCAGCGGCACGACGGTCTCGCGGGCGTCGCTCCACAACTGGGATCAGGTCGCGCGCCTCGCGCTCGGCACGGGCGATCGCGTGCTGCTGCAGAAGGCGGGCGAGATCATCCCCGAGATCCTGTCGGTGACGGAGACGTCGAGCGGTGACCGGTTCACGACGCCGACGGTGTGTCCGTCGTGCGGCGCGGCGCTCGCGCGCGAGGAGGGCCGCGTGGCGCTCCTGTGCCCGAACCGGATCGGCTGTCCGGCGCAGCGGCTCGGCGCGATCGAGTTCTTCGCGTCGCGCCACCAGATGAACATCGACGGGCTCGGCGAGAAGGTCGTGCTCCAGCTCGTCGAGGCGGGGAAGGTCGGCGATGTCGCGGATCTGTTCACCCTGACGACGGCAGACCTCGCGGGGCTCGAGCGCTTCGCGGAGCTGTCGGCGGCGAACCTCGTGGCGGCGATCGCGACGGCGAAGGCCGCGGCCACGTTCTCGCGGCTGCTCTCGGCGCTCGGGATCTCGAACGTCGGCAGCGTGCTCGCGAAGCCGATCGCGGCGAAGTACGGGACGCTCTCGGCGCTGCGGGCGGCGTGCGCGGCGAAGACGCCGGAGGACTTCGTCGAGGAGCTGTGCGCGATCGACGGCATCGGCGAGACGATCGCGGAGTCGGTGGACCGGTTCCTGCGCGACGAGCACGTCGTCGGCGTGCTCGACAAGCTCGCGGCGCGCGGCGTCGATCCGGCCGAGCCGGTGGTGGTGACGGCGGACGGCCCGCTGACGGGCAAGACGCTCGTCGTGACGGGCACGCTGACCGCGCCGCGCGCCGACGTGCAGAAGCGCATCGAGCAGGCCGGCGGCAAGGTCTCCGGCTCGGTGAGCAAGAAGACGACGTACCTCGTCGCGGGCGCGGATACCGGCAAGGCGAAGCTCGAGGCGGCCGCGAAGCACGGCGTCACGGTGATCGACGAGGCCGAGCTCGACGCGCTGCTGACGGCCGCGCCGTAGTCGCTGTCAGTTCGCCGGCGCGCAGTGCTGGCCATACGCGACGATCGCGCGGATGTCGATCTTGGTGTCGGACATGTACACGCCGACGCGGTCGCCGCCGCTGTCTCCGCTCGCCAGGACGTGGTCGCTGTCCACCCCGCACTGCGCGGTCGGGCGCCACACGAACTCGTGGGCGACGTTTTGGTTGAACAGGCTCGGGAATGGCGTCACCTGTCCGGCGGGGAGGCCGGCCGTGAAGCTCTCGACGGCCACTCCGTCGACGCCGGAGTTGCGGAACACACCGCAGACGTCGCCGACGAGGCGCTCGTCCGCGTCGAGCTGCATCCGCGTCCCGATGGCGTAGGCCGCGCCGGCCGCGGCGCCGCTGTCATGGAACACGAGCTGCGCGTCGGCGCCCGTCGCGAACAGCGGCTGCGCGCTGCTCGACAGCAGGAACGCGAGCCCGCCGAGGGCGTTCACGCAGGCGCCCGTGTGCGTCGTCGGGTCGCAACCGAACGCGATGTTGCCGAGCGGGAGCCAGTTGACGCCGGTCGCGAAGTCGTCGAACAGCACGATGCAGTCGCCGGGCGTCCCGGGGTGGGGATCGCACGCGTCGCCGACACCGTCGCCGTCGGAATCGCCGGTCGCCGTCGGGTCGAGGGGACACGGGTCGTGCGCGTTGTCGATCTTGTCGCCGTCGAAGTCGCCGGATCCATCAGCGATGATCGGCCGGATCGGCGCGGCATCGGGGGGCGCGTCGATCGCGGGTGCATCGATCGGCGTGTCCGGCGGCGCGTCGTGCGGCGCGCTCGCGTCGTGCTCGCCATCGACGCCGTACAGCCCACGACAGCCCGCGAGGTAAAGGAGGAACAGCGCGCGCCGCAAGACCTCATCCTACCGCGGCGGCGTGGAGGTGTGGGACCTCCTCAGGGGGTTGCGAGCGCGGTTGCGAGCTGCGTCACGACCGCGCGGGCGGACTTCCCCGTCGTCTCCACGACCTGATCGGCCCGGGCGTACAGCGCCTCGCGCGCGGCGAGCAGGGCGCGCAGCTCCTCGAACGCGTGCGGGTTGTCGGCCATCGGGCGCAGATCGCCCTGGCCCACGACGCGGCTCCAGTGGTCCTCGGCGCTGGCGCGCAGCCACACCGTGGTGCAGCGGGCGCGGAGCAGCGCGTAGCTCGCGGCGTCCTGGACGATCGAACCGCCGGTCGCGAGGACGAGCGCCTCGCCGGTCGCGAGCAGGCGCGCGAGAGTCTCGTGCTGGACGCGGCGGTAGTACGCCTCGCCGTGCAGCTCGAACAGCTGGGCGAGCGGGAGCCCGGCCGTCGCCTCGATCTCGCGGTCCAGCTCGACGAACCGCGCGCCCCGGCGGACGGCGAGGGCGGCCCCGACGGTGGACTTGCCCGCGCCGCGCATGCCGAGGAGCGCGACCGGCTTCGGGGCCGGGGCGCGCTCGGCCGCCTCGAGGAGCTTCGACGGCGGAATCCCGAGCGCGCGCGCGACCTCGGCGAAGCGCAGGAGCGAGATGTTCCCGGCGCCGGTCTCGAGCTGGGCGAGGAACCGCTCCGAGACGCCGCTGGCCTCGGCGAGCTGGCGCCGGGTCCAGGTCAGCTGCTCCCGCTGGCGGCGCACCGCACGTCCGACTCCCGCGAGCTCGAGCATGCTGGAAATATAGTGCATGTCGAATGACCGTGACAAGCAGTAAACTGCCTGTTAGCGTCAGGCATGGATCCGACGAGCTTCGAGACCAACCCCACCCAGTACAAGCACTGGAAGCTCACGACGGACGGCGATCTCGCGCGGCTCGTCATGGCCGTCGACGCCGACCACCCGTTCCGGCCCGGTTACGAGCTCAAGCTCAACTCGTACGACCTCTCGGTCGACATCGAGCTCGCCGACGCGATCCAGCGCCTCCGCTTCGAGCACCCCGAGGTCCGCTGCGTCGTCATCACGGCCGATCTCGACCGCGTGTTCTGCTCGGGCGCGAACATCTACATGCTCGGCATGTCCACG
>JANXOM010000113.1 GCA_025353585.1 Deltaproteobacteria bacterium
ACCGCGGGCGCGGGCGACAGCGCCGGCGGCACGATGGGCTCGTCGGGCGGCACCGGCATGGCGGGCGCGAACGGCTCGACCGGCTCGACCGGCTCGAACGCGATGGCCGGCAGCTCGATGTCGGGCACGACGGGCACGCACTAACGGAGCCCGGGTCTCCATCGGCGCTTCGACCAGGGCAGCCGCGCGTCCTGGGTCAGCGGCGCACAGGTCAGGTCTTCGTCGGCATCTCGGCGCTCGGCAGGTCGACGGCGCACGGTCCGTTCATCACCACGCCGTGCGCGTCGAAGCGCGAGCCGTGCACCGGGCAGTCCCAGCTCTTCTCACCCGCGTTCCAGCGCACCGCGCCCTCGAGGTGCGGACAGCGCGCGGAGAACGCGTGGCAGGTGCCCGCGTCGTCGCGATACACCGCGAGCAGGTGCACGCCGCGCCGAACCGTGGCGCCGGTGCCCGGCTCGATCTCGTCGACCGAGCCGACATCCGCCGGCGAGATCCAGTCGCGGAACGGCACGTTCGACACGATCGCCTCGTGCAGCAGGGTCCCGAGCCCGTGCAGCTTGCTGCGCGCCGGGGCGTAGAGCTCCGCCCACGGATGCGGCTCCCCCTCGATGAGCGCCGGCAAGATCATCCCCGCGATGACGCCGTGCGTGAGGCCATTGCCGGAGTCGCCGGTCACGATGAACACGCCCGGGTGGCCGGGCAGCGCGCCGATCAGCGCGAGGGCATCGGCGGGCTCGCTGATCTGACCCGACCATCGCGTCACGACGTTGCCCGCCATCGGGAAGCGCGCGCGCACCCACAGCTCGAGCGCGGCCCAGGCCTCGTCGGGGTTGCCCTGCCCGACGCGGTGGTCGCCGCCGCCGACGAGGAGGACCTCCTGACCGTCCGCGCCCGTCGTCATCCGCAGGTAGTGATACGGCTCCTCGGTGTCCCAGTAGAGCGCATGCGGGACGTCTCCCGCGGGCATGACCACGCCGATGACGTACGAGCGATAGGCGGCGCAGCGGATCGGAATATCGAAGCGGCTGCTGATGCCCATCCCGGTGGCGTCGACGATCGCGCGCGCGTGGATCACGCGGCCATCGGCGAGCGTGGCGGCCGGGCGCTCTCCGCCGGCGATCTTGGTGACGGAGACCCCGGTGTGGATCGTCCCGCCGGTCGTGACGAAGCTCTCCGCGAGGCCGCGGATGTACGCGAGCGGGTGAAACTCGGCCTGGCCGGCGAACTTCAAGCAGCGCCCCGTGTCGAACGGGAGCGGCGCGCGCGCCTCGTAGCTCGCGTCGAGGCCGGCGGCCTGGGCGGCCGGGAGCTCGCGCTCGAGCTCGGCCTGGCCGCGCGCGTCGTCGTCCGTGAACAGGTAGCCGTCGACGCGGCGGAAGTCGCACGCGATGCCGAGCGCCTGCACGGTGCGCTCGATCTCGGCGATCGCCTCGGTGTGGCTGGCGGCGGCGAGCTTCGCGCCCGCGGCGCCGAAGTGCTTCTGCAGGAGGTAGAAGCGGTCGTCGAGAGCGGAGGAGAGGTGGGCGCTGGTGCGCGCGGTCTGGCCGCCGCCGACGGGGCCGTGGTCGAGGACCATCACGTCGACGCCGCGGGCGCGGAGGGCGCGCGCGACGCTGAGCCCCGAGATGCCGGCGCCGACGACGAGGACATCGGGGTCGCGCGCCGTCGCGGGAAGCGGCGGCACGGCGAAGTCGGGGACCGGCGTGCTCATCCAGATCGACTCGGTCTGCCCCGAGTCATTCGCGCTCACGGTGGGCGCGGCAGCGGGCGCGCGATCGGGATAGGTGGAGCCGTGCGCCGGGGAATCACTGGCCGGAAAGGATTCGAGGCTCGCGACATCGACACGGTCCAAGGCAGGCTTCGTCATGCGGCCGCACCTTGCAGCGGGTGTGCCGCGCCGGACCTCGCCGGTCCGCGACCGCGCCGGCCCCGGGTCGGCCCTGTCGGCGCTACACGTGGAGCGTCTCGCCGCGGGCCAGGAAGCGGCTGCGCGCGGCGAGCCCGGCCTCCTCGAACGCGACGCGGAGCTCGGCCTCGGACTGCCGGAAGTGCGTCCACCCGTCGCGATGGATCGGCACGACGAGCCCGGGATCGAGGAGGCGGACGGCCTCGATCGCCTGCGCGGCGTCGAACGTGAAGAGCTCGCGGCCGAGCACGGGCACCCGCGGGAACGCGACGCCGCCGCAATGCACGATCGCGACGTCGACCCGCTTGCCCGCCTCGCGCAGCGCGGTCAACGCGGCGCGCAGGCCCGGGTACAGCACCGTATCGCCCGAGATCCAGACGGTCGGCTGCTGCGGCGCTTCGAGCAAGAACCCGATGACCTCGTGGACCTGGGGCGTCCCGCGCGGGCCATGGCGCGCCGGCATCGCGGTGATCGCGAGGTCGCCGAGGTGCGTCGTGGCGCCCACGTCCAGCCCGTGGACACGCGCGGCGAGGCCCATCCCGTCGCCTGCGTGACTCGCGCGCTCGCGCGGCGCAGGCCGAGCAAGCCGGCGCGCCCCCGCGCAGGTCGTGAACACCGGCGCGGCGCTCGCGGCGACCACCCGCCGGCCGGCGTCGTCGAGGTTGTCGGCGTGCTGGTCGTGGCTGAGCAAGAACGCGTCGACCTCGGCGGGCGCAGGCGCGGTCGCGTAGGTCTTGCGCGACGCGAACCACGCGCGCGGCGCGTACCAGGGCCCGAAGTCGTACTCCGCCTCGGCGGCGTCGAACGCCGGATCGGTGAGCAGCCGGCTCGACCCGATCGTCAACCCGACCGTGGCGGTCCCGAAGTAGTGGAGGTCCATGGCCCCCTCTGTAACGCGTGGCATCGGAGGGGGCCAGCGCAGCACGGTCTTCAGCCGGCGGAGCGCAGGCGCGGCGAGGACCGGCGCCGGTTCGCGGAGGACCCGCTAGGCCTTGCCGTCGTGCTCGTGCGCGCGCTGGCCGGCGCGGCCCATGCCCTCGCGGTCGCCGCCGCTCTCGACCGGCTCGTCGGTGGCCGGCGCGTCGACCCCGGCCGGCTGCTCGCCCTCCGCCGCGGGCTCGCCGTCCGCGTCCGTCCACGCGCCGCCATGGTACCGGGGCGTCGCGTGGGGGCGCTGTTCGTCGCGCGCGCGCTCGGTGCCGGGCTTGTCTCCATCGGGGATGTTGGTCATGACGCGGGAGCCATGCGACCGCCATGCCGTGCCGGGGGCCCCGTGGGGGCGTGGCTATTGCCCCGGAAACGGTCGCGCCGCGAGCGCGGTCCGGTCACACGAGGTCGGCCACGGGAAGGCATAGAGCAGCGCGATCGTCGAGCGGAGCACGTCGTCGTCGACCTCGGAGCCGGTCGCCGCGTGCCACGCGGTGCTGACCACCGTGGCGTGGTTCGCCGGATCGAGCGGGCCTTGCTCGTAATAACTGACCGCGCCGACCTGCTTGCCCGCGCGCACCTCGAACCCGCGGATGCCACCGGCGCCCATCACCGACACGTTCTGCGAGGCGATGGTCCACGCGCGCGCCCCGCCGGTCAGGGTCCCGGTGAACGCGTAGTTCGCCCAGCTGCCGCTGCCGTGCATCTGCAGCGTGCGCCGCTTCCCATCGCCGGCGGCGAGCTCGCACGTCACCTTGAAGTCCGGCGGGTCGAACACGCCCATGGTCGTCGCGTGGTTGACGCTCTTGCACAGGCCCGCGAGCGGGCGGTCGTGGACGTGCACGACGAACGGCAAGGCCGCGTTCTCGGTCACCTCGTCGAACGCGCCGAGGATCGCGATGATCGCCGCGATGAGGTCGCCCGCTGTTGCCTCCTGATGCGTGGCCGGGGGCTCCGCCGTCCCGAGCGACGAGCCGCCGAGCTTGGCTTCGAGCGCGCCGAGCTTCTCGAACACGGCCGGGCTGATCTGCGACCTGATGTCGACGTCGATCAGGGCGGCCCCCGTGACGAGGGTCAGGTCGCCCGCGCGGGTCGTCGAGCCGTCGGCCACGCGCTCGATGCCGGTCTGTCGCGCTGTCTGGCAGTCGCCGGCGGCGTACGGGGGGCCGACGATCGTCTCGTGGGCGGCCGCGGCGAGCTCCGGCTCGACGTGAAACGAGCCGCCCGCGCAGCCCCCGAACGTGGCGGCGGCCGCGGCGACGGTGACCCAGCGACAGCTCATCTTCCAGAGTCTACCCCCCGCGGATCCGGAGGTGGTGGCAAGGCCCGGCGAAGAGCGAGCGGACAGGCGTGCTCGACGCCCCGTCAGATCGCGGCGCAGGCGCCGGTCGCGTCGTCGTAGGCGCCGAGCCCGCAGACGCAGTAGGCGCCGGCGAGCGTCGCGTCGTCATCGGACCACAGGCCGTGCGAGTCGTCGCAGTTGCTCTCGTCATCGGCGGGGCGCGCGATGCAGCCGCCGGCCCCCGGCACGAAGATCGAGGTCGGCCACGCGCCGGGGACGGTCCCCGGGCACGTGCAGGCGTCGGCGGTCCAGGTGCCCGCGGTCGCCGCGCAGCGAGCGGCGGGCGTCGTCTTGGCGAGCGTCACCCAGCGCGACGTGTAGCTCTTGCGGAGCTTGATCCGCGCCGCCGTGCGGGTCAGCTCGTAGACGTCCGCGATGACCGGCGTCGTCGTCCGCGTGCCGTCGGTAGCGTCCGTGATCCGGACGGACCAGAACCGCAGGTACGTCCGACCGCTGCTGCTCGCGTACGTATCGAACGTGCTCGTCTCGACGAGCGGCAGCGCGCAGCCGGCGTGGTAGCAGCGGGTCCGCACGTAGTCGCGCTCGCCGGGCGCGCTCGGCGAAGCGCCGGCGGCGAAGAGCTCGAGCGTGGTGACGTCCCCCTCCTGGTGGGCGGCCGCGCGCGCGGCGTACAGGCCGACGAGGTCGATCGCGTCGGCCTTGCCGGTCGGTACGAGCGCGGCCGTCTCGGCGTCGGCGTCGTCGACATCGCTCGGACCGTCGGCGCCCACGGGTGCGGCATCGCACGCCCCCAGCAACACCGTGGCGATCAGGAGCGCGGCGCGGGCGGTCGTCATTGGCGCCCACATAGCGCAGAGATCGCCGCGCGCGCAAAGGTCGAGTGCGCGTCAGTGGTGACGACTTCGCCTCAGCGAGGCGGCCCGAGGCGCCCCGGTGACATCTCCGCGACGACGACCGCCTCGCGTCGATCGCCGGTGAAATCGCGCGCTCACTTCGGCTAGCGTCCGCGCGATGCCAGCATCCGATGTGTACCTCGCGGCGGCTTCGGCCTGTCTGATGGCGTGCGCGACCGCCAGCCCCCCGGAGCTGCGCGCCGCCGACGCCGCCGTCGCCGACCTCGACGCCGCCGTCGATGCGCCTCGTCGCCTGGATGCGCCCGCGAGCGACGCGCGGCCGCCAGTGGACGGCGCGATCGTGGCCGCCGACGCCGCGCCCCTCGACGCGCCGATCGCCGCGTGCGCGCTGCCGGCCTCCGGGGTCCTCGCGACGTGGTCGATGACGACCGCGCCCGGCGGGCAGGCCACCTCGGCCGCGTCGAGCGCGGCCCCCGGCGTCACGGCGGGCGACCTCCACCGCGCGGCGGGCCTCACGGCGAGCGCGGGCGCCGGCTCGATGAGCGCGAGCAACTGGGCGACCTCGGCCCAGCGGGACCTGAGCCGGTACTACACCTTGTCGATCGCGCCGCCCGCCGGTTGCCGGCTCGATCTCTCCTCGCTCTCGGTCAGCGCGAAGGCGAGCGGCACCGGCCCCGCGGCCGCCGCGGTGGCGACGAGCGCCGATGCGTTCGCGCTGACGGCGAGCGTCGCGACCGCCGCGCCGAGCACGCCGGCCCTCGCCGTGACCGACGCGACCGGTGCGGTCGAGGTGCGCCTCTACGGCTACGGCGCGACGAGCGCGAGCGGCACGCTGCGCCTCCAGACCGAGCTGACCCTCTCCGGCGTCGTGCACTGAGATCGCGATTCGCGGGCTCCGAGCCCGCGCGAACCGGGCCGCCGCACCAGGCGGATGTCCGCCTCGCGCCCGAGCAAGCCATGCAGCGCGCGGCCGCCGGGGAAGCGTGCAGGCGCGCGCCGCCGCCGCCGCCGCACGCGCGCGCGCCGGCGGTGCGGCCGACCCCGGGGGACGCGAGGCTCTGCGGCCCCACGACGATCGCCAGCGAGGCGTCAGCGCGTGCTCGTACTCGACGCTGATCTCGCCCGCCACGAGCGCCGCCAGGTCCGCCGCCGCCGCACACCCGGCCGGCAACGGCAGCCCTGCGCGCGTCAGCCCTTCCAGGCGAGCGTGATCAGCTGCTGCAGCCGCGCCGGATCGCTCGCGGTCGTCTTGCACATGAACCCGCTCTTGTGCGCGAAGTGCACGTCGGGCTCCTTCTCGACGCGCGAGAAGTCGAGCTGCGGGTGATCCTCGTAGCGGCCGATGCCGAAGCCCTCGCCGCGGCGGTCGGGGTACACGGTCGCCGCGATGACGCGGTCGAGCTTCTGCGCGCGGATGTAGCTGCCGAGCATCGCGCTCGGCTCCTCGGCGGTGGCGTCGGTGCGCGGCAGGTACAGCGCCTCGATGACGTCGGCGCTGGCGGGGCCGGCGGGGATCGACCAGCGCTGCACGCGCTGCGCGATGAAGTCGAGCCGCTCGCGCGCGACGCGCAGGTACTCGAGCAGGTCGTCGCCGACCATCTTCATGTACACGTACAGCGGTTCCGTCGGCTCGAGCCGCGCGGCCTGACCGAAGCGCCGCAGCAAGGTCATGTCGATCGGCGAGTTGAGCTGGGAGACCGCGCGCCGCGGGACGCCGAGCCACTCCGCCGTCTTGTTCGGACCGCGCGAGTCGAACCACTCGGCCGTCTCGAGCCAGTCGCAGAACTGCAGCGCGTCCTGATAGAGGCCGAGCGAATCGAGCACGAGGCTCAGGGCGCACGTCGGCGGGTGCTCGCGCGGAAAGTGGTGGTGATCGAAGTTCGCGCGCGCGGGGTCGTGGCTGCCGCCGACATCGACGATCGCGACCTCGGGATCCGCGAGCTCGGCGGGCGTGGGATCGCGGCGGACGATCGGACAGTTGTGGAGCGACGCGAGGACGCAGGCCGCGAGCAGGTCATCCTTGTGGGCGCCGCCGGGGTGCGTGACGATCGTATGCATGCGCGTACATTCTAAGTGCTTTGAATGACAAGAAACGATTGGCGCGGCGCGGATCCGCTTCGTACCGTCTGACCACATGAAGAAGCTCTCCACCGTGTTCGCGATCGTCGCTCTCGCCACCTCGCTCGGCGTCGCCGGCTGCAAGAA
>JANXOM010000144.1 GCA_025353585.1 Deltaproteobacteria bacterium
GTCCGGGCCCGACGCGCCGCCCGCGGACTTCGACAAGACCATCGACAAGATGATCGAGGGCGCCCTGAAGTTCGACGCGTCCAAGGTGAAGGCCGAGGACGTGGCGCTGGCCGCGACGGCCGGCGGCAGCGGCGCCGACGAGTAACGGCGCGGGCGGCGCGGCTACTTGGTGAAGTAGTAGTGGATCCCGGCGATGCCGGTGAGCTGACCGTCGATCAGGAAGTCCTTGTTGTCATCGAGGCCGATCGAGAAGCCGCCGGTGAACGAGAGGGCGACGTTCGAGGCCGCGAACCAGCGGATCTGGAAGCCCGGCTCGAGGAACACGCTGGTGGCGGAGTTGCCGGCGGTGTCCTGGCTGCCGATGCCGATGCTCGCGCCGAGGCTGAAGTCGGCCGATGCCGTGTGGTGCACGTGATAGTAGAAGCGACCGCCGACGTCGAACGCGGTGTTGCCCGGGCCCGTGGGGTCCGAGAAGCCGAAGAAGCCACCGGCGTGGAACGCGCCCGCGTCGTAGTTCGCCGAGATGCCGCCGAGGCCGCTCAGCTGGACCTCGACGCCGACGCCGACGGAGTTCGCGACGCCGCCGCCCCCGCCATCGGCGTGAGCGGTGTGGCCGAGGGCCGCGAGGGTGGCGAGCGAGAGCGCGGACGAGGCGAGGAGCTTGGTCATGCGCGGACTCTCGCGCGGCCGGCAGGCGTGGGGCAAGTCGGCGCGGGGTGATAGGCTCGTGAGGTGCTTTCGCCGGAGCTCGAGCTCGCGCACCTCGATGCCCGTCACTGGCGCAACGGCTGGCACCTGCTCGTGCCGCCGCGGCTGCTCGCGCCCGCGAGCTGGGCGGTCGTCATCGTCGACGCGGAGATCGGCAAGCCGCTGCGCGCGATCATCGCGGGGGCCGGCGCGCGGGACGTGCGGGCCGAGGCCTCGGCGGCGGCGTACGCGCAGCAGCTCGGCGTCGGCGCGGTGATGGTGCTCGACGCGGGCGTGATCTCGGCGATCTCGGCCGAGGTCGAGGGCGCGCTGCGACTGGATCAGGACCTGCCGGCGCAGGGGCTCGTGGCGCTGCGCGCGCTGAAGCGGCACGTGGGGCACGGGATCTGGACGGAGCCGCCGCTGCTCGAGCTGTTGCCGACGCCGGGCTACGACGGCCTGCAGCGCACGTTCGATCTGCTGATGCCGGACCGGTCGGCGCTCGTGGCCTACGTGATCGAGGACGATCGCAGCCGCGTGCACACGTCGATCATCGCCACGAAGGATCACGGTGACATCCAGCGCGCCGCGCAGCACCGGGCGATCGCGGATCTGGTGCCGGAGGCGGCGTTCGCGCGCGACTGGGCGGCCGGCCACGGGCGCGTGCTCGCCGCGGTCGAGGAGCGGTTCGCGAAGCCCAGCCTCGGGGTGTTCTTCGAGCGGGCGACGCTGATGCGCATCCTGACCGGTCCGAGCGATCAGCTGGCCCGCGAGCTCGACGCGAAGCGCGTGATCATCGATCCGGCCCCCGCGTGGCTGATGGGCCTCCTCGGCGGGGCGGCGGTGGTGGCGATGGCGGGCCGGGCGGCATCGGCGCTCGCGAGCATGATGCCGAAGGCGATGCGGGACCGCGGCTCGGCGATCGCGCACCGGGCGCAGGCCGCGATGAAGGAGTCCGGCGCGCATCCGTTCGCGCTGCTCGGGTTCGATCCGCTCGAGCTGTGGCATCAGCTGAAGCATCACTATCGTCCGTGATCCGGACTTGCTGTCCGGCGGACGGACGCAACGTCCGGACCACGGACAATCGGTATTTGCGATCAACGACTTGCGATTGGCGCTCCGCTTGCTGTGGACCCCCGGTATGCTGGAGGCCGTGAGCGAGACGCCGAAACTCACCGATGACGACCTCCGCGCGCAGGGCGAGGACACTCGGGACGAGCTCATCCATGGAGCGATCGTCCCGAAGACGTTCGGCTCCTTCATTCACCAATGCGCGGAAGCGGGCACCGGCGGGTGGGCCATGCGACGGTTCTCTCGCAAGCCGTCGGACCGGTGGCCTGGGGGCTGGGTCATCCTGTCCGAGATCCACGTCGTGTATGCGCGAGACGAGGTGTTCATTCACGACCTCGCCGGCTGGCGCCGCGATCGGCTCGACCCATCACTGACGCTCGGGAATCGGCAACCCCGCGACTGGGCGCGGCTCCGGCCCGACTGGGCGTGCGAGCTGCTGTCGCCCGGCCACGAGGCGCGCGATCGCGTCGAGAAGTTCCGCGTGCTCGAGCAGAGCGGCGTGCCGCACTACTGGATCGTCGATCCCGACCGCAAGGAGCTCTTCATCTACCAGCTCGAGCCGGCCGGGTACGAGCTGCACCGGACGGCGACAAGCGGCGAGGTCCTCCGCGCGCCGCCGCTCGAGGCGGTCGAGCTCCGCGTGGACGTGCTGTTCGGCGAGGAAGATGACCTGGACTAGATGCGCAGCGTGTCGGCGCCCGTGGCGTGCGCGTCGTGGGCCCGCCGCCGCAGCGCATCGCTGACGACCTCGTAGAAATCGCCGCAGCGCGTGCACGCGAGGTCCGCGCCGAGCGTCTCGCCGCACCGGCACGCCCAGCCCGCGGTCCGCGCCGGCGTCCCGACGACGATCGCGTGCGGAGCCACGTCGTGCGTCACGACCGCGCCCGCCCCGATCAGCGCGTACTCGCCGATCGTGATGCCGCAGACGATCGTCGCGTTGGCCCCGATGCTCGCGCCGCGGCACACGAGCGTGCGCGCGAACGCGTCCTTGCGCGAGACATGCGCGCGCGGGTGCTTCACGTTCGTGAACACGCACGACGGGCCGAGGAACACGTCGTCCTCGAGCGTCACGCCGTCGTAGATCGACACGTTGTTCTGCACGCGGCAGCCGTGCCCGATGCGCACCTTGCCGATGTAGCAGCCCTGCCCGATCGAGCACCGGTCGCCGATCCACGCGCCCGTCACCACGTGCACGAACTGCCAGATCGTGGTGTCCGCGCCGACGTGCGCGCCTTCGTCGACCAGCGCGAACTCATGTACCGATCGACGAGCACGGACCACGCGCGTAGAGTGCCCGCCTCGTGCCGAAACGTCCACCGCGCGCCGCCCGCGAGCTCCCCGTCCCGCGCGATCTACGCGGCAAGGGCCCGACCCGCGCCCTCGCGGCCGGCGGCGGCGAGCTCTGGCACACCGACGCCCTCGCCCTCCTGGGCACGCTCGCCACCGGCAGCGTGGATCTCGTGTGCACCGACCCGCCGTACGCGATCGGCAAGGACACCTGGGACCAGTTCTCCTCCCTCGACGCGTACGTCGACTGGTGCGACGGCTGGCTCGCCGAGGTCGCCCGCGTCCTCGCCCCCCACGGCTCCGCGTACGTCTGCGGTTTCTCCGAGATCCTGGCCGACGTGAAGGTCCGCTCCGCGCGCCGGTTCGCGAGCTGCCGCTGGCTCATCTGGCACTACAAGAACAAGGCGAACCTCGGCCGCGACTGGGGCCGCTCCCACGAGTCGATCCTCCACCTGCGCGGCGCCGAGGCCCGCGTCGATGTCGACGCCGTGCGCGTCCCGTACAACGAGCACACGACGAGGTACCCGGCGCGCATCCAGGCCGTGAACAGCGCGTACGGCCGCGGCGTCCGGCGCGACGCCTGGGTCCCGAACCCGCTCGGCGCGAAGCCGCGCGACGTGCTCGAGGTCCCCGTCATCTGCAACGGCCAGCCGGAGAAGACGCAGCACTTGACACAGAAGCCGGAGGCGCTGATCGAGAAGCTCGTCCGCGCGTCGTCGGCGAAGGGCCAGCTCGTCGTCGATCCGTTCGTCGGCTCGGGGACGACGGCCGTGGTGGCCGCGCGCCTCGGTCGCCGCTGGCTGGCCGGCGATGCCGATGCCCGCTACGTCGGGCTTGCCCGCGAGCGGGTTACTTCTTCGCTGGAAACTGCGGCGACAGGCCCATCTCGGTGATCAGGCGGTGGGCCCCGTCGAGGAGGTCCATCGTCCAGATCATGTAGCGCGCGTCGACCCCGATCGTGCGCGTCGTCGAGCCGTCGAACACCGCGTCCGACGCGAGGCCTTCCTTGTTGCCATCGAACGCGAGCCCGACGAGCTCGCCCTTGTTGTTCATGACCGGCGAGCCGGAGTTGCCGTTCGTGATGTCGAGGTCGCTCTCGAAGTCGATCGGGAGCTCGCCGCCGAGCGCCGCGTCGCCGTACGTGCCCCACGTCTTCGCCGCGATGGCGTCGAGGAGCTTCTTCGGCGCGTCGAACTCGCCGCGGCCGGTGTTCTTCGGCGGGATCTGCGACGCCACCGTGAACGGGCCGTCGGCGAGCGCCGTCGCGTCCGGGTGCAGCGACTTCACCGTGCCGTACGTGATCCGCAGCGTGCTGTTCGCGTCGGGGGCGAGCGCGCCACCGAGCGCCTGGCGCATCGCCTCGACGTACTTCGCCTCGACGAGCACGAGCTCGCCCGCCCGCGCGTCCTGCTTCTTCTCCTCGGTCTTGACGACCGGCCACACGCGCAGCGCCGCGCGCACGAACGCGTCCTTGCTGGCGGCGAGCTCCTTCGTCGTGCCGTGCTCGAGGAGCTGCAGCCGCACGGCCTCGTCCTCCAGCGTCGTCCCCGCGTACCAGCCGTCGATCGTCTTGTCGATCAGCGCCTCGTCGAGCTTCACGGTCTTCTTCGCGTCGAGGAGCGTGGTCAGCCACGCGCGGTCCGCGGCCGGCAGGGCCAGCGCGGAGACGAGCGCGAGCCGGAGCTGCGCGCGATCGAGCGTGCGGTCGAACTGCTTGGCGAACTGCTTCTGGTTCGCCCGCGCACGGTCGAGATCGCGCTGCTGGAACCCCGGCTTGCGGTCGGCGTCCGGCTTCGCGCGCTCCTCGGCCCAGCGGGCGAACCCGATCGCCGTGCGCAGGAGCTGCGAGCCGCCGAACGCGTTGCCGCGCACGTAGTCGACCTGCGCCGTCTTGCGCTGCTCGGCCTCGAGCTTCTCGAGCCGGTCGATCGCGGCGACGTACGCCTCGCGGCCCTCGCCCGCCGCCCACGCCCGGGTCTTCTTCTCGAGGTCATCCTTGCGCGTCATCAGCTCGGGGTTCTTCGCGAAGCCCTGCAGGATGCCCTGGTACTTCTCGAGAAAGTTCTGCAGCCGCTGCTTCTGCGTGGTCGCGCGGATGCCCGTCTCGCCGTCGTCGTGGACGTGCGCCTCGAGGATCTTGTACTGCTCCGTCATGTACGCGATCAGCATCGGGTAGCGCGTCTCGATGTCGAAGTGCACGGCGGGCGCCGTCTGCGTGCGCGTGGTCTGGCCCGGGTAGCCCGCGATCATCACGAAGTCGCCGCGCCGGAGGCCCGCCGTCGTGACGTGGAGAAAGTGCTTCGGCTGGTACGGCACGTTGTCGGGCGACGGATCGGCGGGCTTGCCGTCCTTGCCGACGTACGCGCGGAAGAACGACCAGTCGCCGGTATGGCGCGGCCACTCCCAGTTGTCGACCTCGCCGCCGTAGTCGCCGACCTGCCGCGCGGGCACGTAGACGAGGCGGACGTCCTTGATCTCGAGCATCTCGATCAGCTCGAACTGCCCGCCGTGGAAGAAGCTCGAGACCTGGCAGCGGATCTGCGGGCGGTCCTTCTCGCACTGCGCCACGAGCGCCTTCGTGCGCTTGTCGACCTCGTCCTTGCGCGCGCCGGGATCCCGGACGTCGTCGAGCCCGTCGCGCACCTGCTTGGTGACATCGGTGAACGCCTGCGCCACGAGGACGCGCTGCGCGGGGCCGGCCGGCTTCTCGTCGGCGAGGGTCGCGGCGAGGAAGCCGTCCTCGACGAGGTTGTGCTGCGGATCGGAGTTGAGCTGCAGCGCGCCCTGCACGCAGTGGTGGTTCGTGACGACGAGGCCCTGGCCGGAGACGAACGACGCCGTGCAGCCGCCGAGGGAGACCACGCCCGCCAGCGGCGCGGCCAGCGGATCGGCGAGCGCGGCGGCGGCGACCTGGACGCCGAGCGAGCGGAACAGCTTCTGCTGCTGCGGCAGCGTCATCTGCTGCGGCATCCACATGCCGCCCGGGTTCTGAAAGCCGAGGCGAAATGCCCGGGTCGGATCCGGCGCCGCCGGCTTGGTGCCCAGGGGCGCGCCGGAGCCGGTGGTGGTCACGTGCGTGCGAGAGCCGAGATCGTCCTCGGGGGACGACGGCGCGCCCTTGCATGCGGTGACGAGGAGGAGCGCGGAGAGGAGCGTCTTGCGCAGCATGCCCGCGGGCATAGCACGGGCGACGGTTCGCTACTTGTCGAGGGCGAAGCTGGCGAAGAAGCTCGAGACCTCCGCCTCGGGCACCTTCATCTTCGCCTCGCTGCCGAGATCACGGATCTCGAGCAGCTCGTCGGGCACCTCGAGCAGGAAGCGCGACGGCGTCCGGGGCACGAGCCGACCGCGCGAGACGCGGGTGCACGCGCGCGTCAGATAGAGCTTCCGCTGCGCGCGCGTGATGCCGACGTAACAGAGCCGCCGCTCCTCGCTGATGTCCATCGCGTGGTCGGGATCGATGACGTCCGTCGCCTGCGGCTGCAGCGTGCGCGCGTGCGGGAGGAGCTCCTCCTCGAGCCCGATCATGAAGCAGATCGGAAACTCGAGGCCCTTCGCGCCGTGGAGCGTCGTCAGCACCACGCGCGGGCCGCGGTCCTTGTCCTTGTCGTCGTCCCCGGACGACTCGAGCGACAGCGCGCGCAGGTACTCGCCGAGCTGCTCCTTGCCCTTGCCCTTCTCGGTGAAGCGGGCGAGCGACGCGAGGAGGCCGGTGACGTTGTCCATGCGGCGCTGCGCGGCGGACTGGCTGCCGGACGCGTCGCGCAGGTCGTCGTAGAGCGCGATGTCCTCGATGAGCGCCTTCGTGGCCGCCACGACGTCGTGGCCGAGCCCGTCCGCGAGCTCCTGGATCACGTGGACGAAGCCGAGGATGCCGTTCTTCGCGGCGCGCTGGAGGCTGACGTCCAGCGCCGGCATCGGGGCGCGCGGGTTGACCTCGTCGCGATCTTCGTCGGCGGGCGTGGGCGCCGGCAGGTCGAGCCCGAGGCCGGGCAGGCTCGGCTCGTGCGCGATGCCGCGGAGCACGTCCCACAGGCTCGAGCCGCGCTGGTTGCCGGCCTCGGCCAGCTTCTCGATCGTGCCCGCGCCGATGCCGCGCGCCGGGTAGTTGATGACGCGGCGGATCGCGAGGTCGTCGCGCGGGTTCAGCGCCACGCGCAGGTAGGCGATGAGGTCCTTGACCTCCTTGCGCTCGAAGAACTGCTGGCCGCCGTACATCACGTACGGCACCTCGTTCGTGCGCAGCTCCTCCTCGATCACCTTGGCCTGGATGTTCGAGCGGTACATGACCGCGATCGAGTCCCAGGGGCGGCCCTCCTGGTGGAGGCGGCGGATCTCCATGGCGACCCACTTCGCCTCGTCCTCGGCGGTCGGCGCGACGGCGTGCGTGATCTTCTCGCCGGCCGCGATCTGCGACCACAGCACCTTGCCGTGGCGATGCGTGTTGTTCGCGATGACGGTGTTGGCCGCGTCGAGGATCGTCTTCGTGGAGCGGTAGTTCTGCTCGAGCTTGATGATCTTCGCGCCCTTGAAGATCTGGTCGAAGCGCAGGATGTTCGTCGGGTCCGCGCCGCGCCAGCTGTAGATCGACTGGTCGTCATCGCCGACGACGACGAGGTTGTTGTGGTCGCTGACGAGGCCCTGCACGAGGCGGATCTGGGCGCTGTTCGTGTCCTGGAACTCGTCGCACATGACGAACTTGAAGCGCTCGGCCCAGCGGCGGCGCGCGCCGGGGTCGCGCTCCCAGAGCCGCACGGGCTCGCAGATGAGATCGTCGAAGTCGAACGCGCCGCAGGAGCGGAGCATCTCCTGGTACTTCGGATAGACCTCGGCGGTCATCGCGTCGTAGTCGTCGGCGGGGTTGCCCTTGAAGTCGGCGGGCGCGATGAACTGGTTCTTCGCGAGCGAGATGCGCGTCAGCACGGCCTTCGCGTCGAACTTGCGCTCGCCGTCGCGGCCCATGTCGCGCACGTGCCGGATGGCCTCGCGCACGGTGCCGAGCTGGTCGGCCTGGTCGTAGATCGCGAAGCCGCGCGGCATGCCGAGGGCGCGGCGCTCGGACTTGAGGATGTGGAGGCCGAGCGCGTGGAACGTGCCGATCGTGAGCGCGCGGGCGGTCTTCTTGTCGTGGAGGAGGTGGGCGACGCGCTCGCGCATCTCCTCGGCCGCCTTGTTGGTGAACGTGACGGCGCAGATGGCCTCGGGCGGGACGCCGAGATCGAGGAGGTGCGCGATGCGAAACGTGATGACGCGCGTCTTGCCAGAGCCGGCGCCGGCGAGCACGAGCAGCGGACCCTCGACGTGGGCGGCGGCCTCACGCTGCGGCGAGTTCAGCTTGCTGAGGTCGGCCACGGGTCCGCACGCTACGGATCTGCACTCATCCCGTCAACTGCGCTCTCGCTTCCAGCTACCATCGCGCCGTGGTCGATCGCTACGCCGCGCTCGTCGACGCCCTGCGCGCCGAGTTTCCCCGGTTCCGCGTCGTGCGCAAGGACACCTCGCCGCTCCATCGCGCGATCGACACCGCGCTCCGCGTGCTCACGTTCGGCCGCATGACGACGTACCTGGACTCGTTCCAGACCACGATCGGCAACACGGTCTACGTGACCTCGGACTGGGACGAGTGGTCCTCCGACCGCCGCTACGTCACGCTCCGCCACGAGGCGATCCACCTGCGGCAATTTCGCACGTGGACGCGGCCGGGCATGGCGCTGGCGTACCTCCTGCTCCCGCTGCCGATGGGCCTCGCGTGGTGCCGGGCCCACTTCGAGAAGGAGGCCTACGCGGAGAGCGTGCGGGCCGCGGCGGAGGTCTGGGGGACCGCACATGTCCGCGGCCCGGCGTATCGGGACTACGTCATCGAGCAATTCACGGGCGCCTCGTATGGCTGGATGTGGCCGTTTCGGCGGAGCCTCGAACGCTGGTATGACGGAATCGTGGAATCGCTCCCCGACCACGGCTACGGTAGGCCCGAGTGAACGATCCCATCGTCGGCATCGATCTGGGGACGTCGAACACCGTCGTCGCGCACGCCGATGGCGTCGGTGGCGTCCGCATCCTGTCCGACGAGGCCGGGTACAAGATCCATCCGTCCGTGGTCTCGTTCCACCCGAGCGGCGGCGTCGTGGTCGGCGCGGCGGCCAAGCAGCGCAAGGTCATCGACCCGCAGAACACGATCTATTCGGTCAAGCGCCTGATCGGCCGCCCGTTCGGCGCCCCCGAGGTCCAGACCGCGAAGGCGCGGTCACCGTTCGTGATCAAGGAGGGCGCGAACCAGATGCCGATGATCTCGACGCGCGGCGGCGAGTTCGCCGTCCCGGAGATCTCCGCGATCATCCTCGACCACGTCCGCAACCTCGCGGCCGTGCAGCTCGACGGTGAGATCAGCCGCGCCGTCGTGACGGTGCCCGCGAGCTTCAACGACGCGCAGCGCTCGGCCACGGCGACGGCGGGCGCGATCGCCGGCCTGACCATCGTCCGCGTGCTGAACGAGCCCACGGCGGCCGCGCTCGCCTACGGCCACAGCCGGTCGCTCAAGCAGATCATCGCGGTCTACGACTTCGGCGGCGGGACGTTCGACATCACCCTGCTCCGGCTCGACGACCAGGTCTACGAGGTGCTCGGCACGGCGGGCGAGTCGTTCCTCGGCGGTGACGATCTCGACGAGCGGCTTGTCGACAAGATGGTCGAGCGCTTCCTGCAAGAGACGCGCATCGACCTGCGGACCAACGAGGTCTCGATGATGCGGCTCCGCGCGGTCGCGGAGCAGACCAAGATCGAGCTGTCGCGGCGGTCGCGTGCCGTCGTGCGCATCGACGAGATCGCCTATGGTCCGCGCGGCGCGCCGCTGAACTTGCAGATCGAGGTCTCCCGCGACGAGTTCGTCTCGCAGGTCTCCGACATCATCGACAAGACGTTCCCGGTCTGCCAGGAGGCGCTCGACCTCGCCGGCCTCCAGATCGACGCGATCGACGACATCATCCTCGTCGGTGGCACGACCAAGATCCCGTACGTCCGCGACCAGGTCAGCAAGTTCTTTGCGAAGGCGCCGCGCACGGATGTGTCGCCCGAGGAGGCGGTGGCGGCGGGCGCGGCGCTGCAAGCGACCTCGCTCGACCGCATGCTGTCCAAGCGGCCCTCGGGGCGCGTCTCGGCGGCGATCGCGGCGACCACGCTCGTCGCGCCGGCGTTCGACGCGGAGGACCCGAGCGCGGACTTTGCCGGCGAGGAGGGCTCGGTCACCAAGCCCCAGGTGATGACGCCGACCGCGGACGAGCCGCGCGCGAAGCGACCGTCGTCGATGCCCGTGTCGTGGGGAGACGAGGCGCAGCCGTCGACGGATGTCCGCCCGCCCCAGGAGAACACGCGGACCAAGGAGCTGCGCGCCGGTGAGCGCGCGGCGGCCCGCGGCGCGTCCATCGATCGCATCGATGACGGCCCCGGCGCCACGCAGCCCATCGGCCGCGTGAAGGGCGGCCCGACGGCCCCCGGCATCGCGCCGATGAAGCAAGTGCCGGCCCGCACGATGTTCGGCGTGCCGGGTGTCGAGACGAGCAAGCCGCTCCTGCCGCCAAAGGCGCGGCCCGGGATGAACCGGCGCACGCCGGTGGCGGGCGTCCCCACGAAGCTGCCCGCCGATGCGTCGACGCAGGTCGCCTCGCCCGCGGACACCGAGCCGATGATGCCGCGGGCGCCCGCTGACGCACGGACGATGCTGGTCGATCCAACCGCTCCGCCCTCCGGCGGCGCTGCCGGCATGGGCGATGCCCACGCCGGCGACGTCGGGCCGACGGATCTGCCGGCGAGCGGCACCGCGCCTGGCGTCGGGCCGGTCGGCCAGGCCGGCGTGGTCGATCTGATGCCCGCAACCCGCCGCGAGCCCGCGAGCAACAACGCCGGGGCGTTCGAGCTCGGGCCGCCGGGCTCGACGTCCGTCGGCATGGTGCCCCCGCAACAGCAGGCGTATCCGGCCTCGCTGCCGCGGATGCCGGAGGCCAACCCATTCGACGAAGAAGATCCGGTCGCGCCGTGGCCGCCGCCCGAGGACACGCGCGACGATGACGACGAGGTCACCCAGCCGCCGCCGCCGTCGATGGCCCCGCTGCCGATGGCCCCGCCGCCCCGCCGGCCCCCGCCGCCGAGCGCGCCCCCGCCGCTGCCGCCGTCGCACATGGCAGCGCAGCCGCCGCCCGCACCGTACGCGCCGCCGCCGTTCCCGCCGCAGACCCAGCCGCTCCCGCTGCCGTTGCGCCCGCCGACGCAGCCGCCGTCGTACGCGCAGCCGCCGCCGCCATTCCAGCCGGCGCCCTCGCAGCAGCAGTATCAGCCGCCGCCGCAGTATCAGTCCCCGCCGCAGGCCCCGCCGCCGCCATCGCCTGCGCTCTACGTCCCGCCGCCGTTCGTGCCGCAACCGTTCGCGCCGCAAGCGCTGCCCCCGCCGCCGCCACAACAGGCGCGCCCGCCCGCGCCGCCGCCGTTTGTCCCCGTGCCGATCGCGCCACCTGCGCCCGAGCCGCTCCGCCGCGCGCCGGTCATCCTCGACGTCACGCCACGGGGCCTCGGCATCGGCACGGTCGCCGGGTTCTGCGAGGAGCTCATCCGCCGCAACTCGCGCGTGCCCGCGGAGATGCAGAAGCTGTTCACGACCTCGCGCGACAGCCAGGAGAGCGTGCGCATCGTCGTGTGTCAGGGCGAGTCGCGACGGCTCGAGAACAACACCGTCCTCGGCGACCTCTTCCTCGACAACATCCCGAAACGACCGCGCGGCGAGTCCTCGATCGAGGTCACGTTCTCGCTCGACGCATCCGGGATCCTGCAGGTCAGCGCGATCGACAAGCTGACCGGCGCCGAGCAGCGCGCCACGCTCGATCTCGTCGGCGCGATGCCCGCGGGCGACGTCGATGCGTCCCGAGAGCGGCTGCAGCAGCTGAAGCGCTGACCGGTTAGCGGCTCACTCTTTGGCCGCGGCGCCGTCACACCAGGGCAGCTTGATCAGCTTGCCCTTGTCCTCGATCAACGTTTTCGGGTCCACGACCGCGAGCTCGCCCGTGCGCTCGCCGCGCATCACGACGAGCAGGTTCGTGTGCCCCGCGATGGCATCGGCGCCGACCCACGGCGTGATCTCCTTCTCGATCGCGTCGCGGCACTTGTCGGTGACCTTGTCGCCACCCTTCCAGTAGGTGTCGATCTCCGCCGGCTTGCACGCGATCCGCAGCGCCTTGCGCACCGCCTTGGAGCGCTTGCCGCTGTCGATCTCGAAGGTCGTCGTCTGCGCGAACCCCTGCTCGGCGATCGCGACGCGGTTCTTGTCGAGGATCGAGAACGAGCCGCCCTTCGTGGAGACCGGCGGCGCCGATTCCTTGGCGCCGAGCGCGGTGATCGGGCCGACCTGCGTGCCGTCGGACTTGAAGACCCAGACGCCGGCGGCGGTGCCGTCGGATGCCTCGACGAACACGCCATCGCCGACGAAGTGCACGGCCGTCGGGTCGCTCGTCACGCCCTTGTCGCCGCGGATCGAGAACTGGCTCTGGTGCGCCTTGGTCGCGCCGTCGAAGACGTGGAGGTCGTCGCCGGTGAGGACGGCGACCTTGCTGCCGTCGAGGTTCCACGCCATGTGGGCCAGGCGGTCGCCGGGGACCTTCGCCTCGGCCGGGAGGCAGAAGCCGCGGGCGCAGTGACCGTCGAGCAGGACGTCGATGTCGCGGCCGGGGATCGGGGCCGGCTCCTGGTACGCGAGCGTCTTGGTCTTGAGGTCGACCTTCCAGCACGCGACGGCGCCGAGGAGGCGCGAGTGGTCGGTGTCGAGGGCGCACAGGACGGCGTCGCCGCCGACCGCCGCGAGCTCGAGGCGGGGCGCGCCCTGATCCTTGAGGCCAGCGGGCAGGCAGGTGCCCGGCGGGATGAGGGCCTGCGCGGCGTCGTGTCGCTTCTTCTCGCGATCCGCTTCCGTCTCCGCCGGCGCGACGGGCTTGGAGTCGGGCGAGTGCTTGGCGACCGGCTTGGCGACCGGCTTCTTCTTCTGGCCTCCACCACAGGCGGCGAGCAGCAACAGCGACGGCGCGACACTCATGACGAGTGAACGGATCCCCATGGGATCGTTGTACGATCGGTGGGGGGCTGATACAAGAAGGCATGGCGCGTCGCGCGTCGATCGAGAGGAAGACGCGGGAGACGCAGATCGCGCTGGAGCTCGACCTCGATGGGTCGGGCCAGCACACGATCGCGACGCCCGTGCCGTTCCTGTCGCACATGCTGACGGCGTTCGCGCGCCACGGCGTCTTCGACCTGTCGGTGCAGGCGACCGGTGACACCGAGATCGACGCGCACCACACCGTCGAGGACATCGGCCTCGTGCTCGGAGATGCCTTTCAAAAGGCGCTCGGCGATCGCGCCGGGCTCGTGCGCTACGGCAGCGCGACCCTGCCCATGGACGAGGTCCTCTCCACGGTGGCCGTCGACTTCTGCGGACGTCCGGCGTTCGTGTGGAAGGTGCTCGGCCTCGAGCGCAAGTGGGTCGGAGACTTCGACTGCGAGCTCGCGAAGGAGTTCTTCGCCGCGTTCGCGTCGCGCGCGCCGTGCAACCTGCACGTCCATGTCCTCGAGAGCGGCAACGCCCATCATGTCATCGAGTGCGTGTTCAAGGCGTTCGCGCGGGCGTGCGATGCCGGGACGCGGATCGACCCGCGCCTCGAGGGCGCGGTGCCGTCGACCAAGGGCACGCTGACCACTTGATCGCGGTCGTCGACGTCTGCTCGGGGAACCTGCGGTCGGTGGCGCGGGCGCTCGCCCACGTCGGCGGCGACGTGGCGGTCACGCGCGACCCCGAGGTTGTCCGGCGAGCGGACAAGCTGGTCGTGCCCGGACAGGGGCAGTTCGGGGTGTTCATGCGCGGCCTCGTGGAGCGCGGGCTCGGCGACGTGCTGCGCGAGCGGATCGCAGCCGGCGCGCCTTACTTCGGGATCTGCCTCGGGATGCAGGTGTTGTTCGAGCACAGCGAGGAGGGCGACGTGGCCGGGATGGGCGTGCTCGCGGGGCGCGTGACGAAGCTGCGGCCGACGGAGCGGGCGATCAAGGTGCCTCACATCGGGTGGAACCAGCTCGCGCGCGCCGGTGACGACCCGATGTTGGCGGGGATCCCCGACGGCGCGTACGTCTACTTCGACCACTCGTACCGCGCGGAGCCGCCGGGGCCGGCGCTCTTGACGACGTCGCACGGCGAGACGATCTGCGCGGCGGTGCGGCACGAGGCGCTGTTCGCGTGTCAGTTCCACCCGGAGAAGAGCCAGGCGGTCGGGCTCCAGATCCTGCGCAACTTCGTCCAGGCCAGCCCCAGCGGAGCGGGGCTCGCGCCGGCGGGCGCGGGCCTACGTGCGAGGCGGGACGCCTAACCACCGTGCAGTTTTTTCCTGCCATCGATCTCCTCGGCGGCCGCGCCGTCCGCCTCGAGGAGGGCAAGCGCGACCGCGCGACGGAGTTCCACGCGAACCCGGTCGAGCTCGTCGCGGAGCTCGCGCGCGGAGGCGCGGACCGGCTGCACGTGGTCGATCTGGACGGCGCGTTCGGCGAGGCGCGGCAGCACGCGCTGCTCGCCGCGATCATCGCGGCCTCGCCGATCCCGGTGGAGGTCGGCGGCGGCGTGCGTGACCGCGCGGCCCTCGCGGCCGTGCTCGCGGTCGGCGCGGCCCACGTGGTGCTCGGCACGGCGGCGGTGCGCGACCCGGCCTTTGTCGAGGAGGCGTGCCGCGCCCACCCCGGGCGGATCATCGTGGCCGTGGACGCGCGCGATGGCGTGGTCGCGGTCGCCGGGTGGACGGCGGCATCGAATGTCACCGCGATCGAGCTCGGGCAGCAGGCGGATCGGTGGGGCGCCGCGGGCCTGCTCTACACCGACGTCGCGCGCGATGGCCTGCGCGGCGGGCCCAACGTCGAGGCGACGGTCGAGCTGCAACGCGCCGTCGGGTGCATGGTGATCGCGTCGGGCGGCGTGGCGTCGCTCGCGGATCTCGAGGAGCTGCGCGCCCGCGACTGCCGGGCTGTGGTCGTCGGGCGCGCGCTGTACGACAAGCGCTTCACGGTGACCGCGGCCGCGCGCGTGTGCCACGGAGGGGCGCCATGACGGTCGCGCGCCGGATCATCCCGTGCCTCGACGTGAAGGACGGCCGCGTCGTCAAGGGCATCCACTTCGTCGAGCTGCGTGACGCGGGAGACCCCGTGGAGCAAGCGGCCGCGTACGACGCGCAGGGCGCCGATGAGATCTGCTTCCTCGATATCTCGGCTGCGCCGGAGGGCCGCTCGACGCTGGTGGACGTGGTCGCGCGGACGGCAGACTCGGTGTTCGCCCCGCTCACCGTCGGTGGCGGCGTGAGGAGCGTGGCGGATGCCGAGCGCTTGCTCGAGGCGGGCGCGGACAAGATCGCGGTGAATACGGCCGCGATCCGCCGACCCGCGTTGATCGAGGAGATCGCGGCGCGCTTCGGCAGCCAGGCGATCGTGGTGGCCGTCGACTCGCGGGCGGGCCACGTCTTCAGCGGCGGCGGCCGCCACGCCGAGGGGCTCGTCACGCTCGCCTGGTGTCGCGAGGTGGCGGACCGGGGGGCCGGCGAGCTCTTGCTGACGTCCATGGACCGTGACGGCACGGGCACGGGCTACGACCTGGAGCTGATCTCCGCCGTGGCGGGCGCCGTGAGCATCCCTGTCATCGCCAGCGGCGGCGTGGGCACGCTCGACCACCTGGCCGAGGGCCTGCGCGCCGGGGCCGACGCCGTGCTGGCCGCGAGCATCTTCCACTTCGGCACGCACACGATCCGCGAGGCCAAGGCGCACCTGGCGCGCCTGGGCCTGCCGATCCGGGTGTAGGCCTCGCCCCGGACGAGCCGCCGAGCCGCCATGCCGCCATGCCGGAGCCCAGGTCGGAGCCGAGGGTTCGATCCCTCATCGTTCCGACCTTGGCTTCGGCTTGACGCTCCTGGCGGCTTGGCGGTCAATCTCGGCTAATCTCCGTCTCGCATGCTCGAGCCCGCCTGGACTGCTGACGGTCTCGTTCCCTGCATCGTCCAGGACGCCGACCGCGGCACGGTGCTCATGCTCGCCTGGATGAACGCAGACGCGCTCCGCATCACCCGCGAGACGCGCTTTGTCACGTTCTGGTCCCGGTCGCGCCAGCAGCTCTGGAAGAAAGGCGCCACGTCGGGCCACACGCTCGCCCTCGTCGAGCTCCGCCTCGACTGCGACCGCGACGCCGTCCTCGCTCAGGTCCGCTGCGCCGGCCCCGCCTGCCACACCGGCACGCGCACCTGCTTCTTCGGCCGCGAAGATCTCCCCGACGACGACGGCGACATGCCGGCCACGGTCCTCGAGCGCCTGGACGCGACCCTCGCCGCCCGCCGGGACGCCGCCACGCCCGAGAAGAGCTATACGCGCTCGCTCCTCGACGCCGGCATGCCGAAGATCCTCGCGAAGATCGCGGAAGAATCCGGGGAGCTCGCCGCCGAGCTACCCGGGGGACCCGACGCGAAGGTCATCCACGAGGCGGCCGACCTCCTGTTCCACGTCATGGTCGGGCTGACCGCGCGCAAGATCCCGCTCGCCGCCGTCCTCGCCGAGCTCGCGCGCCGCGAGGGCACGTCGGGTCACACGGAGAAGGCGAGCCGCACGAAGTGATGAGCGAGGCGCCGGCCGTCGAAGAGCCGTCGCTCCTCGGGCCGGGCGGCGGCCTGGACCGCACGATCCCGTACTACGAGGATCGCGCCGAGCAGCGGCAGATGGCCGCCGCCGTCGCGCGCGCACTCGAGGAGAACCGCCCGCTCCTCGTCGAGGCCGGCACCGGCACCGGCAAGACCCTCGCGTATCTCGTCCCCGCCCTGCTCTCGGGCAAGCGCGTCGTCGTCTCGACCGGCACGCGCGCGCTCCAGGATCAGATCGCGCGCCACGACGTGCCGCTGCTCCGCCAGATCCTGCCGAAGCCATTCACCGCCGTCGTGCTCAAGGGCGTCGCGAACTACATCTGTCGCCGGCGCCTGGCCGAGCTGTCCGCGCGCTCGCCCAAGGATCCCAGCGTCGCCGCGCTCGCCGCCTGGGCCGAGGAGTCCGCGACCGGCGACCGCGCCGAGGTCGAGTGGCTCGCCGAGGACGCGCCGTTGTGGAGCGAGGTCACCACCACCCCCGACGCGCGCATCGGCCCGCGCTGCCCGTACTTCGAGCGCTGCTTCGTGACCCAGGCGCGCAAGGCGGCCGAGTCCGCGCAGCTCGTGCTCGTGAACCATCACCTCTACCTCGCCGATCGCGCCCTCCGCGCCGCCTCCCCCGGCGCGCGCGTGCTGCCCGAGCACGACGCGGTGATCTTCGACGAGGCGCACCAGCTCGAGGACGTCGCGACCGAGCACTTCGGCGCGCGCATCACCACGCACCGCGTGGCCCAGCTCGTCCGCGACGCGCACCTCGCGCTCGCCCGCATGCCGCTGTGGACCGGGCACGGGGCCGATGACGTCATCTACACCGTCGAGCGCGCCGGCGTCGCGCTGTTCGGCCAGGTCCGCGCCGCGCTCGCGGCAGAGATGGGGACAGCCGATCGCATCCCGCTGCCGCCCGGCCTCTTCGACCACGCCGAGCGGCAGGCCGCCTGGTTCCGGCTCGACACGGCGCTCGAGGAGCTCGCGCGCGTCGCGGCCGCGGAGGCCGAGCCGCCGCCCGACGAGGAAGGGGACGCGGACTCCGGGCCTCGCGCCGCGCTCGCCGGCCTCGCCCGCCGGGCCCGCGAGCTGCGCGATGACCTCGCGTCCGTGGCCGAGCAGCGCCTGCCGGGCCACGTCTACTGGGGGAGCGTGCGGCCGACCGCCACCACGCTCGCCGTCTCGCCCATCGACGTCGCCGCGCTCATGCGCCGGCACATTCTCGACGCCGGCCCGACGACGATCTTCACCTCGGCGACGCTCGCAACCGCGAACGACTTCACGTACCCGCGGATGCGCCTCGGCCTCGGTGACGCCGCGACCTGCGACGAGCTCCTCGTGCCGTCGCCCTTCGACTACGCGCGCCAGGCGCTGCTCTACGTCCCGCGTGATCTGCCCGAGCCGGGGCCGCGACGGAGGGAGACCGGCGCCGGCGGGCCGACCGGCGGCGATGGCTTCTCGGCCGCCGCCGCCGCGCGCACGATCGAGCTGCTCGCGCTGACGAAGGGGCGAGCATTTCTGCTGTTCACGTCGCACCGCGCGCTGCGCGACGCCGCCCAGCGCCTCGCGGGCACGCCGTACCCGAAGCTCGTGCAGGGCGATGCCCCGCGCGGCGCGCTGATCGAGCGCTTCCGATCGACGCCCGGCGCCGTGCTGTTTGGCACGAGCTCGTTCTGGGAGGGCGTGGACGTCCCGGGCGACGCGCTCAGCCTCGTCGTGATCGACAAGCTGCCGTTCCAGCCGCACACCGATCCGCTCGTCGCCGCGCGCATGGCCGCGTGCGAGGAGGCCGGCGGCGATCCGTTCGGCGCGATCCAGCTCCCCCAGGCCGCGATCGCCCTCAAGCAGGGCTTCGGCCGGCTCATCCGCCGGCGCGATGACCGCGGCATCGTCGCGATCCTCGATCCGCGCGTCGTCACGCGCGCATACGGGCGCACGTTCCTCGCGACGCTCCCGGCCGGCTTGCCGCGGACCTCGGCGCTCGACCAGGTGCGGCGCTGGTGGCAGGGCGTTCCTCACCAGGTCGGCGCGACGAGCTCCACGCGCTGAGCGTGCAGGGTCGCCTCGGCCGCGACGAGCTCCGAGTCGAAGATCAGATCGAGCAACGGTAACAGGGCGAACCGCCGCTCGCGCAACCGTGGGTGGGGGACCTCGAAGTCCGGTTGCCGGACAACCCGACTTCCGAGGACCACCTCGCGCCGAGACCTCCGCCCGTCGGCGACCGCCCCGCTCGGCGTGGCCCACCACAAAATATCGAGATCGATCGCGCGCGGTCCCCAGCGCTCCTCGGCGCGGCGGTCACGCCCGAGCAGGCGCTCGATCTCGAGCACGGTTGCGAGGACCTCGCCCGGCTGCGCGTCCCCCCAGCGCACCCCGACGGCGGCGTTCAGGTAGTCCGGCTGCGCGGGGCCGATGGCCGCTGTCCGGTACAGCTTCGACCAGCGCACCGTCCCCAGCTCGTACAACGCGGCCCGCGCGGCGACGAACCGTGAGCGCACGGCGACCTCGCCGCCCATGTTCCCGCCGAGCCCCACGACGATCATCGGCGGATCAGGCCGGCCGCGCGACGACCGTGTTGCGCAGGATCCCGATCCCTGCGATGTCGACCTCGACCACATCGCCGACAGCGAGGTTCCCGACGCCCGACGGCGTCCCCGTCGAGATCACGTCCCCGACCTCGAGCGTCATGTGCGCGCTGCAGAACGCCACGAGCGCGGGCACGTCGAAGATCAGATCCGCCGTGGCCGAGTCTTGCCGCACCGCGCCATTGACGCGCGTCACGAGGCGGAGCGCCGCCGGGTCGAGCCCGACGACGATGCGCGGCCCGAGCGGGCAGAACGTGTCGAAGCCCTTCGCGCGCGTCCACTGCCCGTCCTTCTTTTGCAGCTCCCGCACGCTGACATCGTTCACGCACGTGAAGCCCATGACCACGGACAAGGCGTCCGCGCGCGTCACGCGGCTCGCGCGCTTGCCGATCACCACGCCCAGCTCGCCCTCGAAATCGACTCGCTCGTAGCCGGCGGGCCGCTCGATCGACCCGCCGTCCGGCAACAAAGAGGACAGCGGCTTCAAAAACATCAGCGGCTCTTCCGGGACGCCTTTGCCCATCTCGGCGGCGTGGGCCCGGTAATTCTGTCCGATGCCAATGATCTTGCTGGGGACCAGGTCGATTCGCTCGACGGAGTTGCCATGTACGCGATCGATCAACATGAGGGGAAAGGTAGGACAGCGTTGGGGCGCTGTCATTGATCGATTACTCCGTGACCCGTACAATTTACGGGATGGGCCGGGTCGCTAACCCTGGAGGGCCGCAACGCGTGTCAGCACACGTCGTCGCGAAGGCGCAGGCTCACGTGTTCGTCGCGCCGGATCTCTCCGGCGACGACGACGAGGACGAGAAGACGACGATCGAGTCGGGCTGGGAAGACGAAGCGAGCACCACCGTCGAGCAAGGCGAGGTCGCCGAGAAGCTAAGGGCGCTCGGCACGGAGCAGCCCGTGCCGGCGGTCGTGCCGCGTGGACGCGCGAACAACAACTTCACGGGGATCACGTCGACGAGCGCGACGAACATCGAGGAGCCCACCGTCGACGATCAGCGCGCGAACGCGCAGCTCGCGATGATGTCGCCGCCGGCCAACGGGTACGCGGGCCCCGACGTGAACCTCGCGGACGTGCCGCACGGTCGCCTCGTGGTGACGCAAGGCAACGACGTCGGACAGGAGATCGAGGTCATCGCGGGCAAGACGTACTCCGTCGGGCGCGCGATCGACAACGACTTCGTGCTCACGGACATCGCGGTCTCGCGCAAGCACTTCGACCTGCGCGCCGATGGCGGCAGGTGGCACGTCGCCGATCGCGGCTCGGGCAACGGCACGGTCGTCAACGGCAACATCGAGGATCATCCGTACAAGCTCGCGAGCGGGGACTCGATCGAGATCGGCAACACGACGTTCCGCTTCGACCTCCCGCAGCCGATCGCGCCGCGTGCCGCCAGCTATTCCGTCGATGTCGAGGATGAAGAAGAGGAGCCGTCGACGGTCGCCGGTAAGCCGTTGCCGGCCCTCGATGCGCTGCAGTCGCCGGTCCCGCCGTACGCGCCGCCGATGCGGCCCAAGACGATGCCGCCGCCGCCGCCGGTGCGGCAGCGGACCAACACGGGCGCCCCGGCGTACGCCGCGCCGCTGCCCCCGCCGCGCGTCCTCTCGCATCGTGCGCCGACGCAGCCGCCGATGCCGGCGTACCTCGATGGCCGCATGGGCGACAGCCTGCAGCCGATGTCGACGATGCCGCTGCCCCAGATGGCGGGCCGGGGGCCGATGAACCCGGCGCTCGCGGTGACGATGATGCCGGACTCGATGCAGCCGCAGCTCCTGCGCGACGCGAGCGGCATGTCCGCGAACGCCATGCTCGCGAACAACCTGTCCGGGCCTGGCATGCCGATGATGCTGCCGACGACGCTGCCCGGGCAGGCCGCACCCGGTCGCCCGGTGCCCGCGTACGCGTTCCCGCACCAGCCGCAGCCGGAGCTGCCGCCGCACATGGCGCCGCCCGGCTCGCAGCCGCTGCACGCCCAGATGCAGCAATCGGCGCCGCAGCCGTACTACGCGCAGCCGCCATCGCCGCAGGGGATGTACGTCGACGCGATGGCGAACGGGCGCAACGACCCGTCGACGGCGCACGTGTCACCGACGCCGTTCGGCGGCATGCCCGCGCCGATGTTCGCGCCTCCCGCCGCGCCTGCGCCGGGCTTCGAGATCTCCCGGCGCGTGAAGCTGATCGTCGGCGGCGCGGCCCTGACGCTCCTCGCCGCGGCCGTGACGATCGCGATCATCAAGCACGGCGAGAGCGGCGAGCTCGACACCACGCCGCCGCCGCCGACCGTGGGCGTCGCGCCGACGGTCACGCCGATCAAGCCGCCCGCGCCGGCGCCCGTCGCGTCGAAGCCGGCCCCGGTCGTCACGCCGCCCCCTGCCCCGCAGGTCAAGGTCACCCCCCCCGCGCCGCCGCCCGGCCCGGTCACCCCGGTCGCGCCCGCGCCGACGCCCCCGGTGCAGCAGGTCCGCATCGCGCCGCCGGCCCCGACGCCCGCGCCGGTCGCGCATCCGCCGACGCCCCCCGCGCCGACGCACACCCCGACCCCGACCCCGGCCCCGCATATCGCGGCGCACACCCCGACCCCGACGCCCGCCCCGCACGTCGACCCGGATCCCCCGGTGTCCACGCCGAAACACGCGGGCGACGCCGCCGCCGTGCGCGCGCGGGGCGACGCGCTCTATCAGAAGCGCCAGTTCGGGGACGCGGCCAAGGCGATCCGCGCCGGGCTCGCGAGCGTTGGCGCCGAGGACGCCAAGGATCTACGCTCGCTCGCCGCGACGTACGACAACCTGAACAAGGCGTACTCGGTCGGCACCGCGCCTGGCACCCGCCCGATCGACGCGTACCTCGCGCTGCAGTCCGCCGCGAGCTTCGATCGCGCGGCCGGCGGCCAGTGGGTCAGCGACCTCCAGGACCGGATGGGCCAGGTCGCTCCGAAGGCGGCGATCGCGTACATGGCGAAGGAGCGCTTCGAGGATGCGTATGGCGCGGTCCGCGTCGCCGAGGCCGCCGGCCAGGGCAAGGAGAGCACGGCCTCGATCCGCGCGACGCTGTCGCAGAAGGCGGGCGTGCTGTATCAGGCCGCCGTCGACGAGTGGGACTCCGATAACAAGTCCGCGCGCCAGAAGCTCGCGCGCATCAAGAACATGGTCGACGCGAAGAACAGCTGGGCCGTGAAGGCCGCGAAGCTCGCGTCCGGCGGCTGAGCTACGCGACGAGCAGGCCGCTGATGATCCGCTCGAGGTCCTCGAACTCGAACGGCTTGTCGATGTGCGCGTCGGCGCCGTAGATCGGAGAGGTGATCTCGTTCGTCGGCCCGATGGCGCTGACCATGACGATCTTGATCTTCTGCGTCTTCGGATCCTTCTTCAGCTCCCGCGCGACCTCCCAGCCCGACTTGCCCGGCATCATCACGTCGAGGAGCATCACGTCCGGCAGCGCCTTGCGCGCGAGCGCCAGCGCGTCGTTGCCGTCGCTCGCCGTCGACATCTCGTAGCCGCGCTTCGCGAGCCGGGCGCTCAGCATCGCGAGGATCTCGGGATCGTCGTCCACCACCAGGATGCGCACGCCGTTGCCCTTGCTCATGCCCGACGGTACGGCGGTGCGTCGTGGGCGGTCAAGACATCCCCGGGCATCCAAGATTGACGGCGCCGGGCGGGCCGGGGATCGTGGGCGCGTGGCGCTGTCCCGTCGCTCCTTGCCATGGCTTGTCGTGCTCGTCATCGTGGCGATCGGGGCGTATTCGCTCGCCGGCGATCTCGGCCAGCTCGGGGACCGGCTCGGCGGCTTCGGCTGGTGGGCCTTCGCGGCGACCCTGGCCCTCGCCACCACGAACTACGCGCTCCGCTTCGTCCGCTGGCAACTCTATCTGCGCCACCAGGACGTGCGTGTCCCCACCGGGGACAGCGCGATCGTTTTCGGCTCCGGCCTCTCGCTCGCGATCACGCCCGCGAAGCTCGGCGAGCTGGTCAAGAGCTACCTCCTCCGCGAGCTGCACGGCGTCGCCGTCACGCGGACCGCGCCGGTCGTGGTCGCCGAGCGCGTCACGGATCTCATCGCGCTGCTCCTCGTCGCCGTCGTGGGCGTCGCGCTCTACGGGGTGCAGACCACGCTCGTCCTCGGCGCCGCCGGCCTCATCGGCTTTGGCCTCGCGCTCCTCGCCTGGCCGCGCCCCACGCGCTGGCTCGTCGACCTCGTCACCCGCCCGGCCCGCCTCCGTCGGCTGCGCGCGCCGCTCCTGGAGATGTACGCGAGCCTCGCGAGCCTCTGCGGCCCGACGACCCTGCTCGCCGCGACCGCGATCGCCGTGCCGGCCTGGGCCTGCGAGTGCCTGGGCTTCGGCCTCATCATCAACGCGTTTCCCGGCGCGCACTGCGACATCGGCCTCGCGTTTGTCATCTATGCCGCGACGACGATCGCGGGCGCGCTGTCGTTCCTGCCCGGAGGGCTAGGGGTCACCGAGGGTGGGATGACGCTCCTGCTGGTGAGCGGCGCCGCCCACGTCGAGCGGGCCACGGCGATCGGCGCCACCCTCCTCACCCGGCTAGCGACCCTGTGGTTCGCCGTGCTCGTCGGCCTCGCCTTTCTGGCAATCGCCCGCCGCAAGATCGCTCGCCGCGCCGCGTAGTGTCATAGTCCACGCATGTCGGTAGGCGTCGACTTCGACTTCGCGCGCTGGCTCGCGGCGCGCCGTGGGGCGATGGAGCAGCAAGCCCGCGAGGGTGCTGCGTATGCGTACGGCGGCGAGCGCGCATTCCGGCGCACGCTGCAGATGGCGCGCCCTGTCACGATCGCCCTCGAGGCGACCACCCGGCTCTGGCGCGACAGCGCGCGCACCGAGCTCCTCGAGAAGTCGGCCAAGCCGACGGACGACCGGTACCAGAAGGTCCTCGGTCGTGTGCACGAGGCGGCGAAGATGGCGAGCGCGAACCTCCGGGTTCGCATGCCCATCATCTTCGGGATGCCGGAGACCGCGGTCGGCATCCGCGCGCTCGGCACCGACGACTCACCGCACCTGGTGGTCGACCTCGCCCTCGCCGCCCAGCTCGACGACAAGGAGCTGGTCGCGGCCATCGGCCACGAGCTCGGCCACATCCAGAACTTCCATATCTTCTACGCGACGGCGCTCTACTACCTGTCGCACTCCGCCGCGTTCTTCGTGCGCTGGATCATCCAGCCCGCGATCATGACGCTGCAGGCGTGGGGGCGGCGGGCCGAGGTCACGTGCGACCGGGCCGCGCTGCTCGCCTCCCGCGATCTCGACAAGACGCTGACGCAGATCGTGAAGACCTCCGCGGGCATCGGAGCCGGCGCCGCCTTCGATGCGGCCGATTACCTCAAGAACCCGCCCGACGCCAAGAAGGCGTTCGGTGGCAAGTACCGCGAGCTCTTCCAGAGCCACCCGAACACGGCCAAGCGCATCGCGGCCCTTCGGCTGTTCGCGGACTCGGCGCTCTACGCGTCGCTGTGCGGCCAGGATCCCACGGGCAAGATCAGCATGCCCGACGTCGACAAGCAGGTCGGCGAGATGATCAGCGTGTTCTGAGCCCGGAGACGCCCATGATCCTTCTCGAATCTCACAAGCAAGCGAAGCGCGAGATCATCGCGCGGTTCCAGCAGCTCGCCGAGGTGGCGGATGCCGTCGGCATGGTGACCCTCGCGCGCGACATCCGCACGACGCGGATCCCCAAGCTCGAGAGCGAGCGGTTCCACCTCGTCGTGCTCGGCGAGTTCAACCACGGCAAGTCCACGTTCGTCAATGCGCTCCTCGGCGCGGACATCCTGCCGACCGGCATCACGCCGACGACGGCGTCGATCAACCACGTCGTCTACGCGCCGACCCCGACGGCGCGCGTGGTGCTGACGTCCGGCGAGAGCAAGGGCCTCGAGCCGACGCAGCTCAAGGAGTGGGTCACGGTCGCCGGCGGCCACGCCACCGAGGTCGCGTACGTAGAGCTCGGCTATCCGTCGCCGCTGCTGCAGAACCACGTGGTGCTCGTCGATACGCCGGGCGTCAACGACCTCAACGAGCAGCGCGCCGAGGTCACGTACGGCTACGTGCCGCGCGCGGACGCGGTCGTGTTCCTGCTCGACGCGGGCCAGGCGCTCAAGGACAGCGAGCGCGAGTTCCTGCGGAGCCGCGTGCTCGAGAGCGCGCGCGACCGGCTGATCTTCGTCCTCGGCAAGATGGACATGCTGTCGCCCGACGAGCGGCTCGCCGTGATCGACTACGTGAAGACCGGGGTCGCAGCCCTCGCGGCCGAGCCCGTGCTGTTCCCGCTGTCGGCCAAGGACTGGGCGAAGACCAAGGATCCGAACAGCGGCATGCCGGAGCTCGTCTCGTACCTCGAGACGTTCCTCGCGCGCGACCGGGCCCAGGTCATCCTCGACAACGCGGCGGCAGACGCGGCGCGCACGGCCGGCTACGTCGAGAACAACCTCGGCGTGCGCCTCAACGCGTACGGCATGGATCTCGGCGAGCTCGAGCACCGCATCGCGCAGGTGCGCGAGCAGCTCGACACCAGCAAGCGCAAGCTCGACGAGCTGCACATCCGCATCGACGCCGACGCGCAGTCGATCAAGGCGCAGATCGGGCTCGACCTCGAGGCGTTCGCGAAGACGTTCGTCGCGCACCTGCCAGCGCAGATCGACGCGGTCGACGCCGACGACGTCAAGACGTACCTGACGACGTTCATCGAGGACAAGTTCAAGGAGTGGGCGGAGGTCGAGGGCGCGAAGCTCGCCGCGATGCTCGAGCACCTCGCCGAGGAGGTCATCACGATCACGAACGAGAACGTGGCCGCGGCCGCCGCGACGCTCGCCGAGCGCTTCGGGCCGGGCGACACGAAGGTCGAGATCACGGTCGACTCGTTCAAGTACGACGTCGGCATCTACGCGGTCGGCGCGCTCGGCACGAGCGTGATGCTGTTCGTCAACGTGCTCGCGGGCGGGCTCCTCACGCTGGCCGCCCCGATCCTCGCGATCATGCTGAAGTCGAAGATCGCGGGCGATATCCGCGTCCAGGCGAAGGAGAAGGTCCCCGCCGCGATCCTGAACGCGGCCGAGGCGATGAAGCCGCACTTCGATCGCTGCATCGATGACTTCGCGAAGCGGCTGTCGGAGTTCGTCTCGAACGCCGGCAACACGCTCTACAAGGGCATCAGCGAGATCCTCGACCGCACGATGAGCGACCGGCGGGACCGCGGCAGCCAGATCGACTCGCTGCGCTCGGCGACGACCGCGCAGATCGCCCAGGTCGTGGCCGCGAGGGCGGCGCTGCGCGAGCTGCGGACGGGGATCTGGACGCCCCCGGGCGCCACGGATCTCGGCGGCGGCGCGCCGGCGCCCGAAGAACTGCCGTCCGGCAACGGGTAAGCTCGCGGCATGTCTCTGTGGTCGCGCCTCGAGCGGCGGATCAACGACCTGGCCGACGGGCTGGTGCTCGACGATTACCGCGACCAGCTCGTGTCGGCGCGGCAGCTCGTCAGCGAGGGCAAGCTGCCGCAGGCCATCGAGGTCCTCGAGGCGCTGCTCCGCGCGAAGCCCGATCACGGGCAGGCGCTGATCGAGCTCGGCGAGGCGCTGATGGCGGCCCGCGAGCCGCTGCGCGCGCGCGCGGCGTTCGAGAAGGCGGTCGCGGCGCGGCCCGGGGATCCAGCCGGGCTCGTCGGGCTGGGGCTCGCGCTGGTGGTGCTCGGCAGCTACGAGCCGGCCATCGCGCCGCTCGGGCGGGCGATTTCGGAGGCGGCCGGCGACCGGCAGATTTTGGCCGCGGCGTACCGCGGGCTCGGCGTCGCGTGGCGGCGGCGCGGCGATCTCGACAAGGCGATCCGCGAGCTGCGCAAGGCGGTGGCCGAGGACGGCGCGGACGTGGACGCGCGCGCGCAGCTCGGCGAGGCGCTGGTCGCGGACGGCGGGCCGTACGACGAGGCGCTGCGGCACCTCGAGCGCGTCGCGTCGCCGGCCGATGCCGCGCCCGCGATGGCGCTGTACGCGCTCGGTCGCCTCGCGCTGATCGAGGGCACGCCGGCGCTGGCGGAGGCGAGGCTCGCGGCGGCGCGGGCGCGGCTCGGGGATGCGGCGGCCTCACCGCTGGATCAGGCGCTGCGGTTCGACGTGCTGATCGCGCAGGGCGACGCGGCGCTCGCGGCGGCGGACGCGGTGCGCTCGCACGGGTTCTATCTCGAGGCGCTGCAGCTCGAGCCGAAGCGGATCGACGTGCACGCGCGGATCGCGTCGGCGCACCGGTCGATCGGTAACCTCGACGCGGCGCTCGCGAGCTACGACCGCGTCCTCGGCGCCGGGGACGTGGTGCTCGAGGTGCTGCGCGCGGCGGTGGACACGGCGATCGCAGCGGGCGACGCGGCGCGCGAGCTCGCGTGGGGCAACGATCTGCTCGCGCGCGCGCCGGATGACGTGCGGGCGCTGGTCGCGCGCGGCGCGGCGATGATGGCCACGCAGCCGCAGGACGCGCGGACGTACCTCGACCTCGCCGCCGCGCGCGATGACGTCGACGCGCACGTGCTCCTCGCGCAGCTCGCGCTCGGGGGTCACGAGCCGGGCCGGGCCGCCGCCTGCGCGCTGGCCGCGCTGCGGGTGGCGCCGCACCACGCGCGGGCGCGGCAGCTGCTCGCCGATGCGCGGGCGGCCGAGGTGCCGGCCCCGGCGTCGCCGGACATCGCGGAGCTGGCGCGCTACGTCGAGCACGTGATGGCGAGCCGGCGCGAGCTCGGGCACTTCGTCGGCGACGTGGCGCGCGCGGCCGGTAACCTCGACTCGCCGCTGCTCGTGACGGTGATGGGCGAGTTCTCGAGCGGCAAGTCATCGTTCGTCAACGCGTTCATCGGTGCCGACGTGGCGCCGACGGGCATCACGCCGACGACCGCGACGATCAACGTGGTGCGCTACGGCCGCGAGCGCGGCGGGCGCATCGTGGCGCGCGACGGGACGGCCCTCGAGCTCGGCTGGGACGCGCTGATGGCGCACCTGCGCGCGCTCACGCCGGCCGCCGCGAGCGCGATCGAGCGGGTCGAGATCCTGGTGCCGCTGCCCCAGCTCGAGAAGATTCATATCGTCGACACGCCGGGCTTGAACTCGATCCAGCCCGAGCACGAGGCCACGGCGCGGGCGTTCATCGCGCGCGCGGACGCGGTGGTGTGGGTGTTCACGGCGTCGCAGGGCGGCAAGGCGAGCGAGAAGAAGGCGCTCGCGTCCATCCAGGCCGAGGGCAAGCGCGTGCTGGGCGTGCTCAACAAGGCGGATCAGCTGACGGCCGAGGACACGGCCGAGGTGATCACGTTCATCACGGGCGAGCTCGGCGAGCTGGTGGAGACGATCGTGCCGGTGTCGGCGCGGCGGGCGCTCGCGTGGAAGCGCGATCCGGCGTGTAAAGACGGCGATGGGAACTGGCGCGCGCTGACGGGCGCCCTCGAGGAGCGGTTCTTCGCGCAGGCGAGGCAGCTCAAGCGTGACGCGTGCGCGCGGATCCTGCGCAACGTCACGGCCGAGGCGAGCGCCGTCATCGCCGCGTCGCGCGGGCGCGCAGAAGAAGCGGCCGCGGCGGCGCGGGTGGCCCGCGACGATCTGACGGCGAGCGCGCGGCGGTTCACGCTGGAGACGGTCATCGCGGAGCGCAAGGCGCTGTCGGAGCACACGGTCCTGCTCTACCGGCGCGCCGCGCGCGAGGTGCTGGACCTGGTGCGGCCGCGGCGGCTGCCGTTCGCGGCCCACAGCGCGACGGCGGCGGATCGCGACTACCTCGTGGCGCTGCTGTCGTCCGGGTTCGAGGCGGCGATCGAGGGCGGTCGCGCGCGGGTCGCGACGGATCTCCTCGCGCGGAGCCGGACGGGTGAGGCCGCAGCGCGGGCGATGGGCGCGGCGCTCGGCGTGGACGTGCTCGGCGATCTCGAGCGCGTGGCGAGCGATCGGATCGGCCTGGCGCTGTCGCGGGTCTTCGATCGCACGCGCGCGTACGTGCTCGGGTACCTCGAGGGCGGGCACGTCGATGCGTTCTTTCGCAATGACGTCCCGCGGCTCGAGCTGGCCGAGGACGCGGTCTACCACGCGCTGTTCCGGGCCTCGCCGAACCTCGATCGCGAGCTCGGAGAGCCGCTGGAGCGCGCGGCCGGCGAGGCGCTGGCCGCGCTGGCGCGGCGGATCGATCACTGGGGCGCCGTGGTGGACGTGCAGGCGTTCGATCTCGAGGTCGGCATCGGCCGGGCCCTCGAGGTCGCGGCATCGCGGTTGTAACTGCGATCTCGCTTCCCTATGATCGCGGCGTGGCAGGCAAAGCAGCGAAGCTGACGCTCGGCATCGACGAGGCCGGCCGCGGTCCGGCGATCGGCCCGATGACGATGGGCGCGGTGGCGCTCGATGCAAAGGCCTCGGCGGCGCTGACGCGGGCGGGGCTGCGTGACTCGAAGGCGTACGGCGCAGGCGAAGATGCGCACGCGATCCGCGTGGAGCTGGCGGCGAAGATCCGCGAGCGCGCGACGTTCGTGATGACGTGCGTGGTGCACCACGACGAGATCGACCGCCGCGTGGCGCGCAACGAGCTCAACGTGCTCGAGCGCGAGGTGGCGACGCGGATGATCGACTCGGCCCTCGGCGCGACGCCCGGCGTCCATCGGATCATCGCCGACGGCAAGCGCATGTTCGCGCCGCTGGGGGCGCGCTACGACGTGTTCGAGTCGCGTGACCGCGCCGAGGAGCACCACGCCTCGGTGGCCGCCGCCTCGGTGGTGGCCAAGGTCCTGCGCGACGAGCTCTACGCCGGCATCCGCGCGCGCTACGAGGGCGAGTTCGGCGCGATCCGCGGCGGCGGCTACGCGAACGCGGCGACCCGGGCGTTCGTCGAGGCGTACGCGACCAAGTACAAGAAGTTGCCGGACGAGTTCCGGCGCACCTGGCCCTGCCCGTACGTCGCCCACCTCGTCGGCAACGTGCGCCCGCCGGCCCCGCAGGCCGAGCTGTTCTGACGCCCGGGTGAGGAGCGCTTGCGCGTCACTTACCGCAGAGTCGCCGAGCACGCAGAGAGGGAGGGGCAGAACCTGAGGGGTTGGCACCAGGTGTAGCCGGTTCGCGGATCCAGCTGCCCGTGGCGCCAACCCCTCTCGATCTGCTCCTCACTCTCGGCGTGCTCCGCGCCTTTGCGGTAAGCGGCGCGTCAGCGCTCACCCGTCGGTGTCCGCACGACCCGGCGAAGGCCCGCCGTCAGGACGGGGACGTTGAAGTTGATGAGCAGCCCCAGTTGCAGCTCGCAGGCCTTCAAGTAGGACAACAACTGCGCACGATGAAGCTCGCCGAGCGCCGCCACGGCCTTGAGCTCGACGACCAATTGACCGTCGATCAACAGGTCGATGACCCCGTCGGAGATCGGCTGATCCCGGTAGAGGACCGGGACGGGCACCTGGGACCGGGCCGGGAGGCCGATGTGGGCCAGCTCGATGAGCATGGCGCGCTCGTAGATGGCCTCGGAGAACCCGGGGCCGAGGCGGCGGTGGACCTCGATGGCGGCGCCGATGGTGCGGTGCGTCAGGGCGTTGATGTCGTCGGACGGCTCGACGGGCATGCCGCGCGTATCGGCCGGCAGACGCGCCGGTTGCTACGGCGAGGCGAGGCACTTCGCGATGGCCGCGTCCTTGGCCACGGCCGTGCGATAGAACGCGGCGTCGCGGGCGCGTAGGCGTTCGACCATCGTGCGGACGGCCGCGCAGTCGCCGCGCTTCGCCGCGGCCTGGCACTCGCGGAGCTGCTGGACGAGGACCGTCTCGCTGCGCCCCTGCGCTGCACCTGGCGCGACCGGCGCCGCGTCGCCCGGCGCGGTCGGATCGGCCGATGGCCGCGCCATCGGGGCGTTGGCGGACGGGCCGGCGAGGGTGGTGGGCTGCTCCTCGAGGGACTCGTCGTCGAGGTTCGCGCCGAACCGACCGCTCGCGGACTTGCTCTTCACGCGCGACTCGTCCGGCGGGCTCGGCCTGGACGGCGCCTTCTTCATCGGCGCGTGGTTGACCGGCGGCGGCGGCGGCGGCGGCGGCGGCGCGGGCGCGGCCACGACCGGCGCGCTCCCGGGTGCTACCGCGGCAGGTGCGTCCCGCGCGACCGCTTCCTTCTTGTCCGTCGCTCGCACCTGATCCGTCGCGAGCAACCCGCCTGCCCTGCCGTCGTCGTGCCCCGTCGCCGGCGCGACCATCGGTGCCGTCTGCGCCGCGCGCGGCTCCTCGGTCGTCAGCCCGCCGTGCGACGTGACGAGCGCGGCCGTCCCCGCCACGACCACGATCGTCGCCAGCGCGAGCACCGGCGGCCGGCGCAAGAGCTCGGTGACCGCTGTCCACGCGCGCTTCCATGCGGGCGCCGGCTGCGTCGCCGCGACCTGCGCGCGCGCCGCCGCCATCAGCGCCGCCATGCCGCGCCCCGACGGCTCCTCGTCTCGCATCGACAGCCACACCGAGCGCATCCCGCGCACCGACTCGTCATCCCCACCGAGATCGTGATCGTCGTCGTCGCCGCCGCCCGCTCCGGTCACAGCGCGGCCTTCGCGAGGTCCTTGTACTCGTCGAGCTCGAGCCGCAGCTTCTCGAGCGCGTAGCGCATGCGGCTCTTCACCGTGTTCTCGGGCACGCCGACCACGTCCGCGATCTGCTTGAACGGCATGTCCAGGAACTCGCGCATCAAGAACACTTCGCGCTGATCGTCCGACAGCGCCGCGATCGCGCGGTGCATCGTCTCGTGCAGCTGCTTGTTGACGTTCTTGCGGTCACTTGCCATCTCGTTGCCAGGGAGGACGTCGAGCAGCGTGCCGCTCTCCTCGTCCGCGCCGATCGGCGCGTCGAGCGAGGCGTGCTTGCGATGCTTGCGTCTCCTCGTCTGGTCAACGCACAGGTTGCGCGCAATGGTGTAAAGCCACGTCGTAAACTTGGCTTGTCGCTTGTAAGCCTCCGCGCCCTTGATGACGCGCATGAAGGCCTCCTGCAGGAGATCCTCGGCCGTCTCCTTGTCGCCGATGAAGCGCAGGATGAAGTTAAAGACCGGCTTCCGGTGCCGCGAGAGCAAGATCTCGAACGCGGCAACCTCGCCCTTCTGGTACAGGACCATCAGGTCTTCGTCGGCTTGGTCCTTGAACATGCTCGTGTTTTCGAGGCGCCGACACTAACACAGGCCGTTACGCCGCCTGACACGTTGGACAGTAGTAGGTCGCTCGACCTTGGTGAACCGTCCGCTTGATCAGCGTCTTGCAGCGTAAACACGGGAGGCCGTCCCGGTCGTACACCCACAGAAACTCCTTGTTGCTCCCCTCCGAGCCGTCCGCGGCGATGAAGTCGCGCAGCGTGGTCCCGTGGTTCTCGAGGGAGCGCACCAGCGTCTCGGTGATCGCCGCCGCCAGCGCCGTGGCCTTCGCCGCCGTCAGGCGGTGCGCTCTCATCGAGGGCCGGATCTTCGCGCGCCAGAGCGCCTCGGATGCGTAGATGTTCCCGACGCCCGCGACGACGCTCTGATCGAGCAAGAACGTCTTGAGCAGCGCCTTCTTGCCCTTCGCCCGCGCGAGCAGCGCCACCGGATCGACGCCATCGTTCAGCGCGTCCGGGCCGAGGACCGCGAGGCTCGCGTGGGCGCGCTCCGCCGCCGTCTCCACCACGTCGACCTGACCGAACCGCCGCGCATCGGCGTACCGCAGCTGCCGCGCCCCGAGCCCGATCACCACGTGCGTGTGCGCCTCCCGCTCTTGCGCCGACGGCACGACGCGCAGGCGGCCCGTCATGCCGAGGTGGACGAGGATCGACTTGCCCGCGTCCGTGTCGACGAGCAGGTACTTTCCGTGGCGACGGACCGCCGTGATCGTCGCGCCCGCGAGCATCTTCAACGCGGCCAGCGGCGGCTTGCGCTGCATGTGCAGCCCGACCCCGCGGCTCCACGCATCGGTGATCGTCGCCCCGACAGCCGGCGCGAGCGAACGGCGAACGGTCTCGACCTCGGGGAGCTCGGGCACGCGGCGGCTTACCGCAGGACCGGCTCGGCCGGGATCACGGGCAGGCCCGTGGGGATCGCGGCCGCGACCGCCGCGAACTCGGGGATGTCGAGCGTCTCACCGCGGCGGCCGCCGTCGATGCCGGTCTGCGCGAGTGCCGCGTCGACATGCTCGTCGGGGAACACGGCCCGCAGCGCGTTGCGCAGCGTCTTGCGGCGCTGGCCGAACGCCGCGTGCACGACCTTCGAGTAGTGCGCCTCGTCGGCGATCGGCACGCGGGCCGCCACGCCCGGCAGCGGCTCGAGGCGCAGCACCGTGGAGTCGATCTTCGGCGGCGGCGAGAACGACCCCGCCCCGACCTTCGCGACCGTCTTGACGTCGACGTACGTCCGGATCATGACGCCGAGCGCGCCGTACTCCTTGCCCCCCGGCGGCGCGACGATCCGGTCCGCCATCTCCTTCTGAACCATCACGACGCAGCGCTTCACCACCGCGCGCGCCTTGATGACGCGGAAGATCAGCTGCGAGGCGATGTGATACGGCAGGTTCCCGCACACCGTGATCGGATCGCCGCGCCACTTCGCGGCCATCTTCAGGTCGTAGCGCATCGCATCGACCTGCATGATGTCGACGTTGTCGACGCCCGCGAGCTCGGCCTTGAGCACGGCCACCATGTCGGCGTCGTACTCGAGCGCGATGACCTTGCCCTCGGGGACGCGCTCGCAGAGCCGCGCCGTCAGCGTGCCGAGGCCCGAGCCGATCTCCACGATCCAGTCGTCATCGGCGATGACCGTCGCGTCGACGATCGCGCGGAAGACGCGCTCGGAGATGAGGAAGTTCTGGCCGAACGACTTCTTCGCGCGCAGGCCGTGCTTCGCGAGCAAGACGCGCGCATCGGGGAACGCCTCGACGCCCGCGAGGCTTGGCCGCAGCGTGTCGTCCCCGGCGCTCACGAGGCCTCCGCCCGGCGCGGCAACGGCGCCGTTGGCTTCGCATCGAGGTCGAGTCCGGCGTGCTCACCGCGCCGGAGCCGGTGGTAGCCCGCGGCCGCGATCATCGCGGCGTTGTCGGTGCAGCGGCCCGGTGGGGGCACGTAGACCGTGAAGCCGTCTTCGGCACCCGCCGCGATCATCGCCGCTCGCAACCCGGAGTTCGCGGCCACGCCGCCGCAGATCTGCACGTGGCGCAGCTTCTCGCTCGCCGCGACCCGCCGCGTCTTGCGCACGAGCGCCTCGACGATCGCCGCCTGGTAGCTCGCGCATAGATCTGCGAGCGCTTGCCCATCGGGCACGCCATGGGCGCGCGTGTGCGTGAGGAGCGCGGTCTTGAGGCCCGAGAAGGACATGTCGGCGCCGTGCTCGCCGAGCGTCATCGACTTCGGGAAGACGACCGCGCGCGGGTCGCCGGTCCGCGCGAGCTGGTCGATCACCTGCCCGCCCGGATAGCCGAGGCCGAGGAGCTTCGCGCCCTTGTCGAACGCCTCGCCGGCCGCGTCGTCGCGCGTCGCCCCGAGCTCCGTGACCTCGCCGTGGCCATCGACGCGGACGATCGACGTGTGCCCGCCCGAGACGATGAGCGCGAGGTGCGGCAGCGGCGGCGGGTTCGGCTCGAGGAACACGGCCGACAGGTGCCCCTCGAGGTGGTGCACGCCGACGAGCGGCTTGCCGGTCACCCACGCGAGCGCCTTCGCCGTCTGCAGGCCGACCAGGAGCGCTCCGACGAGGCCCGGCTGGTTCGTGACGGCGATGCCGTCGATCGCGGACAGCGAAAGGTTCGCGGCGGCGAGGGCGCCCTGCACCACCGGCACGACGTGCTGGACGTGCGCGCGCGAGGCCAGCTCGGGCACGACGCCGCCGTAGCGCGCGTGGACGTCGTGCTGCGACGCGACGACATCGGAGAGCACGCGCCGCCCGTCCTCGACGAGCGCGGCTGCCGTCTCGTCGCACGAGCTCTCGAGTCCAAGCACGATCACGGGATCACCGCGGTTCGGATAGCATGTGCTTGATGGCGGAGGCATCCGGGGCGGCCGGGCTCAGCTGCAGATAGCGCTCGAACGCGACCCGGCCCTCGTCGTAGCGGTGGGCGCCCCAGAGGACGTGGCCGCGCTGGACCCACGCGGGCGGCCAGCTCGGCGCGAGCGTGATGGCCTCGTCGATGGCCACGAGAGCTTCGTCGATGCGCTCGAGCTTCTGGAGCGCGGTGGCCTTGAGGAGGTACGAGTGCGCGGTCCGGCGGAGGCGCAGCGATTGGTCGATCAGCGCGATGGCATCGTCGTACCTGCCGGTGCGCGCGGCGTCGCCGGCCTCGTCCATGAGGGTGTGCGCGCGCTTGATCGGATCCGGGCCGGCGGGCAACGGCGGCGTACCCACGCGCGCATCGGCGAGCGGCGGCGGGCGCGCGACGTCCGGCGGGGCCTCGGCGCGCAGGGCATCGGCGACCACGTCCGCGCCGGCGTCGGTCGGCGCGGGGAACGGCGCGGTGGCGGCCGCGGCGGCCGGCTCGATGACCTGCGCGAGCGCTGCGTCGGCCGCCGCGCCCGGCGTCACCGTCATGTGCACGGGCGGCGCGTCCGGGTGGGCCGGCTTCTGCAGATGCAGATACAGCGCGAGCGCGCCGAGCACGAGCGCCACCGCCAGGAGGCCGAGCGTGAGGTAGCTCGGCCCGTCACCGCGCACGCCGGGCTCCGTTTGCTGCCGAGCCTCGCGCTCGCGCTCGAGCGGCGAGAGCAGCGGGCCACGCCCGGGCGCGGTGTCCGCCTCGAAGTCGCTCTCCGAGCGAGCAGAGCTCGCGGCGGCGGCGGGCGCGGTCGACGGAGCCGGCGGCGCATCCGTCAGCGCGGGGAGCTCGCGCGTGATCCGGCGCGGCAGGATCGTGACGAGCTCGCGCTGGGTCGCGCCCGTGACGGCGCCCGGCGCCGCGAGGCCGCCCGCGGGCAGGACCTCGCCGGACGCCTCCGCGCGATCCCGCCCGAGCGAGCCGATCATGCGGAGGCCGGTCTCGTCGCGGCGGCCCGGCGGCAGCGCGCGCACGGACAGCGCCCCCGGGCGCGGCGTCGGCTCTTCGAGCTCGAACGTCGGCTCCTGGCGCGGCGTGTGGTCGTTGCCGGCAAAGTCGTTGGCGCGGCTCGCGAGCTCGTGCACGCGGCCCCGACGGAAGCCGGGGACCGGGGTGTCGTCGTCGTCGGGATCGCCGGGGATCGGCGTGCGCTCGTCGTCGCCGAGGCCGCGTGCGGGCCGGCTCGGCTCGTCGGCCTCGATCGAGCTCGGCACCGAGTCGTCGAGGCTCGGGTCGCCGGCCTCGACGGAGATCTCGGCGTCCTCGTCGCTCTCGCGTGGTGCGCGCGCCCGGGCGTCTCGCCGCGCGGTCTCGAGCGCGCCCGGCGCGTCGTCATCGAACAACGCGGGCTCGATCGCCTGCGCGGCGGCCACGGCCGCATCGATCAGCATCAGGCTCGAGTGGCGATAGCCGCCCATGAGCGCGTGGTCGTGGATGTCGTCAATGACGGGCTCCGACTCCGACTCCGGATCCGACTCCGACTCCGGATCCGACTCCGGGGCGAGCTCGACCGGCGGTAACGGGGGCGGGACCGGCGGCGGATCGTCGGTGCGCAGCTCGCCGAGATCCTCGACGTCGGGCAGCGACTGGAAGGGCGAGTCGTCCTCGATCTGGACGAGCGGCATCGGCCGGCCGGTGTCGCGCTTCGTCGGCGCGTCGTGGTCGAGGTCGAGGAGCAGGCCCTCGAAGAACAGCCGCGAGATCGCCTGCAGGCACTCGAGGTCGCCGAACTCGCACGCGTCGATGACCTCGTTGAGCGTGCGCTTGCCATCGATCAAGCGGAGGATGACGTTGTTGTCGTCGGGGACCTCGCCAAGCCGGCCGACGAGCTCCGCGGTGTCGACCTCGAAGCGATGGGTCAGCGCCGGGAGCTGCTCGAGGAGCCGCGTCCACTCGTCGAGGCGACGCATGCCCTCCATGAGCAGGCCCTGCGAGCTCGTCGTGATGGCGTCGCGCCGCCGCACCGTGCGGAACACGACCTCGAACTCGCCGTCGCTCCACGTGAGCAGGCGATAGACGGCGTCCTCCCCGGACAGCGCGTCGGCCTCGGCGTCGATGACCTTGCCGTCCCGGAAGTAGATCGCGCCCTGGCGGCCGCCGTCGCCGGTGAACTGGATGACGCCGGACTTGCGGCTGATCTCGATCGTCTGGATGACATCGACGACGGGCATGTCCGCGACGCGCCCGGCGAACCGCGTGCGGCCATCGCGCCGTTCCTCGAAGCGAGCGCGCTGGCGCTTCTGGAGCAGGATGTTGATCCGGGTGACGATCTCCTTGATGTAGATCGGCTTGGTCAGGTAGTCGTCGACGCCGAGCTCGAGGCCGCGGATCTTGTTCTCGATCGCGGCGGAGGCGGTGAGGAAGACGAACGGGATCTCGGCCCAATCCGGCTTGGCGCGGACGCGGAGGCGGAGATCGAACCCGTCGCGCTCGGCGAACGTGGTCTCGGAGATGATGAGGTCCGGCGCGTGGAGCTCGAGCTTGTCGAGCGCGTCCTGGACCGACTGGGCCGGCGTGACGGTAAACCCGGCCTTCCGCAACGAGACCTCGAGCACCCGCAGGCTGCGAGTGTCGCCGTCGACGAGGAGCAGGCTCTGCTTGGACACGGTCACGCGCGCTCCTCGCGGAACGCGTCGAAATCGTAGCGGACTGGGAGGCCGATTTGCAGTTTGGCGCCGTCCCATCGTGATGCCGCGCGGGCGCGGATCGCTGCGCGTGGTCTCCGGGTTAGCGTCGGGTGGTGATCGTCGAGCTGCCGTTCGGTCGCGCACCCTACCTGCTCGATCTGGCGGGGCGGGACGCGGAGATCGTGGCCGCGATGGACGTGCCGGCCGCGGCGGCCGGGCTAGACACGATGCTCGGCGAGGCGCTCGATGCGCCGCTCGGCCGGCCCCCCCTCCGCGAGCTCGCCGGGCCCGGTGCGCGGGGTGACGCTCATCGTCAGCGATGGGACCCGAAGCGAGCCGCGGGCGGCGTTCGTGGAGGTGGTGCAGAGCCGGCTGCCGGGCGTGCGCTGGACGCTGGCCGTGGCGACGGGGACGCATGGCCCGGCGGCGCTCGATGCCCTCGGGCTGCCCGCCGAGGTGCTGCGCGCCGCGACGGTCGTCAATCACGACGGCCACCGCGACGAGGACCTCGTCACGCTCGGCGCGACCGCGCGCGGAACGCCGATGCGCGTGCACCGGTGCGTCGTCGACGCGGATCTCGTGGTCGCGACGGGCTGTATCCGGCCCCACTACTTCGCCGGGTTTGGCGCCGGTGTGAAGGCGATCTTTCCCGGCCTCGGCGCGGCCGCCGCCGTGCGGACGAACCATCGCTGGAAAGCGGATCCGGCCGCCCGGGCGGGGATCGTCGACGGGAATCCGTGTCGCGAGGACCTCGAGGAAGCGGTGGCATTGGTGCGGACCCCGACCTTCTTGCTCGACGGCATCTGTGCGCCGAATGGCGGGATCCGGGCCGTCGTCGCCGGCGATCTCGTGGCGGCGTTTCGTGCGGGCGTGGCGGTCGCGCGGCCCTGGTTCACGGTGCGCGCACGGCCCGCACCGCTGGTCATCGCATCGGACGTGGCCCCGGTGACGTCGTCTCTATATCAGGCGGCGAAGATCGCGGCAGCCGTCGCCCCGCTGGTGGCGCCGGGCGGTAAGCTCGTCGTGGTGGCGGAGTGCGCCGAGGGTATCGGACCGCTCGATGTGGTGAACGAGGCAATCCTGCGCATCGGTGTACTGCCCCGCCTCGCGCCCGGTGTCACCATCCACCTCGTGAGCTCGCTGTCCGCTGCTAGTGTATCATACACACTATTAACATTCGCGGCCGCCGCTGAGCGGTTCCTCGGCCACGGCCTCGTGCTCGTGGTCCCGCGGGCGAGCCAGCTCCTGTGCGAGGCCGCCGGATGACCGATAAGTTCAACCATTTCAAACTGTTGTTCAGAAAGTGGAACGCCAGCATCAATCTCTCCGCGGCGCGAAGCTCGGGCGAGATCGACGAGCACATCACGGATTCGCGCCAGGTCGTGAGCTTGTTGCGGGGAGCGAAACGCGTCCTCGATGTCGGCTCAGGCGGCGGCTTTCCGGTCGTGCTCGCGGCGATCGAGCTGCCGGACACGGAGTTCGTCGCGCTCGAGCCGGTTCACAAGAAACACGCGTTCTTGCGAACCGCGGCACGCGAGCTCGGCCTCGCAAACCTCGACGCCCACGCCGCTCGGCTAGACGGCCATGACGGCCGGGACTACGACGTGGCCATGTCGCGCGCGACGTTCGACCTGCGCGACTGGCTCGAGCTGGGCACACCGTTCGTCGTCGTCGGCGGGTGCGTGATCGGGTTCGAAGGCGTGCTGCGCAATGACCTACCGGCCTCGATCGAGCGCATTCCCTACGGCCGCGAGAAGCAGCGGGCTCTCGTCCGTCTACGCCGCATCGTCTAGCTGGCAGGACGCTCCGTTCGCTGTCTTGGAATGCTGGGCTCGTGAGGTCACGCAGCCAGGCCTGGCTGGCACGGGCCGGAGCGTCGTTCCACGTGGAACATGATCGGCCGAACCGCGCTGCCCTCCAGGGACCTGCTACCCCTGCCCTACCGCAGCCCAGACGCGCGGACGGCCTCGACGAACCGGCATGCTCTCGGGCCGGACCGGAGACATTCGAAAACGCTCTGCGGGTTCGCATTCTGCGACCGTGTTTGGTCGACCGGAATGACCCCGCGGTGCCGGCGGCTCCGGCGGCAAGGCGTTGCTTCACGCCGAGGGAGCCGGCCTCGGGCGGTACCCGGCGTCCGCGCTCGAGATCAGTCCACGGCGAACCCGAGTCGAGTCTGGAGGCTTCGAGATGCTCGCGAAGTCCCGGCTAGACCACGCGCACGTCCGCGCGTCTTCACAGCCCGAAACCGAGCGCGGCATCCGGATCGAGAAGGGCATCGCCGTTTTCGCGAGGTGAGGGAACTGCATCGAGTTGCAGGCCGTGTTCAGCTCTGCTCAAACGACGGTCCGTTTCGGTTCCTCGTAGCGGCTGCGCTCGCCGACGACGAGCGCGCCTGCGCGGTCGATGAGAATCTTGCGCGTGACGCCGCCGAAGCAGCGAAACGCACCGGCCAGGCCCTCGCGCCAGTCGTCCTGGCGCTGCGCCAGCGATGCGCGCACGAAGATGCGCCGCGAATAGCCGAGCACCGCGACGAAGAAATACGTCTTGGTG
>JANXOM010000167.1 GCA_025353585.1 Deltaproteobacteria bacterium
TGGGGGTTCGAGTCCCCCCGTTCGCACGAACTAAGCTGCCGTAAAGGCAGCTTTTTCGTTTTCGGTCACCGTCGGTTTTGCCAAGTTTTTGCCACGCGCGCCCAGCATCTTGCGGACCCGAGCGTCCGGATCCCCTTCGCCAAGCGCCGCCTCGCGGACGCACTCCGGAAGCTCGCGACCATGCGCTTCCGCCACGTGGACGTAGAGCATGGTCTCGTCGATCCGTTTGTGCCCCATCCAGGCCTGCAACCGCCACGGGTTAACGCCGAACAGCGCGGCGTGGGTTCCGAAGCTATGCCGCAGCGTGTGCCACAGCCGCGCCGGCAGCCCCGCGCGCCGGCAGATGCGCAGGATCGCCGCATCCGCCTGCCCGTCCGTCTTCGCCGTGCCGTCCAGGTTGCGCACGACGAAGCCTTCGCGAATCGTCTCCATCCGTTTGAGCGCGTCGTGGAGGGTCGAGGTCATCGGCACCGCGCGCCGCGTGCGGCCCTTCGGGGTCGTCGTCTCCTTGTTCCGGGTCTGCTGGTTCACCGTGATCGTCTTGGCCACCAGGTCGACGTCTTCACGCCACCGCAGCGCCTTGACCTCCCCGACCCGCAGCCCGGCCTCTCCCCCGCGAGGCAGACCGCCGTGTACCAGGCCTCGCCCTCGCCCTTCGCCGCCGCCAGGAGACGCGCGTACTGCGCGAAGTCCCACGCGACGATCTCGGGCCGCTCGACCTTGAACAAGCCGATCCTCGGCGCCTTTGCGATCACGTCGCACTCCACCGCGTACTTCAGCGGCTTCGACAGGACGGCGAGGATGTTGTTGATGCGCTTCTCGCTCAGCTTCTTCGCGACCAGCGCCGCGCGAAACTGCGCGATCTCCGAGACCGTGATCTCGTCGAGCGGCATCGTCCCGAACCGAGGCTCGAGGTGATTGTCGAAGATGATCGTCTTCGCGCGCACCTCGGTCGGCTTGTTCTTGCGACCCACCACCCACTCGCTCCAGAACCGGCCATCGAACCACTCCCCGAACGTCGGCACCTCCTTCCCTGGTTTCGGCACGCGCTCGGGATGCAGGAACCGCTCGATGTGTTCGAGCAGCGCCTGCTGAGCCGCGACCTTGGTGTTCACGTGCTTCGGCGCGCAACCGCTAATTCGATCGCGCGTCCCATCGGGCTTCTGCACCATCTCGCGATAGCGCCAGCGCCCATCACTCCCACGTCGAATCGGCATCGTCAGCCTTTCCGAATCGCCGTGGCCTTGCATGAGTCACCCAACCATGACACGAGCGCCCCTCGTCGGAACAAGACGCGTTTCCCTAAGCGTTGATGAGGGATCACGCCGCGGCAGGCGTAGTCGTAGACCGTGTTCCGATCGACGCCGAGGAACGCCGCGACTTCGTCGGCGGTCATGACATCGCGATCCGGCGCGCCGGGCGGCGCCGGCGCGAGGGCGAGCGGCGCCGGCGGCGGTTGCGCTGTCGCGAGCTGGGCTTGCAGGAACGTGATGCCGCTGCGCAGCGCACCGAGCGCGATCTCGCGGAGCAGCTCGCGGCTCACGCGACCATCGACGACGATCACCTGGTGCTTGTCGATGCTGCCGGCGAGCGCCTTGAATTCATGCGCCAGGGGCGCGTCCTTCGCCGCCCTCACGCGGCGAACATCTTTTCGAGGTCGTCGAGGTGCGTGCGGACCCACTCGGCCGCGTCCGCGGTCGGCATCGGCACCAGCGCGCCGAGCAGCTCCGCGACCTCCGGCGTGCTCATGTGCTGCGAGAACCGTGGGGCGAGCCTGTAGAGCCGGCTGCGGTCGGCCGGCGCCAACAGCGCGCCGATTGCCATCGCCCTGCTGAGCAGGGCCTGGTCGACCGCCTGCGGGTCCTGGGACCGCCCCGGTTCGCCGGGCGGCGGCGTGGTCGTGGCCGCCTCGGCGACCGCCTTCGCGGCCTGCGCCTTGTCCGCGGCCCGGCGCCAGTCCAAGGCGTCGCGGAGGTCGAACGGCAATTTGGGCCCCGCGCCGTCCTTGCCGTTCACGCTGCCCATCACGACCGCGACGACCTTGTCGACCGCGATCCCGACGATCGGCTCGATCACGGCCTTCCAGTCCATGCCGCCGGTCACAGCGGCCGTCACAGGATCTTCCGCCGCCTCGGCCTCGTCGTCGTCCTCATCGTCGGCGTTGTCGTTCCTCGCGTGGGGTGCCGGCAGTTGCTGCATCGCCGCGGTGCGGAAGAAGCCGCGCGCCGAGCTGATCGATTTGATCCAGTCCGCCTGCGCCTCGGCGACCGCGCGCATCGCCTCGGCGTTGGTCCGCGCGATCGCCGTGACCGCCTCGAGCGCGTAACGCAGATCGCTCGCCGGCGCAGCGGTCCGCGGCGCCGGGACGAGCGCGACCGCTGGCTCGGTCGCGGCGCGCAGCTCGCGGCCGACGTCGACGTTCGTGACGTACTCGATCACCTTGCCCACCGTGTCCGCCGCGTAGACGCGGTAGCTGTCTGCGCCGCAGGCATCGGCGAGCTCCTCGATGGTCGTGTCGAGCGGGAACCGCGCGGGTTCCTTGTCGGGCCCCTTGATGATCCTGGGCCGGCCCTCGGTCTGCCGACAGATGTGCCAGGTGCACGTGCCCGGCGGGATCGGCAGGCGGTTGCCGTTCACGTCGTGCGCGAGCGGCGGATGCTGGGGTTCGGATGTGCTAGCCATGGTGGTTGCCTTCACGGTGGTTCCCTTCAGGTCTCGAAGTTAGGTGGGTGCTCGGCATCCCTTGCCGAGCGACCGCCCCGGGTGGTGTCAAAAGCCTTGTTGAAATCCTTAGTTGAAAGCTTTGGGAAAGCCCTCCCAGAAGGCTTTGCGAACCCTTCTCCCGGGCTTCCTGGCCCTATTTCCGCGCGGTTTACGCCCCGATTTATCGGGTCCCCGCGCGACAAGCTCGGTCAGGTCGCGCGAGCGCTGCGCCCCATCAGCGAATGCCATCGGATCATTTCCCCCTTGATCTCTATTTCCGACCACTTTGCGTTTGTGACCGTTTTGGGGCCTGGCCTCGAATGACCAACAGAGAACGGGGGCTCGCATCGCGCCGAGCGCCACTCCAGCGGACGCCATCGGATCATTGCCTCCTTGACCCTTAAAGCCGGCCAGTTCGCGTTTGTGACCGTTTCGGTCGCGCGTGGCGTCGAATGATCACTGCCCAAGCAGAGAACGGGGCCTCGCAGATGCGACCGCTTCACGCTGGGCAGGGCCCGACCGCTATCGGCATCGTGTCCGGTCCGGGTCTTCGTACTGCCGGGCGTCAGGCCACGCGACGCTTCGACCGGCCGGGGCGCCGCCGGGCGTTCTGCATCGGGACCATGCGCGCTGCCTGACGGACGGCCACGCCTACTTCACCGGCCGGGTCCGCCGTCCGGCGCACCACGCGGGAGCCGGGCGTCGACGACCGCGGCGATCACCCGGCAGGCGGTCCGGACCACCGGCAAGTGCGAGCGAGCGCCGTGGCGGAGGAAGTGCGCCAGGTCGGGCGCTCGCCCGATCAGCGCGAACGCGATCTCCGCATTGCCCAGCGCGACGCGGACCAGCGCTTCCCGCGCGCTCTCGCTCCCATCGCCGGCGTCCTGGGCGACGAGTCGCTTCCGCTCGCGCAGCCAGTTGGCGTTGATGCGCCCGATCTGATCGAGCACGAACGCCTGGACGTCCGCCAGCATCTTGAAGCGCCCGATGAAGTAGTCGGGCGGTACCATGCTGACGCGCAAGGCGGTCAGGTGCATCGCGATCACGTTGGTGCGGGCGGCGAGGCCCAGCTCGCGTGTCGCGAGCGTCGGCGCGGTGATCTGTTCGAGCACGCGCTCGCGCAGGAGCTCGATCTTGGTCGAGGTCAGCGCGACCGAGGCGTACAGCCGGCCCACAGCGGCGCGCGCACGGGCGTCCCCCGGCCTCGCGACGATCTCTTCGGAGAGGACGCGCATGGCCGCCAGCTGGTGTTCGAGCTCGGCGAGCCATTCGAGAACGAACGCGATTTCGAGGTGCCCCATCCGAAGACGAAACACCAGATCATCGTGACGAAGAAGGTGCGTCCAACAGTGACCCGCAGATCGCCAAAATGCTGGATGCCCTCGTGGTCAGTCGGGTGACCTCGCGTCGCGTTGAGCATCCAAACCTCCCCGATTTCGTTGGACGCTCGCGCGTAGACTTGCCCACCGTGACGCACGGCGCCCGCGTGTGCCGGCGCGCGCTTGACGCGACACCCCGAGCGCCTACCATCGTCAAGGTGCGAACGGTCTGCGCCTACTCGTTCTGGTTTCCGGAGGCCGCCGCGGCTGACGAGATCTGGAGCGAGACGACCGCGTGGATCACCGGGTGGTACGCCGTCAACGAGCCGGCCGTGACGCTGCCCGCTGCGACCGAATGGGCGCACACGGGCTGCGTGGTCCCGGACGGCCACGAGCTGACCTGCGCCATCACGGCGCTCGCCGGCGCGCCCGGCCCCCTGCGCGAGCTGAGCTGACGGTTTCCCGACGCCGCCGATGACTCGCTACACTGGACGATCGAGGCGACGGCGCTGCCTGGCGATGGCGCGGTGTTCTCCCTCTTGCTCCGCATCGCCAGCGCGAGCTTCGAGCTGCTCCCGGCGCGGTTCCAGCTTCGCCCGCCGCGCGTGATCCGCTCGATCCTCGCGCGCGGGGACGCGCACCTCGGGGTCCACCGGCTCCGATTCGAACCGACGCGCGTCGATCCGGACGGCGTCCCCGAGCTCTGCGCCTTGCTCGTCGAGCAGCGCCGCCGGCATCCGCTGATCGTGATCAGCCCCGAGGCGTACACCGACGATCGATATGCGATCGATGCCGACCTGATCGCTGCGCGCATTGCGGGCCTCGCGGCGGTCTACGTCCTGACCTCGCGGTGGAGCGCCCGCGCGCTGACCGACGAACTGGGCAAGCGCTACTCCTGCTACAACGGCGCGACGCGGATCTACTGGCCGCGGTTCGATCCAAACGGCGATCCGTACGCGCATCCTCTCTGGCTCCCGGCGCAGCTCGCGGAGCTGCGCGGCAGCGAGGGGCTCGCCACGGTGCTCCTGGGCATGATCGCCGGCGCCGGTGCGTTCCGCTACGCCGAGCCCGAAGCGGTCCGCGACTTCAAGACCCGCGCGGAAGCGGCACGGAGTGCCAAGCTGCGCGCCGAGAGCCGCCCGCTCGGCTACGACGCGTTGTTCGAGGAGTACGTCCGGCTCGACACCCGCGCCCGCGAGCTCCGCGAGCAACTCGACGCCGCGAGCGCGGAGAAGGCGCGCTGCGCTCGGAGTTGGCGCTGCGGTGGCGCCCCGCCGCCCAGGAGCGCGGGGCCGCGGGGGGCGATCGCACTCGACGAACAGCCGGATCCGCAGACCGTGCTCCAGGCCGTGGAGGCCGCGCAGGTCCATGCGCAGCATCTCGTCTTCCTGCCGGAGGCGCTCGAGTCGGCGCGCGCGTCCCCGTACAGACAGGCCGACAAGGCGTACTCGGCACTCCTCGCGATCGACGACGTGGCGGCGCGCTGGCTCGCGCAGCTGGCCGGTGGCCCGAACCTCGGCGCGCGCCGCGACGCCTTCCGCGCCTGCGGCTTCGACTACAAGGACGACATCTCGAAGACCACGGAGAGCAAGTGGGGCGACGAGTACACGTACACGGTCGACGGCAAACGGATCCTGTTCGCACCCCACATCACGATCGGCGCGAGGAGCGCGGATCGGTGCCTGTCGATCCACAGGCACTGGGACGACGGCCGCCGCAAGGTGATCATCGCCCACGTGGGCCGGCACAAGACGAACACGCGATCGTAGCCGCGTGACGGCGCAGCGCCGGGACTACCGCACGATGAGCGCGCGAAACGGCGGCTCGGCGAGGTGCCATCGGCGCCCCCGAGCGACAGCTCGTACTCCATCGGCCGAACCGTGACCGCCCCGGCCACATCGCATGCGCCGATGACGGCGCCGACCCCGGCGTAGAACATCACGTGCCAGAGGACATCTCGCGTCGCGCATTCACCGTCGGTCGCAGCTCTGCCGTAGCCGACGAGGTCGCCGGGTTGCGGGACGCCACCTCGACCAGATGGTCCAGGAGCCATGCGGCGTCCGCGGCGAGGTGGCCGGGCCAATACCCGAGGACCTCCATCGCTACCCGACAAACGAACGTCGAGCAGTCGAACGAGGTCGGCTTCCGGTGGAGGTTCCGCCACCCGTCGTCGCCGTGGGAGTGGTCGTACCCCGTGCCGAGCAGTCGCTGGGCGGCGCGGACGAGTTGCTGCCGCTCGCTCCGGGTGACCACCCGAGAAGTCTAGCGAACCGCGATCAGCCCTCACACGACTTTCGGTGAACGCCCTCGCGCTCGCCGCCTCCTTCGATGATCAGTCTTGAACATTCCTGTTGACGAACCGAAACGTCAGGACGCGTTCACATCCGAGCTTCACGCAAGAGGATCGTCCAGGCCTCGTCGATCGCGGTGTCGTACCAGCCCTCGTCGTCGAGGTCCGGGCCCGCACCGCGCTGCTCGTGGACCTGCGCGGCGATCCGGCCGAAGTAGGACTCGACTCCCTCGTCAGCCGCAGGCGGATTGTGCTCGAGGATCCCGATGGCGCTGTGGAACCCGCGCTGGCGCCAGCGCTGTGGCGTCGACAGGCCCGAGCGCCACATCGGGTCGGCGTGGAGGGTGCCGGCCTGCTCCGCGAGCTCGCGGAGGCTGGTGAGGACTGCGTGGAGGCGGCTGGCGAGGTCGGTGCTCATCGGGGCTCCGTGATGCGGCGAAGGTGATACTCGGTGTACAGGTAGCCGATCCGGCAGAACGTCAGGTCGTGATCGGTGATGCAGCGGACCAACAGGTCCTCGTCGCCCGAGAGCTTGCCCTTGGCCAGGAGCACCCCATCAAGAGGCCGGTCCTTGTCGTGGCGGTGAAATGCCCATGTGTCGCGGTCGCGGAGGCCGGGATCGGTCGTCTGCAGGTCGCCATCCGCGGAGAGCGACCACCGCGCGGACGGATCGCCGGTCACGGGAGTCAGTTGCTCCCATTCGCCGACGAACGCCGCCGGGCAGTAGTTCCGGGGTTTGACGTGAAGGTTCCAGACGATCCAGACCGAGAGGTCGATCGCGCGGGGGAAGCGAGGGGGCTGATACGAGAGCTCTTCGCGCCACGCAAGGCCAGAGCCGACCTGCTTGTTCCGTAGATAGGAGCCGACGGTGCCTCCCCAAAAAACCGGGTCGGCCATCTGCCTTGCGATCTCAGCGCGCAGCTCTTCCACGCGCCGATCGTCGAACGGCCCAAAGAAGTAGCGATCGAGCATCGACTTGAGCTCCTCCGAGGAGGGCGGTACGCGTGATGGGTCATCTTGCATCGGCTTACTCGCTCTCCTGGAGTAGTTGTTCCGCGGCCCGTTCCTTCTCGGCGATGTCGATCACAGCGCCGCTCGCGTCATGAAAGGCGAGGCCGTCGTGGTCATCCGTGACGTAGATCCGCTGGAGGTACTCTGCGAGCGCCAACGCGCGACCGCCAGCTGCCCCCGGCAACTTCCTCGCCTTGTCCTCGAGCCGTCGCGCGAGCGGCTCGTACGTCTTCTTGAGGATGTCCTGCCCGGTCTGAGCTTTCGCCATCGCCTCGGCGTGGCCGCGCGCGCCGTCGGTCCCGGCGTCGGTGTGCGTTACCGAGACGCGCGCGTTGGCGACCCCGGGATCGGTGATCTTCGCGATAGCCTCCGGAACGAGCCCCAGCTCGTCGAAGAGTGGATCGAGTGAGACGGTGAGTTCGTCGCCTCCGAGGAGCATCAACGGCTTCGCTTCTCGGTCGATGGCCGCCAGGAGGTCCGGGCGGTGGCGCGCCTCCGCCCGGCTGCGCGCCTCCGGGATCAGCTGCTCCGTGTAGAAGTTGGCGAACGCCTGCGCTGCTCTGCGTTTGTACTTCACGACGTCGTCGCTCGCGGTCTGCGACGCGGTCGTGAGGTCCATGGTCTGATGCTGCCCGACCTCGCCGACCTGCTTCGCGTAGCCGTCGAACAGCTTGAGCCCGAGGTCCTTGATGTCGGCGTTGATGACCGTCCGATTCTTGACCGCCGCGGCGCGATTGTAGAACTGCGCCTCGCTGGCCGCGCCGGCCTGGGGGATCGCGCCGCGTAAAAGGCTCTCGATCTCCGCCGCCATGTCCGCGCCGAGCGCGCCCGTGCCCTCGAGCGCGCGTACCAGCTCCGTGGCCCGCGCCACGCGCTCGCCCTGCGCCAGCGTCTCGGCGCCGGTGAAGTGCTTGATGTAGTCGAACGTGTTCACGCGCTTGAAGTACGTATCGACCAGCGCGAGCGTCTCGCGGTCTGCGGCGGTCAGCGCCTCCTTGTACTTCCCCTTGCGGACGTCGCGCAGGATGTCGCGATCGAGCGTGCCGTCGCTGAGCAGAACCTGCGTGCGCTCGCCGTGATACGGCAGCGTGCGCTCGCGGAGCTCGTCGTGGATCGCCACCGCCTCCTCGCAGACCCGCACGAATTGCTCCGGCGAGTACACGAGCGCGCGGCGGTCGCTGATCTCCGGCGTCCCGGCGATCGACGCGTCGCGCGCCATGATCGCGGCCTTGGTGGAGTCCATCTCGGATGCGAGGATCGCTCCGTAGCTCGCGTCGCGTCCGCCCTCCAGCGCCGCCGCGCCCAGGTGGACATCGAACTGAAAGTCGGCCCGGCCGCGGATAGTCGCGAGGAGCTCGCGCATCGCGCCGATCCTCGCCTTCGCCTCGATCGCCTTCTTGTCGGCGCTCGCGAGGCCCTCGAGCTCGCGCGTCCACACGGCGATGCCCTTCGTGAGCGCCGTCTCGAGGATCGGTTTCATCGCGGCGTCGATGTGCACGAGGCCGCGTTGCATCGCGGCGCCAAGCTCCCCGACCGTCTTGCCGCTCACGACCGTGGTGGTCTTGTAGGCCTGGTCGACGACCTTGAGCCCCTCCTCCTCGAACGCCGCCTTGATCACCCGATTGCGCTCGGGGATGAGGTAGGTCGAGTTGAGCGCGTAGCCGATCAGGTCGTCGTTCATGTGCTTGATGCCGGTCTCCCCGCCGCCGGGCGAGACGATCGAGATCACCGTCTGTGCCTCCCCGGCGCGCACGGCCTCGACCAGCGCGATGTCGGGGATCTGACGGCGGACCTCGTCCGCGAGGTGCTCGCGCTGCGCGCTCGTCGCCGTGCCCGCCTTCGTCGCGTCGACCGCGGTGGCCTGCGTCGCGGCGCGCTCCCAGTCCTCCATCTTCGGATCGGACGCCGGCGCGGTCTCTACGCCCTGTGGCCGCCGCACGGCGGGATCGTCGTGGCGAGCGTTCGCGTCGAGGAACGCTTGTTCCTCGGGCGTCGCGTGCACGATGGGCTCCGGCGCCGGCTTCGCCGCGCGGACCGCCTTCTGCTGGCGCACGAGCGCCTCGACCACGGGCGCTGTCGCCTGCGTGCGGTCGCCAACGATGGCGTCACGCGCGCTGTCGTAGTGCGGCGCCACGTCGGCTTCGTGGATGAACTCCCCGCGCGTCTCCATTGCGGCGAACTGCCGCCGCCCGAGCGCCTCGTGCAGCGGGCTCACCAGGTGCCCCGGCAAGGCGACCGTCCCGTAGTCGACGAGGCTCTCCTTCATCACGTCCAGCGTCGCGTCCTGGATGGTCGTGATGCGCGCCTCGAGCTCCGCCTGCTTCGCCTGGATCCGCGGATCCGAGCCGTGCGTCGAGGCCTGCAGCGTGACCAGCTCAGCGTAGAGCTTCGCGGCCTCCGCGACCTGCGTGTCCCGGATCTCGGCGATCTGGTCCTGCGCCTGGACGCCCATCAGCAGCACGACGCCGCCGTGCTCGAACACCGAGACCAGCTTGCCGCCGACGTCGAACACCTTCGCCTGCCGCGCCAGCGGCATCACGTCCAGCGCGAACTGGGCGAGGTGCAGGACCTTTCGCCCGGGCGTGAGAGCGCCGCGCGCATACTCGGACAGCGCCGCATCGACGTTCTGGGACTCGTTGTATGCGACGAGGACCGTCATCAAGACCGGCGCCGTCTCCGGGAAGACGACCATGATCGCCGACAGGCCGATGTTGACGACCTTGTTGACGATCGGATCGAAGACCTTGGCCTTGACGTCCTTGCCGATCGTGCCCGTATCCAGCTCGAACCCGATCGTCTTGCCCGTCGTCTGGAAGTGCGAGTCGACGCTCTCGGCGAGGACCGCGAGCCGGCCGCCCGGATACGCCTTGCAGAGCTGAAGGAACGCCGCCTCGACCGCGATCTCGAACGTCGCCCCGGCGCCCGAGAACGTGGACGTCTTGGTGTCGAACCGGCGCGACAGGTCGAAGATCTCGACGTGCGTCTCGGCGGTGCCGTCCAGCTTGCCGCCAAACCAGGTCGTCCCGATCAGGTCGAGCGCGCCGTCGGCGAGCTGGTTGCCGATGCCCAGGTACGTGCCGCGGAGCTCGAACGGGCGCACGGTGGTCTGCCCCACCTCGACGATCGCGTCCTTGATCTCGTGGAGCCTGGCGAGGTGCGCGCGGCTCGCGTCGATCGCCGCGCTCGCGAGGTGCTGATCCACGAGGTGCCGGAGCAGCACCTCGGTCTGCGCGATCTCGCGGTCGACGTTCGCCGCCAGCTCGGCCGCGTTCCGGTGCGTGAAGTCGGCGGGCAGGTCACCGCGGAGCAGGATCCCGGTGTCGTAGGAGCCCCCGTCGAAGAAATCGTCGGGAAAGAAGTCATGGTGGTCCTCGACGGCCGTGGCCGTCCCGAGCCCGGTGAACGCCTTCGCGCGCAGCTCGGTCATCGCGACGTCGACGCGCCGGACCTCGATCTCCGTGTACAGCTGCGCGGGCTGGAAGAGGTTGTGCCGGACGAACGCGGTCACCTTCCAGATCGCACTCTCGAGGTGGCCGGGGACCGTGAAGCGGTGCTCGATGCCGGTGCCGTCGCCATGGACGCGCGAGCTCTCGCGCAGCTCGAGGGGCTCCTTGCCCTCCTCGGCGTTGCAGACGAACAGCCAGTCGATGTCGGCGACCTCCGTCCGCCAGTGATAGTCGCTGGCCTGGTCCTCGGTGGCCGCTTCCGGCCACGCGATGAGGAGCCGGAGCTTGACGGCCTCGCCGTCCACGACGCGGTCGCTGGTCTGGTCGAGCCGGGCGGGAATCGGATAGTCGAACGTCGGCGGCCGGGCGTCGGGGTTCGCCGCGTGCTCGGCGAAGCCGGCGTGCGCGCGGTCGGCCTCGAACAGGAGCTGCTCCAGGAGCGACGCGGACACCGGTTGCGCCTTCGTTTGTTCCGCGAGCAAGTGCGCGACGAGCGCGCGTTGGTCTGCCGGCAGATCTTCGAGCGCCTGGAGCGCCGTGTACAGGCGGCGATCGAGCACCGGCGCCGCGGCGTCCGCGCTGGCGGTCAGGTTGCGCGCGAGCCACGCCCGCACGAAGGCGACTTCGTCCGGCGCCAGCGCCGGATCGGCCATCCCGATCGGCCGGATCGTCGAGGTCGGATCGCCGCTCGCCTGGCGGACGAGCCACTTGTCGTACGCCGCGCCGAACAGCGCGCGGCAGTACGCGCCGTCGAGGACGACGTGGGTGGTCCCGTTGCCGAGCGTGGCGTGGAAGGTCTGGGCGAGGAACTGCGCGCGCGGCGCCGGGAGCACGGTGAGCTTGGTGGGCGTCTCGATCGCGGCGAGGATCGCGTCCTTGTGTGCGACGGACAGCATGAACTCGCGGTGCGGCGCGCCGTGGACGTCGGGGATGGCGATGACGACGTCGAAGCCCCCATCGGGGAGCGGCGCGGCCACCGGATTCGCGCTCGGGCCCAGGCCGAACGCGTCGAACGCGCCCACCGTCATCCGCATGCGGAACACCGTCGCCGTCTCCGCGCCGGGCGCGCCGATGCCGATCTCACGTGCGGCGTCGGCGAGCTCTGCCTTCCCGACCCAGCTCAGCTCGCCGCGCTGCTGGAGCGCCGCGAACAGCTCCAGATTGCAGCTCGGCGAGATCCACAAGCCGCCGTCGACCTGGCGATCGGGGGCCGCGCCGTACCACGCACGGTCGATCCAGAAGTCGAAGGTGCCGGCGATCAGCTGGAACGGCGCGCCGCCGAGATCCGGCGCGGTCTCTTGCGGCGCGTGCTTCGCGTCCTTGGCGCCGGTGTCGGCGGCGGCGACGCCCGCCGCGAGGCCGACGCGCGGGCGGTGGGGGAGCGAGCCGCGGACGAGCGCGGCGGCCAGGGTGTCGGCCTCGTGCTCGGCGTCCGCCAGCGAGCCGGCCTGCGGCAAGCGCGATTGCGCGACATGGACCAGCTCGTGCGCCAGCACGTGCAGCGCATCGCCATGCTCGGGTGCGAGCGTCGGCACGAGGTGAACGACGCCCGCGTGCGCGAGGCCGCGCGCGCCGTGCGTCGCCGCCGCGTCGTCCACGCGGATCGCCGCGTCCACGCCGAGCTGCGCGGCGATCGGCGCCGCGGCAGCGGTCCATGCCTGCTCGCGGGACGCACGGGCGGCAGCGACGTCGCCCGCCCACATGTCGCGGCCGTGCCCGTAGAACGTCCCGTCGATCGGAGCGCGGCTCGGCATGGACGCCGCGCCGCGCGCGTCCGCGGCGCGGCTCTGCTTGCGCGCGCCGTGCGGCGCCGCGCCATCGGCGATGCGGCGGACCGCAGCCTCGGCGAGCTGCGCCGCGTTCGGCGCCTGGTCCCGTGCGGCACTGTCGGCCGCAACATCGCCCGCCCACAGATCGCGGCCCTCTCCATAGAACGTCCCGTCGGTCGGGGCGCGGCTCGGCGTGGCCGCCGCCGTGTGCGCGTCAATGGCGGGGCGCTGCTCTCGCGCGCCGTGCGCCGCCGCGACATCGGCGATGTGGCGGGCGGCGGCCATGCCGAGCTCCGCGGCGTCCGGCGCATGGTCCCGGGACGCACGGTAGGCCGCGACGTCGGCAGCCAACAGATCGCGGCCTTCGCCATAGAACGTCCCGTCGATCTCCGCGCGCCTCGGCGCGACCGCAGCGAGGAGCGGGGCCGCCTCCGCCGCGAGCGCGTCAACGGTGGCGCGCTGGTCGACCCCGGCGGCGGCGTGCGCGCGGTCGAGCGCGAGCCGGAGCTCGTGCACCGTGGCGGTCGCGGC
>JANXOM010000170.1 GCA_025353585.1 Deltaproteobacteria bacterium
GCCGCGGCTGGCGGCGGGGGCGGCGGCGCGGGATCCGCGATGCGTGCGTAGGGTGCCGGGGGGGCGGTACGTGGGATGGCGAGCCGCGGCAGCTCGCCGACCGCCGCCGGGCGCGCCGTCCGGTAGCTTCGCAGATCCTCCTTGCAGTGCTTGCATCGCCCCGCGATGGGGTGAATCAGCGTGCCACAGACCGGGCAGGGGATGCGCGCCTCGCTAGCGCCTGGACGAGCCGCCGCTGCCATGACCTCCATGCTGCCAGGCGAACGCAGTGGATGCAAAGGCCGATACGCACCCGCGCAACCGACGTGAAGGTCGTGCAGACGCCGGCTCCGACGCGAGCTTCTCGCGCCTCGTCCGGCCTGCATCCTTGTCAATGCCCGAGCGGCGACCCACAGTGGGCGGGATGTCGCTACCGCCGCCGAAGGTCTCCGAGCACGAGGTCAAGATCGTCGGCCTCGACCCGCGCCACGATGGCCTGCGCATCGCCCAGCTCTCCGATATTCACGTCGGCAACCTCACGCCCGCCGCGCACATTCGCGCTGCGATCGACGCCGCGAACGCGGCCGCGCCGGACCTCATCGCGCTGACGGGTGACTACGTGTGCTGGAAACGGCACGAGGTGGAGATGGCGGCGGAGCAGCTCTCGGGGCTGCGTGCGCCCCGCGTGCTCGCGGTGCTCGGAAACCACGACTACTTCACGAACGCGGTCGGCATGCGCGGGGCGCTCGAGCGCAACGGCTACGAGGTCCTTCGCAACCAGACGACGATGGCGATGGTCAACGGCGTGGAGCTCGCGGTCGTGGGCATCGACGACCCCGTGACGCGCCACGATGACCTCGACGCGGCGTTCGCCGGCATCCCGGCCGGGGCGACGCGGGTCGTCCTCTGTCACGCGCCGGATCGCGCGCCGCAGCTCGCGGCGCGCGGCGCCGACTTGGTCCTGTCCGGCCACACGCACGGCGGCCAGATCTTCGTGAAGGGCATCACCGACCGCATCATGAAGAAGGTCGGGCTGAACTTCCGCCGCGGGATGTACGAGGTCGGTCACGGGACGACGCTCTACGTGACCCCGGGCGTCGGCTTCTCGGGCGTCACGCACCGGTCCGGCGAAGGCACCGCCGCCGAGGTCGCCGTGCTCACGCTCCGCGCGGCCTAGCTCCGGGCAGGTCCGGGCTCGGCGGGGCGCCGGTCCTCGCCTATTTCTTCGCCGGCTCGGGCGCCTTGGCCGCTTCGGCCGGCTTGAGCGCCTCGGGGGCCTTGACGGGCTCGCCCGGCTTCGCCGGCTCGGCGGCGACCTTGGCGAGGGCGGCCTGCTCCTTCTGGTACTCGTCCCACGCGGGCGCGTTCTCGCCGAGCACGGTGACCGACTTCGCGCGGAGCGGGACCCAGCGATCGAGCTTGCCCAGGTAGTAGGCGACGCCGAGGACGATGGCGACGAGGATGACGAAGTACGTCTTCCACGGCCGGCTCTTGTCCGCGTACGGGTCGTTCGTCGAGCGCTCCGAGCCCTTCGGTAGCACCGGCAGCTCCGTCATCGTCGCGCCGAACGGGACGTTGATCTTCGCGCGGCTGTTGATCGCCCAGCCATTCGCGTCGAGGAGCGGCCCGATATTGCGGCGCCGCAGCTTGAGCCACGCGAGCAGCATCGAGGGCCCGGAGATCATCAGCAGCAGCGCCAGCAAGCCGACCGGCAGCCACGCGCCGAGGCCGAACATCACGCCGAGGAGCGTGCCGAATAGCGTGCCGATGCCGCCGAGCGCGACGCCGATGGCGGCGACCGTCCCGAGGTCGATCTTCGATTCCTTCTCTTCGGCCGGCGGGGCCGCCGCCGCCGCGGGCGCCGCGGCCGGAGCACCGGGCTTTGCCGCACCCTCGGCGCCCGGCTCGTTCACGGCTGTCTTCGCGCCTTCCTCGAGCTTCGCGTTCGCCTCGGCGTCGGCCTTCGCCGCGCGCTTCGCGACCTGATCCTCGATGACCTTGACGACCTTCTTGTACGGCGCCCAGAACGCCTCGCGGATGCTGATCGGGTTCGTGATGATCTTCGTGACCGTCGCGTCCCAGTCGTCGCCCTTGCGGTCGTAGTAGAGGCCGTTGCGGCCGACGAACACGTTGTCGGCATCGCCGTTCGTCAGCGCGGCGACGATCGGCACCGTCTTGCCCTCGCGCGTCGTGTCGAGATAGACGAGGTACGCGTCGGACGTGCCGTCGAGCGCGGCGTGGCGCGCGGCGTCGCTGACGAGCATGCACAGGCGCAGCTCGCGCGCGTCGAAGTACAGGCGGCCGACCTGGAACGCGCCGTCGTGGCGGGCGTAGAAGTCGGAGAAGTTGACGAAGTTGCGCAGCACGCGGCCGAAGTCGCGACGGAACCGCACCACGCGCCCGACGGCGGCGAGGTGCTCGTACTCGACCTCGAGCGCCTTGTCGTCGGCGATCAAGCGGGTGAGCGCGGCGCGTAGCTCCGGCGCGGCGAGCTTCTCGAGCCACGCCTCGGCGAGCGCGTCGACCTTCGTGGCCGGCCTGTCGGCGCGCCACGCCTCGTAGGCGGCGAGCTTCGCCGTCACGGCGGCCAGATCGGCGGCCGTGAGAACATCGCGCATGCCGAGGATCGGCAACAGCGCGGCCGTCTCGAACGTGGCCATGCGCGCGCTCCACGCCGGGTTCAGCATGCGGAGCGGGAGGCGGCCCGATGCGTCGATGCGCGCGAGCGGGAACTTCGCGAGCTCCTCGTCCGTCTCCCCGAGCGAGCGCGCGTAGAGCGCGAGCAAGTCCGCCTCGGAGCCGCCGAGCGCCGCCGCGCCGCGCGGGTCGAACGCGGCGACCTTGCTACGGGTGAAGTAATCCTCGACCTTCGCGCGCACGGCGACGAGCGCGTCGGCCGCGGCGGTCGTGCCGGCGCCGAGCGCCTCGGGCGCGATCTGCTTGCCGCGCACGAGCCACGCGTTGCGCTTGTCCACCTCGGCGAAGAAGTCGTCGGCGCGCGCCAAATCGAGGCCCGGCTTGCCGCTGCGGTCGGGGAGCGACCCGACGCTCGCGACGCCGTCCGCGATGACCTTCGAGAGCTCGACGTCGGGCGTGGACTCGGGGTGCACGACGCCGTCGCCGTTGAGCCGCGTGTCGATGAAGACCTTCGTGATGGCCGCGACATCCTCGAACGTGATCGACGCGCCCGTCTTGCCGAGATCGACGAGCATGCGCTTCGCCGTCGCGACGATCTCGGCGCTCGCGAGCGCGTCGAACCGCACCTCGGTCGCGCTGGTGAGCACGTCGCCGGGATCCTTGAACGTCGCGCAGACCCACTTCACGGCGGCGAGGATGTCGTCGACGTGGATGCGGCCGTCCTTGTCCTCGTCGAGCAGGGCGAGCGTCTCGGGGTCGATGTCGACGCCGTGCACTGGCATGACGAGGGCGACCCACAGCTTCTGGTCGAGCTCGGACAGGGCGCGGAGGTCGTCTCCGTCGCGCAAGCTGACCTGATCGACGCCGCCCGCGCGAAAGAAGTGAAATTTATGCGCCATCCGGGGCCCTGTTTCGCATGATTCTCCGGCGCCGGGCAACGGCCCGGTCGAGGATCACGGGTACGGGAGGGGTTCGCTCGTCGCGGCGCTTTGCCCCTCGCCGCGCCCTACTGGCTGCGCATGCGCAGGAAGATCCGGATCACGTACCAGAACATCAGCGCGACCGACGAGAACAGCGCGAGCGATGCCGCGACGTACTGGTGCGGGTCGTAGTGCGCGAGGACCTGCGACGTCTGGTAGAGGATGTAGCCCGCGGCGAGCACGACCATCGCGATCGAGAACACGATCCCGAGGTTGAAGCCGAAGACGAGCGAGAGGACGACGAGCATCATCGCGGCCGCGCTCATCATCGCGAGGCCGCTGCGCATGAACGAGAAGTCCTTCTTCGAGAAGATCACCGATGCGGTGAGCGCGCCGAAGATCGCGAGCGTGGTGAACGCCGAGTCGCGCAGGATGTTCGGATCGCCGCCGCCCTTCGCGAGGATCTCCTCGGTCTTCCACTGCACGATCACGAGGAGCGGGACGAAGATGAGCGCCTCGGCGACGACATAGAAGAGGAGGCCAGCGTACTGCAGCGGCTTGGACGACGCGTGCTGGGCCCAGTAGTCAGCGATCCAGCTGACGACCATGAACACGGCGAGGACGACGCCCCAGTGCCAGCGCGCCGAGCCATCGCTGTAGCCCTCCGCGTCGATGCCGAGCGCGAAGCGCGTCAGCGGGGCCGAGACATGCTCGGCGAGGGCGGGGACCTTGAACAGCGCGGCGAGGAGGCCGGCAAAGACGCCCATCGCCGCGAAGAGATGGATGTACGTGAGCCGGATGAAGCGGACGCGATCGGACTGACCGACAGTGGCGTTCGCCGAGGAGCGCAAATCGCCGGGCAGGGAGTCGGCGGCGGGCGCGGCCCCCGCGTACGCCATCGGCTGCGCGTGCATGTACGGCGGCGGCTGCGCGTGGGCGTACTGCATCTGCGGCGCCTGTGCGTACGGATTCTGCGGCGGCGGCTGCGCGTAGGGGTTCGGCGGCGGCTGCGCGTAGGGGTTTTGCGGCGGCGGCTGCGCGTAGGGGTTCTGTTGCGGCGGTGGCTGCGTGTACGGATTCTGCGCGGGCGGCGGCTGGTACGACGGCGGCGGCTGATACGGCGGCGGCGGCGGTTGCTGGTACTGCGGCGGCTGGCCGTAGATCGGCTGGCCGGTCATCGGATCGAAGCCGGTCGGCTGCGGCGGCGCCTGCTGCGCGTAGATCGGCTGGCCCGTCATCGGATCGAAGCCCGTCGGCTGCCCCGGCGGCGGCCACCCACCCTGATTGTCGTTAGACATGCCTCCAGATGGTCCCACCAGGCGCGGAGCGGGGATCCAGCGTTCGGCGAAAAATCGTCCACCTACATGTCAGGGGATGCCGCGCGCCCGCTACGCTCGAACCGCGGATGGAGCTGCTGTTGCTCGTGGGCGCGGTCGTCGGCGGCGGTGTCGTCGCGCTCACCGCGCTCGTGCGCCGGCGGGCGCTCGCCGCGCGCGTCGAGTTTCGGGACCACGAGCTCGTAACGGCGACCGGTGTCGTGCGCGGGCGCGGCGAGACGCTCGTCGCGCCGCTCACCGGCCGCGCGTGCATCGCGTACGAGTCCCGCGGGCGGTTGTTCCAGACGCGGGCGTCGATCGAGCTCCTCGCGGCGCCCGCCGAGCTCGCGAGCCTGCCGTTCGTGGTCGCGACGCGCGGCGGCGACGTGCTCGTCGCTGGCACGTCGCTCGCGTTCGCGGTCCCGCCGGAGCGGCTCGTCGAGCGCTCCGAGGCGCACGAGCTCGCGTTCCTCGCGCGGCACGGCGTCGGGCGCGACCGGCACGACGAGGTCCAGTTCGACGAGGTCATCATCACGGCCGGCTCGCGGGTCTCGATCCGCGGCGTCGTGGTCGTCGAGCGCGACGGGCGCGCGGCGGGCGAGCGCGGCTATCGCGACGACGCGCCGACGACGATCCGCCTCGCGCCGCACGGCGACACGCCGGTGACGATCCTGCGCGCCTGGTAGCTCGCGGCCGGCCCGAGTTGTACCTTCGCGCGATGACCACCGGACAGATCGCGCTCGAGCGCCGAGGCCACGTGCTGCTGATCGGGCTCGACCGCGCCGCGAAGCGGAACGCGTTCGACCTGCCGCTGTGGAACGGGCTCTGCCAGGCGTACGCCGAGCTCGATCGCGATCCCGAGCTGCGGGTCGGCGTCCTCCACGCGCTCGGTGAGCACTTCACCGGCGGGCTCGACCTGCCGCAGTGGGCGCCGATCTTCGCGAGCGGCACGTGGACGATCGCGGAGGGCGGCCTCGACCCGCTGGGCCTGTCCGGGCCGCGCGTGTCGAAGCCGGTGATCGGCGCGGTGCAGGGGCTCTGCTACACGATCGGCATCGAGCTGCTGCTCGCGACGGACCTGCGCATCGCGGCGGCGTCGACCAAGTTCGCGCAGATCGAGATCAAGCGCGGCATCTACCCGGTCGGCGGCGCGACGCTGCGCTTCCCGCGCGAGGTCGGCTGGGGCAACGCGATGCGCTGGCTCCTGACGGGCGACACGTTCGACGCGGCCGAGGCGCTGCGCATCGGGCTGGTGCAGGAGGTGGTCGCGGCCGAGGCGCTGCTCGCCCGCGCCGTCGAGCTCGCGACGGTGATCGCCGCGCAGGCGCCGCTCGGCGTGTACGCGACGCTGGCGAGCTCGCGCATGGGGCTGCCCGAGACCGAGGCCGCCGCCATGGCGCGCCTGCTGCCCGATCTGCAGCCGCTGCTCGCGAGCGACGACATGCAGGAGGGCCTGCGCGCGTTCGTGCAGCGTCAGCCCGGCCACTTCAAGGGCCGGTAGAATCTCGCAACGCGTCGAACGACAGGCCGAAGCGGGCCAGGTACTTGCGCAGGCGGTCGGCGTCGTTGGGGGCGCGCTTGCCGGCGCGCGAGGCGGCGAAGAGCTCGCGGCCGGCGGCGGAGAGGGTCGCGGCGGTGCGGCAGACGGCGAGGACGTCGGCCAGCTGCACGCGCTCGAAGCGGTCGAGCGCGGCCGCCCGCTCGGGCCCGAGCGTGCGATCCAGATCCGTCGCGCCGGCGGCTCCCGCCCAGCTCGCGCGCAGGCGGGCGATCTCGCCGGTGACGGCGGCCTCGTCGATGCGGCCGCCCTCGCCGAGCGTCACCATGCGGCGGATCGCGGCGCCGAAGTCGCGGAAGTTGGCGGCCCACGTCGCGTCGCCGAGGGCGAAGCGCAGGAACGCGTCGCGCGCCGGCTTGCTCATCGAGGCGCGGTAGCCGAGCTGCGCGCTGACCCGCTCGAGCTCGTAGTCGAGGTTCGGCGCGAGGTCCTCGCGGCGCTCGCGCAGCGCCGGCAGGGTGAACGTCCACAGCGAGAGGCGCGCGAGCAGGTCGTCGCGGAAGCGGCCCGCGCGCACGAGCGCGGCGAGGTCCCGGTTCGTGCCCGCGATGAGCTGGAAGTCGCTGCCGACCTCCTTGTCGCTGCCGACGGGGAAAAACCGCTTGTCCTCGATCGCCTTGAGCAGCATCGCCTGTTCGTCGGCGCCGAGCTCGCCGACCTCGTCGAGGAACAGGAGCCCGCCGTCCGCCTTGCGCAGGAAGCCCGCTCGCGCCTCCGCCGCGCCGGTGTACGCGCCGCGGGCGTGGCCGAACAGCGCGCTCATCGCCGTGTCGCCGCGCAAGGTCGCGCAGTTGACCTCCACGAGCTCGCCCGCGAGGTGCTGCCGCGCGCGCTTGAGCTCGTAGATGCGACGGCACAGCGCCGACTTGCCGGTGCCCGTCTCGCCGGCCAGCAGCAGCGGGTCCTTCGACCGCGTGGCGACGCGCTCGAGCTCCTCGATCAGCTTGTTGAAGCCAGCGTTGCGCGTGTCGATCCCGGCCTTGAGGAGCGACGCGCCGCGGCTCTGACGCGCGCGGAACCGGGCCGCGAGCTGGTCGTACTTCGCGAGATCGAGATCGATGACGTCGAGCCGGCCGATGGCGCGCGATGCC
>JANXOM010000184.1 GCA_025353585.1 Deltaproteobacteria bacterium
CGACGTCGACAAGCTCGCGAAGCCGGGCAAGCCCGACGATGTCTATACGAAGAACAACGAGTTCTGGCGCGAGCTTCAGCAGGTCGCGATCCATGTCGCGGTCTCGGACGAAGCGCCGAGCAAGTGGAGCATGGTCGTCGACTCGGTCAAGGACAGCATCGTCCACCTCCCGAGCACGCTCTCGACGGCCGCGGCGAAGACCGCCGAGGTGATCGGCGACGCTGCGCACGGCGCCGGCAAGGTCGTGGGCGAGGTGGGCAAAGGTCTGTTCTCCGGCATCGCCGCGCCGGTGCTGATCGGCGCGGGCCTGCTCGGGCTGTTCCTGATCTCGCGCAATCGCAGCCACGAGAGCGCGGAGGCGTGACATGCGCGCGCTGCCCTGGATCATCGGCGGTGGAGTCGCGGCGTACGCGCTGACACGCAGCCGCAGCACGAGCACGACCGCTCCGACGCGCAGCGTTCCGACCGCGCCGCTCTCGGGCCGTTGGGTGTGGCCGGTCGTGCGCTGGAATGGCCGAGCGCCCGTGATCTCCGACGGCTTCGATTCGCCGCGCCCGGGGCTGCCGCGCCACGGTGGCGTCGACATCATGTTCGCGCGCACCGCCGCGGATCCGTATAAGGCGGGCACCACGAACGGCACGAAGATGTTCGTGATGCCGGACGGGCTCTCGGCGGTCGCGGCGAGCGATGGCGTCGTGTGGTCGGCGTCGCAGACGCCGCAGGGCTTCGCCGTCGTCATCGACCACACGCCGCTGAAGGCCGCGACGTTCTACACGCATCTCGAGAAGCTGCTCGTCACGCCGACGATGAGCGCGAAGTCAGGCGAGCGGGTTCGCGCCGGCCAGCCGATCGGCGTCATCGGCGCGAGCCCGCTCGACGGCGAGCACCTCAAGCACCTTCACTTCGAGCTGTGGCTCGGCGGCCCGAGCGATCGGATCGATCCAGCGGCGATCATGCGCGGCTGGGAGGTCGTCACGGATCCGAGCGCGCTCGTCGCGCGCAACGCGGGCTTTCTCTACCGGCCGATCGGCGAGAGCGGCGATGCGTATCCCGAGTGGGTCCGCGCGCTGAGGGACAAGGCGGGCGTGTACGTGATCCGCGATCTCGAGAGCCGCGAGATCGTCTACGTCGGTTCGAGCGCGGGCACGCTCTACGAAACCCTCACGCGTCACTTCCAGACCTGGCGTCGCTGGAAAGGCTTCTGGCGTGGCCAGTACGGCGAGGGCCATGACCCCGGCCTCACGTACCCGCGCAACTCGGTCGAGGTCGCCGTGCGCCTCACCTCGCCAGCCAAATCTCTCGACGAAGAGATGCGCCTGATCGCGCGCCTCAAACCTCGCGACAACCTGATCGGCCAAGTCGATCGCGCCGAAGACACCGTCCCGTTTTGAACCAAGGAGCAGTCATGTTCGAAGTCCCCGCGTACAAGCCCGGCCGTAGCAAGTTCTGGCGCCTCCGTAACTCGGCGCGCATCCCGTCTCAGCCGTGGCGCTGGCCGCTCGTGCGGCTCGGTGATCGCGATCCGGTCGTGCTCGCCGAGAACGTCAACGGCGACCGGCTCGGTGCCGAGTTGGGCTACGAGTCCATGCCGTTCGATCGCGAGCTCTACGTCCCGATCCACGCCGCGCAGGACGGGGAGGTGATGATGGCCAACGAGACCGCGTCCGGGTTCTTCGTGAGCATCGAGCACGGGTTCCGCGCGCACGTCACCACCTACGCGCGGATGTCGAAGATGTTCGTCACGCCGTACTACGGTCAGGTGAACCGCAAACGTCAGCGCGTCCGCGGCGGCGACGTGATCGGCTACGCGGCCAAGTCGCCGATCGCAATCCGCTTCGAGCTGTGGAAGTGGAACGAGCGGGACGGCTACGCCGCGATCGATCCCGTCGCGCAGCTCGAAGCGTGGGTCTCGCCGCTCGCGCGCCCGGCGTCCATCCCCGAGAATCAGGCCGCGTAAGGAGCCGACCATGGAGAACCTCATCGAATCGATCCGCTCGGCGCTCGCCGCAGACGCCGCACCCGAGGCGCGCGCCGCTGGCATCGCTGGTTGCCGCACGATCCTCGCCGCACTCGACGCGACGCCCGGGCAGACGTTCGCGCCCGCAGTGGCTCCGAATCCGTCAGCGATCGCGGCGGCCGTCGGTGCGTTGCGAGGTGTGCCGCCCGATCAGCTCCTCGACCTCGCGATCTTGAAGCTGCGCGCGGCGTTGCCGGCGGGCGTCGAGGTCCCCGCCGCGCAGCCTCTCAAGTTCCACATCATCAACGTCCCAAACCTGGGAGCGCGCTCGTGACCGCTCGCAACGACAACCGACCCGCAAAGCCGATCCTCAAGCTCACGCCGACCGGCGACGGGACGAACCTGTATCGGACGCTCGCACGTGTGATCGTTCGTCGCGAGCTGATGTTTGCCAGGCTGATCCCCGACCGACCCGATTGCGACGGCGCGATTGCGGCCGGATGATTCGACGCCGTTCGACGCTGCTGCTCGCTCACCGAGGAACCCATGATCACCAGAACCTATCGCCGCCGATCGAAGAACGATGAGGGCAAGCAGCAGTTCAGCCTCGACGTGCAGACCAAGGGTTGCGACGAGCTGCTCGCCCGCATGGAGCTGAGCGACGCACAGCGCTTCGACTACGTCGACGATGGGCGCGCAGGCGACGACTTCATCACTCGGCAGGGGCTCCGACAGCTCCTCCTCGACGCGAAGCGCGGAGAGGTCATCGTCTGCCGCGATCAATCGCGTCTCGGTCGCGACGCGATCGAAGTGACGCTCGTGATCCGCGACCTCGTGCGCGATCGCGGCTGCCACCTCTACTACTACTCGACCGGCCAGGAAGTTCAGTTCGCGAACGCGATCGACCAGGCGACGACGTTCATCCAGGGTACCGGGCACCAGATGGAGCTGGAGGCGATCCGCTCGCGCACGCGCGAGGGTCTGCGAAGCCGCGTCCGGCAGGGGCGCATCGCAGGTGGCGCATGCTTTGGCTACAACCTCGAACGCAAGTCGGATGGCTCCGGCCGGCGCTATACGGTCGCGACCGTGAATGACCGCGAGGCGCTCGTGATCGAGCGGATCTATCGCGACTACCTCGCGGGTCGCGGTCAGAAGGCGATCGCGCACCAGCTGAATCACGAAGGCGTCCCGGCACCGTCCGCGGGCCGGCGCGGCAGCGGCTCGTGGGCGCCGAGCGCGATCCGCACGATCCTCCTGAATCAGCGATATCGCGGGGTGTACGTCCACGGCCGGATCAAGAAGGTCCGGCAGGGCGGCGGCTCGCTGCGCGTGAAAGCCGATCCGTCCGAGGTGCTCGTGATCGATCTGCCCGAGTGGCGGATCGTCGATGACGCGACGTGGTTCGCGGTCAACGAACGTTTCACGACCCGCGAGCCGACCGCCGGCGGCAACGCCCCGCGCACGAAGTACCCGCTGAGTGGCCTCGCGAAGTGCGCGACCTGCGGCGGCGCGGTCGCAGCGGCGCGCATGCGGACCTATGGTGGCGGACCCGATCGAGCCCTCTGCTACGGATGCGCGAAGCACCACGACCGCGGCAGCGCCGTGTGTCCTGTCTCGGTCCATCAGCCGATGTCGGAGGTGGAGAACGCGCTGATCGATCACCTTCAGCAGCACGTGCTCAGCGAAGGCGTGCTCCAGCTCGTGCTCTCGCAGATCCGCACCGAAATCGCCGCCCAGCTGCCGCAGCAGGCGGAAGACATCGCCGTGCTGGAGACGGAGCTGGCCACGATGCGTACCGAACAGAAGCGCCTCGCGCGTGCGGTCGCCCTGGCGGACGACGTGAACGAGCTGGTCTCGGAGCTGAAGAAGCGCACCGCCCGGATCAGCCACCTCGAAGCCCAGATCATCGCGACGAAGCGAACCCCGGATGACGTCGCCGCCCTCATCACCAAGATCGAGGTTTCCGCGCGCGCTCGCCTGAACGAGCTAAAGACGTTGCTGACCGAGCACCGGGATCTCCGGGAGGTCTTCGTCTCCTTGTTCCCGACCGGCCTTGTCTTCACCCCGGCACGGACGCCGGACGGTGCACGTCAGATCTGGCAGATCAGCGGATCCGCAGATTTGAGCAGCTTTGTGGACCGTTCCGGTCCCGTTTGCATTGCGACCCCGACGGGATTCGAACCCGTGTTACCTGCGTGAAAGGCGGGTGTCCTAGGCCTCTGGACGACGGGGTCTTCTCTACTTGCGAGGGTGAGCCCAGACGGGTTCGAACCGTCGACCCTCGGCTTAAAAGGCCGGTGCTCTACCGACTGAGCTATGGGCCCTCGGGCGTGGCGAAATCTGCACGACCCTGGCCCGGATTGCAAGGACGCAGGGCACCGCGGGGGCGATTCACGTTGCGGCAGCGCGCCGCACCCCGCGGCATGCGCGTGGGCTCACGCGCGGTGCGGGCCCACGGCGCAGCGCATCAGCGGCCGGGTTTGCTGCCCGGCGTGGGCGCCGCGTGATCGATCGCGCGGCGGCCGGGCACCGCCTCGGTGAGCGCGCCGTCGCGGCTCTGGCCGAGCATGCGCCGCCCGGTCGGGAAGAACACGGTGACCTTGCCCGGCTCGGACAGCTCGACCACGCCCTCGCCGAACGACGGATGCTCCACGCGGTCGGCGATCTCGAAGCGCTCCGCCGCGGCGTAGGCGCGCACCGGACGCGACAGATCCGCCTCGACCATGGCGACCGAGGGGCGGGCCGCCGCCGCGGGACGGGCCACGGCTGCCTTCTTCGCCTTTGGCTCCTTCGGGGGCTTGGGGGGCTTTGGCTCCTTGGGGGCCTTGGGGGCCTTCGGCGCCTTGGCCGCCTTCGGGGCCTTGCCTGCCTTCGCCGGCTTCAGCGCGGCCATGCTCTCCGGCCCGGCGAACGACCGCGCGAACTCGTCGTTGCCGAGCAGCGTCGCCAGGATCTCCGCGCCGCTCGCCGCGGTGGCCGTGACGCTGGCCTGCGGATCTTCGAGCGTGCCGCCCGTCGCCGCGGCCAGCGCGGCCGCCAACCAGACCGCGACGGCGTTGCCTTCGGTCGCGCTCGTCGAGAACAGCGCGCGCTCGTCGCTGCCGAGGAGCTCGAAGCCTGAGTCGAAGCGGCCCAGCGCACGAAACTCGCCGGCGTGCGGCAGCGCGGAATCTTCGCGGACCGTCACGGTGACCGGGAGCCAGCCGCGGACCGCGGCCACGGCGAGGTCGGCGGGGAGGGTCGCCTCGATGCCCATGCGGTCCAGCTCCGCGAGCCAGCGCGGAACGGTGTCATCGGGCCAGGAAGGAACGGAAACGCTGAGATCGTAGCTCACTGGCGCAGCATAGCCCCGCGGGCCTGCCGGCGTGAGTCGCGGGTCAGCGGATCCGGCTTCTGTCACACCCGGAGGTCGAAGCGGTCCGCCGACATGATCTTCGTCCACGCCTTGACGAAGTCGTGCACGAACTTCTCCTGCGCGTCGGAGCTCGCGTAGACCTCGGCGAGGCTGCGCAGCACCGAATTGGACCCGAAGACGAGGTCGACGCGGGTCCCGGTCCACGCGACCGCGCCGGTCGCCCGGGTGCGCGCCTCGAACACGTTCTGCGCGTCGGACACCGCCTTCCACTCCACGCTCATATCGAGGAGGTTCACGAAGAAGTCGTTCGTGAGCGTCCCCGGGCGGTGCGTGAGGACGCCGTGCGGGATCGGGCCGACGTTCGTGCCCAGTACGCGCAGCCCGCCCACGAGCACGGTCATCTCGGGCGCGGTCAGCGTGAGCAGCTGGGCGCGGTCCACCAGGAGCTCCTCGGTCGGCACCGAATAACGTTCTTTCGCATAGTTGCGGAAGCCGTCGACGATCGGCTCGAGCACCGAGAACGACTCGACGTCGGTCGTCTCCTGCGCCGCGTCCATCCGGCCGGGCGTGAACGGCACCGTCACGGCGTGGCCGCCGGCCTTCGCCGCCTGTTCGATGGCCGCGCCGCCGGCGAGCACGATCAGGTCGGCGAGCGAGACTCTCTTGCCGCCGGTCTGCGCGCGGTTGAACGCCTGCTGGATGGCGCCGAGCTGCGCGAGCACCGTCGCGAGCTGCGCCGGCTCGTTCACCTCCCAGTCCTTCTGCGGCGCGAGGCGGATGCGCGCGCCGTTCGCGCCGCCGCGCTTGTCCGAGCCGCGGAACGTCGACGCCGACGCCCACGCGGTCGAGACGAGCTGCCCGACGGAGAGCCCGGACGCGAGGATCTGCGCCGCGAGGGCCGCGATATCGGCCGCGTCGACCAGCGGATGGTCGACCGCGGGGATCGGGTCCTGCCAGATCAGATCCTCGGCCGGGACCTCGGGCCCGAGGTAGCGGACCTTCGGCCCCATGTCGCGGTGCGTGAGCTTGAACCACGCGCGCGCGAACGCGTCGGCAAACTTGTCGGGGTGCGCGAGGAAGTGACGGGCGACCTTCTCGTACGCAGGATCGACTCGCAGCGCGAGGTCGGTCGTCAGCATGCCGGGCGCGCGATGCTTCGAGGCGTCGTGCGCGTCGGGTACCGTGTTCGCGCCCGCGCCATGCTTCGGCGTCCACTGGTGCGCGCCGGCCGGACTCCTGGTCAGCTCCCAGTCGAACCCGAACAGGTTCTCGAGGTAGTTCATGCCCCACCGGGTCGGCGTGGTGGTCCACGTGATCTCGAGGCCGCTCGTGATGGTGTCGCCGGAGTGGCCGACCCCGTGCGTGCTGTGCCAGCCAAAGCCCTGCTGCGCCACGTCGGCGGCTTCGGGATCGAAGCCCACGTGCTTGCCCGGTTCGCCCGCGCCGTGCGTCTTCCCGAAGGTGTGGCCGCCGGCGATCAGCGCGACGGTTTCCTCGTCGTCCATCGCCATGCGCGCGAAGGTCTCGCGAATATCACGCGCCGAGGCGAGCGGGTCCGGCGTGCCGTTGGGGCCCTCGGGGTTGACATAAATGAGGCCCATCTGCACGGCGGCGAGCGGCTTCTCGAGCTCGCGATCGCCGCTGTAGCGCTTGTCGTCGAGCCACTTCTTCTCCTGGCCCCAGTAGACGTCCGCCTCGGGCTCCCAGACGTCCGCGCGTCCGCCCCCGAAGCCGAAGGTCGGCAGGCCCATCGACTCGAGCGCGACGTTGCCCGTGAGGATCATGAGGTCGGCCCACGAGATCTTGCGCCCGTACTTCTGCTTGACCGGCCACAGCAGGCGACGCGCCTTGTCGAGGTTGACGTTGTCCGGCCATGCGTTGAGCGGCGCGAACCGCTGGTTGCCCTTGCCGCCGCCGCCGCGGCCATCCCCGGTGCGATACGTGCCCGCGCTGTGCCAGGCCATGCGGATGAACAGCGGGCCGTAGTGCCCGAAGTCGGCCGGCCACCACGCCTGCGACGTCGTCATCAGCGCCGTCAGGTCGCGCTTGAGCGCCGCGAAGTCGAGGCTCGCGAACGCCTTCGCGTAATCGAACTCGCCGTCCATCGGACTCGAGAGCGGTGAGTGCTGGTGCAGCGTCTCGAGCCGCAGTTGGTCGGGCCACCAGTCGCGGCTGGAGGTCCCGCCGCCGGGCTTGTGCTTGAACGGACAGGTTGCTTGGGTCGCCATGGGAGACGACTCTACGTGCACGCGGGCGCGACGGTGAGGGCGGAGGGCGAATGGCTCTGATAGGCCTGACCTATCAGCCACGGTCCGACGATACGTCGGCGCGGCCTCGAGCCGGTAGCGTCGGATGCCGTGATGACATGGGGATGGGGAGTGGTCGCAGGAGCCGCCGTCGGATCGTTTGCGGCGGCCGCGCGCGCGGACGAGCCGTACGGATTCGATGGGGTGACCGTCGGCGTCCACGGCGGGTACGGCCACCTGCACCGCGGTCACGAGACCACCATCGCCCTCGCGAACACCACCGAGGCGGGTCGAGTCGTCGGTCTGGACGCGGGGCTCCGCTTCGATGGCGGCCGCTGGTTGCACTTCGCGGTGACCGCCGCTGTCGAGCTCCAGCACCTGGGGGCGGACGGCACGCCGCGCCCGAGCGCGCCCGCCACGCGGTGTCACATCGACGTCGATGGCGGCACGCTGGGGCTCGCTTACAGCCCGGTGCCCCTCGTGTTCGTGCGCGGCGGCCTCGCGTGACGGTTCACCAGAAAGAGGGCTGCACGACGAACGGCGTGGACAACGCCGAAACGGACGCGGGCGAGCTGGTCTGGGACGCGCGCGCCGGCGTGCGCTATCCGCTGACCCGCGCCGTGGCGCTCGAGCTCGAGTTGGCGTACGGCCACGCGAGCTTTGCGATCCTGGTCGCGCAACCGGGCGGCACGGTGCTGGGCACGGTGACCGTGAACGAGCCGGTCGTCTTGATCGTGCTCGGCCTGCGCTTCTCCACCGGCGCCCACGCTCGCTCGTCCCCGCTACCCTCGCCGCCATGAGTGCCTCCCGCGCGCTCCTCGATCTCCTCGGGATCGATTGCCCGATCATCCAGGCGCCGATGGCGGGCACGTCCACGCCGGCCCTGGCGGCCCCGTTGTCGACGGCGGGCGCGCTGGGCTCGCTCGGGGTCGCCGCCACGGACGCCGCGGGGGCGCGCGCGATGATCGCGGACGCGCGTGCCCGGTCGAGCCGGTCGCTGAACGTCAACGTGTTCTGTCACCCGCCCGCGCGCGCCGACGCGGCGGTGGAAGCGGCGTGGCTCGCGCGCCTCGCGCCGGCGTTCGCGCGCTTCGGGGCGCGGCCGCCGGCGCAGCTGCGCGAGATCTACACGACGTTCCAGACCGACGACGCGATGCTGGCCACGCTCGTCGAGCTCGCGCCGAAAGTCGTCAGCTTTCACTTCGGCATTCCGGCCCCCGCGCGCGTCGCCGCGCTGCGGCAAGCCGGCATCGTGCTCGTCGGGACCGCGACGAGCCTCGCCGAGGGTCGCGCGCTCGCGGCGGCGGGCGCCCATGCGGTCGTCGCGCAAGGCTACGAGGCGGGCGGCCAGCGCGCCGTGTTCGACGCCGAGGCGCCGGACGACCAGCTCACCACGCTCGCGCTGACGCAGCTCCTCGCGCGCGACCTCGCGATCCCGGTCATCGCGGCGGGCGGCATCATGAACGGCGCAGGGATCGACGCCGCGCTGCGCGTCGGAGCGAGCGCCGCGCAGCTCGGCACCGCGTTCGTCGGGTGCCGCGAGTCCGCCGCCGACGCCGACTACCGCGCGGCATTGCAGAGCGACGCGGCGCTCCACCCCACCATGACGCGCGTGATCTCGGGCCGGCCCGCGGGGTGCCTCGCGAACCGGTTCACGGCGTTCGGCGCGGCGATCCCCGCGAGCGCGGGGCCCGCGTATTCGATCACCTACGATGCCGGCAAGGCGCTCGTCGCCGCCGCGAAGGCCGCGGCGAGCCCGGCTTCGGCGCGCAGTGGGCCGGGCAAGGCGCCCCATTCGCGCGCGCGCTGCCTGCCGCCGAGCTCGTGGCCGCGCTTCGCGCCGAGATGCGGACGTAGCGCGACCACGTGCGCACGAGCGCCCGCCGCGCGCTCGCGCTCGCCGCCGCGCGACCCGGTCGAGCAAGCGCCGGGACTTGGCGCGGCGCGCCGTTTGCTCTCGTCTGCGCCATGACGCTGCGAACGCTCTGGTTTGCGCTGGTCCTGGCCGCCGGCCCCGCGACGGCGCGGGCCCAGCCCTCCGTGGCGGTCGACGTCGATGTCGGCGGCGATACCTACGACGCGACGGCGCCGGGTGTCCCGGTCGAGTCCGTCGACGTGTTCTACGACCAGCTCGCGCCGTACGGCGTGTGGGTCGACGAGCCGACGGTTGGCCACGTCTTCATCCCGCAGGAAGACGGGTTCGTCCCGTACACCAACGGGCACTGGCAATACACGAGCGTCGGGTTCGTGTGGGTCGCGAGCGAGCCGTTCGCCGCGCAGACCTCGCACTACGGACGCTGGTCCTACTCGCAGCCCTACGCGCGCTGGGTCTGGCTGCCGGACACGGAGTGGGGCCCGTCGTGGGTCGAGTGGAAGGAGTCGGGCGACGACTTCGGCTGGGCGCCGCTCGCGCCCGAGGCCGTGGTGCGCGCCGGCTACTCGGCGCCGGTGGAGTCGTGGCACTACTGCGGGGCCTCCCACGTCCTCGACGACGACCCGCGGCGCTACTACGAGCCGCGCGAGCGCGTCGCGGAGATCCATCGCGTGGCGCGGCCGATGGAGCGCTACGCGACGGTCAGCAACGTGCGCGTCGTCGTCGGGCCGCCGCGATCGGTGCTCGTCGCGCATCACGTCGATGCGCGGCCGGCTAAGCTCGACGTGCGGGTGACGGGGCGAAGCGCATCGACGACGGAGGCCCACGCCCAGGTCGTCCGCGCGCAGGAGCGCCGGCCACAGCTCGAGGTCCAGAACCGGCAGCGCATCGAATCGAACGTGAAGATCAAGGCGGTCGTCGCCAAGCAGCCGGCGCGCGCCGTGGAGCCGGCGCGGCGAGAGCCGACGCGGAAGGCGGAGCCGGCGATGCACGCCGAGCCGGCGCGGAAGCCGGAGCCGGCGACGCACGCCGAGCCGGCGCGGAAGCCGGAGCCGGCGCGAAGGCCGGAGCCGGCGCGGAGGCCGGAGCCGGCGCGGAAGCCGGAGCCGGCGCGAAAGCCGGAGCCGGCGGCGCGGCCCGAGCCGCGGACGGTGGAGCCTCGCCCGGAGCCGGCGCGCCACGAGGAGCCGATGAAGCGGCCGGAACCAGCGCCGCGCCCGGCGCCTGCACCGCGCCCGGAGCCGATGAAGCGGCCGGCGCCAGCGCCCCGCCCGGAGCCGGCGCCGCGCGCGGAACCGGCACAGCGGCCGGAGCCGGTGCAACACGCAGAGCCGGCCCCGAAGGTCGAGCCCAAGCGGGCCGAGCCGGCGCCGAAGCGCGAGCTCGAGCATCACTGACCGCGGCGACGGCGGTGGCGGGCGGCGCTGCTAGACTCGGGGTCGTGAAGACGCCGAGCTGGCTCGTCGCGGGGGTCGCCGTGGTCTCGGCCTGCGCCGGCTCGTCGATCGGGCTCCGACCGGCGGCAGCGCCGGTCGCCCCGCCGGTGGTGAGCGCGGAGCCCGTCCCGCCCGCTGCGCCCGCGCCGGGTGCGATCGGCGCCGTCCGGCCGTGGATCGGGGTCGCCCTCGGCGTCGGCGCGCGCGGCGTTCGCATCCAACAAGCGATCGACAACACACCGGGGGCCCGCGCCGGCCTGCGGCCCGACGACGAGATCCTCGCGATCGACGGCGTCGCGACCCGCGAGCCGCGCGACGTCATCTCCCGCGTCACGGCCAAGGGCGTCGGCGCGCGCGTGACCCTGCGTGTCCTCCGCGGCGGCGCCGAGCTCGAGATCGCGCTCGCGCTGGAGGCGCGGCCGGACGCCGTCGAGATCCTGCACCGCAAGCTCCTCGGCAAGCCGGCCCCCGGCTTCGCGCTCACCGACGCGATCGGCCCGTATCCCGCGAGCCTCGCCGACCTCGCGGGCAACGTCGTCGTCCTCGAGTTCGGCGCGACGTGGTGTCGCTTCTGCATGTCGACCGTCCCGCGCCTCGATGCGTGGCAGACGAAGTTTGGCGGCGCGGGCCTGCGCGTCCTGTGGATCTCGGCGGAGCCCTTCGAGACGATCCAGAAGCTCGACACGGCCGACAAGCTGACGTTCACGCGGGCCCGCGATCCCGACGAGAAGCTCGCCGCGCAGTACTTCGTGCAGGCGCTGCCGACGCTCGTGGTCATCGACCGCGACGGGGTCGTCCGCGCGGCCGAGATGGGGGCCGGCGAGACGGTCGACGAGATCGAGCTCGTCGTCGCGAGGCTGCTCGCCCAGAAGCGAGCGCGCTGAGTCACGTGGGCTTGGTTGATGCGATGCTGCTCGCATGACCACGCGCCGCATCGTCACGGATCTCCAGGCCACCGAGCCGGCGCAGACGGCCGCGTTCTATCGCGAGGTGCTCGGGCTCGAGATCGTGATGGACCACGGCTGGATCGTGACGCTCTCGGACCCCGCGCGACCGGCGGTGCAGCTCTCGCTCATCTCCGCCGATGCGACGGCACCCGAGGTGCCGCGCGCGTCGATCGAGGTCGCTGACGTCGAGGCCGCGTACCTCGCCGCGCTCGCGGCCGGCGCGGAGATCGTCCATCCGCTCACCACCGAGCCGTGGGGTGTCCGGCGGTTCTTCATGCGCGATCCGGACGGGCACGTCATCAACGTGCTCGCGCACGTGCCCTAGGGGGGACGCCGGTCAGCGGGCGATGACGACGTCGACGCCGCGCGTCAGGTCACGGCCCCACGCGATCTCGAGGCGGCCGATGACCTCCCACTCGATCGGGCCGGCCCCCGGCGAGAGCGCCGAGGCGACAGAGCGCACCGCGTCGGCGAGCGGGTTGACGCCTGCGCTCGCGGCCCGGAGATCCAGCGCGTCGCTGGGCACGTTCAGCTCGAACGGATGCGCGCCCGACTCGTACGTCGCCTCGCCGCCGAGCTCCGCGTCGAACGAGTAGACGTCGGCGTGCGACGAGCCGACGGTCTTGCCGCTCGCGTTGCTGCCGACAGTGACGATCTTCTGCCGCGCGCGCAGCGTCACGACGAGCCGCTTCGCCGCCACGGGCTCGGTCAGCACGAGGACCACGCGGCCTCGCAGCGTGCCGCCCGGCGTCGTGCGGGTCTGATCGAGCTCGAGCTTCACGTCGCCACGACCGAGGCCGCTGACCTGCTTCGCCACGTCCTTCGCCTGTCCCCCGGCCTGCCGCAGCGCGCCGCCCAGCTTGCCGAACAACCTGCTCGCTGTCTTGACCACGTCATCTGCGTCGGACATCGGCGGAGCATGCCACTGCTGTCCGACGCGCGGTGTCGGTTCGGCGCACGCACTTCTTCCTGGCGCCCGCCCTCGGCGTGGCGGGCGCGCCCGCGCGGCGCCGGACGAGACCCGACCCGTGGGACGCGCGAGCCGACCAGGCGGCGGCGCGCGCGGGGGCCTGGTCTAGTCGAGCCGCGGAAAGCGCGCGCGCAGCGGGTGGTCCGCCGGGACGACCGCCCCGGGGAGCGCCAGCTCCACGAGGTTCGTCGCCTCGCGTGCGATCAAGTCCAGCGCGGAGAGGTCGAGCAACCGCCCGGGATGGCGCAACACCTCCAGCTGCGCGAGCCGCGGGCCGAGCGCGTGGAGCCCGCGCGGGCCGAGCTGCGAGCCGCCGATCACGAGCGTGCGCAGGGCGGCGAGCGGCGCCTGCGCGAGCTCGACGAGCGCGTCGTCGTCGAACATGACACCGCACTGCAGCTCCTCGACGCGCTCGAACACGCGTGAGGCGGCCAGCGTGCGGGCCACCGCCGGGCGCGGCGAGAGGTGCAGTACGCGCGGCCGGAGCACGGACGTGGCCAGCACGGCGAGCTGGGCCTCGAGGAGCTCGTCGGCGTACAGCGTGTCGAGCTCGGCCAGGTACGGCGACCGGAGCAGGGCGCTGTGGCCGGATGAGTACCGACCGTGCAGGTGCAGCTCGCGCAGGCGCCCGAGCTCCGGCGCGCGGGCCGCGAGCGTCGCGGCGTGCTCGGTGCTCCCGGTGACATCGAGCCGGGTGATCGGCTCGCGGCGCAGGAGCGGGGCGACGTTCGCGACGTCACGAGCCGTGAGGAAGGCGCGATCGACGAAGCCGCGCACCAGCACGAGCGCGCCACCGTCTGCATCCGCGCGCGCGCCGAGCGCGGCGAGCGGGGTCAGCCACGGCGCTGGATCGATGGCGGCGAGTCGGGCCACGAGCCGGGGTGCTGGCGCCGCGCTCGTCCCTGCGAGCTCCACCTGCAGCGCCACGTGCTCGCCGCGGGGATCACCGCGCTCGCTCAGCCAGTCGGCGGCGACGAGGCGCGGTGCATCCGGCTCGGGTGCGGCCTGGATCGCCTGCACCAGCTCGCTCCAGGCGATGGCGGTTCGAGCCACGGCCCACCTTTGCACGCCGGGCGCCGTGCCGGGCGCATGCGCACGGCCCCACGTCTTGCACCTACCGCTTACATGGCGACAGCAGGCATCCAGCGCGATCTGATCGTCATCGGCACGTCCGCCGGCGGCGTGGACGCCGTGTCGACGCTCCTCGCCGGGCTGCCGGCCGATCTCCCGGCGAGCGTGCTGGTGATCCAGCACCAGCTGGCGGGCTCGATCCCCTACCTCGTCGACATCCTTCGCCGGCACTCCACGCTGCCTGTCACGTGGGCCGAGGAGGGCGCTGCCGTCGAGCACGGCCACGTGTACGTCGCGCCGCCTGATTCTCACTTGCTGCTCACGGACGGCCACCTGCGCCTCGATGGCGGTGCGCGCGAAAACTACTCGCGGCCGTCGATCGACCGCACCTTCCGCTCCGCCGCCGAGCTCTACGGGCCGCGCGCGATCGGCGTCGTGCTCACCGGGATGCTCGATGATGGCGCGCGGGGCCTCGCCGCCATCCGCGCCGCTGGCGGTCGGGCCGTGGTCCAGGATCCGACGACGGCCGCGTTCCCCGAGCTCCCCACCAACGCGCTGCGCGTGGCGGGCGCGGATCGCACGTTGCCCATCGTGGCGATCCCGGAAACGCTCGCGGAGCTCGTCGCCGAGACCGCGCCCGACGCGCCCGTCGGCTGGCACGCGCGCCGCGCCGCCGTGCTCGCGCTCCCGCTGGCCGATCCGAGCCTCGACTTCGAGGCCGGGCTCCTGTGCGCCAAGTGCGCGGGACCGATGCGCCTGGTCGGCGATCCGCACGCGCGTCGCTATCGCTGCGCGCAGGGGCATCTGTCCGATGCGGCCGAGATCCTCACGCGCGCCGCCGACGATATCGAGAGCGCGATGTGGACCGCTGTTCGTGCGCTGCAGGACCGCGCGCAGGCGTTGCGCGTCCTGTCGCGCGATGCCGATCAGGCCGGCGATCCCGCGGCCGCGGCGGGCTACGACCGATCCGGGCGAGACGCCGAGATGGCCGTGACGCGTGCACGTCAGCTCGCCCTCGACGTCGTGGAGCGAGCGCGCAAGCAGCGGTGATCCCGCCATTTGCGGCGCCTCGTCAGCGCATCTACTACAGGAACGCGGGCGCCGGTGAGGCGCCTGCCGGCGGCCCGACACCGGTCGGGCCACTCAGGTGTGACTCGATGTTACGAGCCCGAAGTCAGCTGGACTTAATGTACCCATCGAGTTGGCCTCTGGTACGGTGCGTCAAATGGGTAGTCCAGCGCTCGTCACTCCTCCTCATAGCCTCGGTTCGCCGGGTGCACCCTTCAACGGCGTGAAGGTATTCTCTGCCACCATGATCGCGGACCGCGAGCGGCTCGGCGAGAAGGTGACCGCCTGGATCGAGACGCACAAGGAGTGCGAGCTCGCGCAGATCATCGTGACGCAGTCGAGCGACGCCGCGTTCCACTGCGTCGCGATCACCGTCTTCTACAACGAACGCGCCCGCGCCTAGCTCGCGTGTTGCGCGCGCCACGTCTCGACGATGCGCACCAGCATCGCGAGCCGGAGCCCGGCGCGCCCGGCTGCCAGCGGCGCCGGTAGATCGCCGCCGAACGTGGCCGCGAACTTCTCCAGCGTGCCGACCTTGGCGTGCAGGAGCTGCTGCGCGGTGGTGCGCAGATCGACGAATGGCTCGGGCAGCGCGATGCCCTCGGCCGCCACGAGTCCGGCGCCGAAGAGGCCCCACGCGCACACGACATCGGTCGGGCGCAGGAACGCGGTGATCGCGGACCGCAGCGCCGTGCGCGACACGCCGGCGCGCAGCTGCGGTTCGGTCAGGCCGGTGTGATAGGTCGCCGACGGCGCGAGCTCGCCGGTGGGCGCGGCGATGATGTCGAGTTGCTCGCGGGTCGAGAGCCGCCGCGCGACGACGTGCACGAGCTCGTCCGGCGGGTGCACCGCGCCCGTGCGATGCGGCCATGCGTTCGCCTCCCCGACGAGGACGACGAGGTCGGCGCCGCAATCGTGCAGCGCCTCGGGCAGGCGGCGGCGCGGCGGCTCGCTCGCTTTGGGCTGGCGCAGCGTCTCGCGCCGCGGCGAGCGCACCTGCGCGGCGAGCTGCGCGTCCACCATCGCGTGCAACGGCTCGAGCATCGCGCGGAACCGCGGCGGGTCACGCTCGAGGACCCCGAGCACGTGCATCAGCGCCTCGATGGTCGAGCAGTACTCGGCGCGCGGCTCCTTGCGGATCCGGTACTGCGACAGCTCGGGCGCGGCGAACGCGTAGCGCGGCAGCGCCTGAAGGATCGGGTTGTCGCGGACGACGACCTTCGCCTGCGACCACGTCCCGTCGACGACGACGAGCGTCACCGGGCCGGCGGGCGGCTCGCGCAGGATGTCGCGTGCGCCGGGGCCCGGGTAGAGCAGGATCGGCGGGCGCGCGGGATCCGCGAGCGCGGCCGCGAGCGGCGCGCTGTGCGTCCAGCGGATACCGACGTGTAGCTCGGCGCGCGGGAGGCAGAGGCTCGCCATGCGCGCGGTGCCGATCGGCATGTCGCGCTCGCGCGGGTGCTGCAGGATCACGACGCGCGTCTCGGTGTCGAGCCGAGGCAGCGCCGCGCAGTAGCACACGACCTCGGGCCGCCGGCAGCGGGCGCAGCGCGCGCGCGGCGCGGTCGCGAAGGCCGCGGCGATGTCCGAGAGCATGCGCGGCGTTGTACCTCGCCGAGGGGCCGGCGTCGCGTCGGTCGGCGTCGCTGACCACGGCGGACGTGAACAGGAGACGCCAGCCGCCGGGGGGCGACCAGCGCAGCCGCTGCGAGGCATGCTGCGCGATCGGCGTGCCGCTCGCGTCGACGCCGCGGAGGTCGCGAGCTGGACCACGTTGCCCTTGACCGCCACCTGGCGTACGGCACCCCGAGCAGGCTCACGTCGCGCGCGCCGGTGTGGTGCACGATCGGCGGCGGGCCGGTGCCCGGATCCGCGGGCGCGGTGACTCGCGGCGCGCGGGCCAGTGGCCCGCTGGACTCGGCGGTCGGGTCTGGCCGAACCGACAACGGGCCCGCCGGAGCGAGCCCTCTGTCTCAGCGAAAGAGCGCGCTCAGCTCAGCGGTGGCCGAGGCCGATCTCGTCCACGCCGAACACGTCGCGCCCGACGTTCGGACCCTGGGTCCAGGTCGCGCCGAGGTCGTCCGTGATGAGGACCTGACCGCCAGCGCCGGCCGCGTAGCCGATCGCGTCGCTGTCGTCCCACGACTTGATGTGGACCGTGTGGAGGTCCGCCGTGCCCACGTGCTGCAGGGTCGCGTTCGCACCCCAGGCGACGTTGACGATGGCGCCCGCGGCGCCGACGGCGACGATGTTCGCTTCGTTATCGACGCGGACATCCTCGAGCTTCGCGTCGACCGCGATCGGCAGCCACGTGTGGCCCGCATCGGTCGAGAGCTGCAGGCCGTTGCCCGCGATCACCGCGGTCTGGCCATCCGGCGAGACCGAGATGGCGTGCGCGCCCGCGATCGTCGTCGTCGACGCGAGGCGCCCGTCCGCGTACGACCAGACGCCGCCCGTGTTGTCGAGCGCGAGCACCGTGGTGCCCTGCTGCGCGGCCGCGACCGAGACAAAGCTCGCCGTGCCGAGCTGGCTCCAGTGCGCGCCGGTATCGACCGACATGAGGAACGCTCCGTCGCCGGCGATGAACACCGGGCCGGTGTCCTGCGTCGCGATCGTCTTGAGGTTCGCGCCGGACGGCACGGCCTGCGAGACCCAGGTCTTGCCGGCATCGCTGGTGTAGAGGAGGGTGCCGGCGTCGCCCGCGACCCACGCCTCGCCCTCGCCGCGGCACGCGATCGCGTTCAGGTTCTCGGTCGCGCCGAGGTCGTACCCGGCGCCGAGCTTGCCGTCGTCACCGATGTTGGCCATCAGGCCGGACCGGCCGACGAGCCAGCCACCGCCGCCGCCGCCGCCGCCACCACCGCCGCCGCCACTCTTCTTACAACCAACCGCGGCCAAGGCCATGAACAGAATCGCTGCATGCGTGCGCATTGAGGTCCCCCTGTAATAGATCGTAACAGAAGGGAGAGGACCCCTCGTCGCGCTTGTCGCATCTGACAGGAGCGATCTCGCTCACAATGTCGTACCTGTGCGAGATTGCAGCCGGATCGGCGGCGTGGGGCACGCGCGCTACGACGCGAGCACGCCCGGGAGTGCCGCGATCATCACGTCCGCGCGGTCGACGGCGCGCTGCGCTCGGCCGAGGACCTCGGGCGCGACGAGGTGCCGGCGCCGCGCCTCGCGCAGGACGCGATCGATCTCGCGGACCGCGATCCACGCCCGGTGATGGGCCAGGCTCCGCGCGCGACTCCCAGGCGGCGCGCCGAACCCCGACGCCAGATCACCGCACGCCATGGCGAGCGCGCCGACGAGATCGGCGGAGACGTTCGCGGTCGCGAGCCGCGCCGCCAGCGTGGCGATCGCGGGGGCGGCGGCGATGACGGCGCGGAACGACGCGTGATGGTCGAGAGGATGGGCGGGGCGGACGCGGGCTCGTGCGGGCATGCGCGGCCCAAGTCCAAGGACCACGCCAGGTCGCGGCTCCGCGATTCCGCAGCGTTACGCGGGCTGTCCGGCCGGACAGTCCGCGACCCGGACGCGCGAGTCCGCGCTCCGGACACCGTTCGGCGAGCACGGATCGCTCGTCATCGGAGTACAACCGCGCCGTGCGCACCTTCGTGATGGGCGATCCGCAGGCCCCGTTCGACCATATCCTCGGAGTCCTCGATGCGCACACCGCGCTCGCGCCCGGCGGGGCTCGCCTCGCCGATGACGTCGTGCTCGTCTCGATCGGCGATCACTTCGACTACGATCTCGTCGACTACGCCACGGCGGGGGCGAACGGCGTGCGCTACGTGCGGTGGCTCGCCGCGCAGGACCCGGCGCGCGCCGTCCTCTTGTTCGGCAACCACGACGCGGCCCGCGTGATCGATCTCGTGGGCCTCGACGACGCGCGCTTCGCCGCCGCGGCCGCGCTCGGTCGCAGCATCGCCGAGACGAAGAGGCGCGATGGCCGCGCCGCCGCCGCGCACCGCACGGCGGCCGAGTTCGCGCCGCACTTCGCCGACGTGCCGACGCCCGGCCTCGCGGCGCGCGACTACGCCAGCTACACGACCGCGCAGCGCGCGCTGGTCGCCGAGCTCGTGCAGGCCGGCCGCTTTCACCTGGCGCTCGCGGGGCAGCTCCCCGACGGCCGCACCGCGCTCCTCACGCACGCCGGCGTGACGACGCGCGAGCTCGTGCTGCTCGGACTACCGGCCGAGCGCGGGCCCCGCCGGCTCGCCGCGGCGCTCCAGACCCGGTTCACCTCCGCCGCCGCCGCCGTGCACGGCGACTGGAAGCGTGGCACCTGGCGCCCGCTCGACCTCGCGCCGCTGTACGTACCGGGAGCGCTTGGCGAGGAGGGCGGCGGCATGCTTTATCACCGGCCGACGAACCCGGATCGCCCGGGCGCCGACCTCGGCTGGGAGCTGCGCGCCGACCGGCCGCGGCGGTTCGATCCGCGCACGCTGCCACGCGGCCTGACGCAGATCGCCGGCCACACCGGCCACCGCAAGTGCGTGGAGGAGCTCGACGGTTGGGTCACGCCGGCCGCGACCGCGCATCCGGTCGGCGGCATCCGCACGCTTCGCGTCTCGGCGGCCGCGGCCGTCTGCTACGACATGGGCGTCCTGCCTCCGGACGCAGACGCCGCCGATCTGATCATGATCGACGGTGAGATGCGCCACGTGGCGCCGGCGAGCTACCCACTGCTGCCGCTCGCGCGCCTGCTCTGATCGCGGTCAGCTCGGGTTCTTGTCGACGACGATCTCGACGCGACGGTTCATCGCCCGGCCCTCGGCGCTCTTGTTATCGCCGACCGGCTTGTGCGAGCCGAAGCCCGCCGCGGTGATCGCGTTTGCCGACACGCCGCGCACGACCAGGTAGTCGCGCACCGCGTTGGCCCGGCGCGTCGACAGGTCGTCATTGATCGCGTCGGTGCCCTGGTTATCGGTGTGGCCCTCGACCGAGAAGTGATGCTCGGCCTCCGTCTTGAGCGCGTCCGCGACCTGGTTCAGCTGCGCCTGCGCGCCGGGGAGGATCGTCGCCTGGTTCGTCGCGAACACGACGCCGCCCGACAGCGTGATGACCGTGCCGCGAATGTCCGACTTCACGGCCAGGCTCTTCGCGAGCGCGTCCATCGCGTCCTGCGACTTCTTCTCCGCGTCGAGGCGGGCCGCCCGCTCGGCAGCCGTCATCTCCTTCTGCTGCGCGAGCGCGCCCTGCGTCTTCTCGAGCGCGGTGCGCTCCTGCGCGAGCGTGCCCTGCGTGTCCTTGAGCTGCGCGTCCTTGCTGTTCAGCATCGCCTCGGTCGTGCGGCCGTGGTCCTTGTCGGCCTGGGCTTTTGCCTGCACCGACGCGGCGGCCTCGCCGAGGGCCGTGGCGCGCTGCGCCTTGCGGAGCGCGATGTACGCGATGTCCGCGGTGTCCTGCGACTTCGCGTCCTTGTCGAACGCGCGCTCGGCCGCGTCGAGCTGCTCGCGCGCGACGTGAACGTCAGCGGGGACGAGCTTCGCCGCGATGCCGGACTCGGCCGTCGCATAGGCCTCGCGGGCCTGCACGAGCTCGGCGGGCGGACGCGCGGTCGCGCACGCGAACAGCGCGCAGAACGGGAGAGCGAAGAATGCGATGCGACTCATTGGGCGGCCTTTTTCTGGAGGTCTTCGACCGACTGCGCGGCCTGGTCTGCGTCCGCCTTGGCGGTCGCGGCGTGGGCGAGGGCGACGGCGAGCTCGGCGTCCGCCTCGGCCCGCGCAAGCACCATCTCGGCGCGGTGATTGTCGCCGTCCTTCACGAGCTCGAGCGCGTGCTGCCGCTGCTCCTGCGCGAGCGTCAGCTCGAGCGTGGCCTGCGGGACCTTGGCGGCCCCGGCCTCTTGCGCCCCGCGGATCGCGCCCTCGGACGAGGCGATGCGCGCCTCCGGCCGGGGCGCTCCGGCGCAGGCCACGGCGAGGACCGCGATGGCGCCAACGAGCAGTCGAGAACTAGTCTTGAACATGGGTAACCTCACGTTTGAATCGCCAGACTCGATTGCGAAGGTCGTACCAGTCGCGACACAGCGCGTAAGGCGGCATACGCCGCGTTTGCCGGGGCTTCGCGCGCGCATTCGCACAGTGCGCGCTCGCGCGCCGCGGCGTGATACGACGCTGGTATGCCCGTGCATCTCCGTGAGGTCATCGGTTTCCTCGACGCGACCCTCGAGATCGGAAAGTTCCGTGACTACGCGCCGAACGGCTTGCAGGTCGAGGGGGCGATGGAGGTCGACCGGATCGTCACCGGCGTGTCGGCGTCCGCCGAGCTGATCAGCCGGGCCGTCGAGCTCCACGCCGATCTCGTTGTCGTCCATCACGGCCTCATCTGGGGCCGCGGGATCCCGCTCGTCACGGGCGCGACCGCGCGGCGCCTTAAGCTCCTGCTCGGCAACGACGTCTCGCTCGCCGCGTATCACCTGCCGCTCGACAAGCACGCCCGCCTCGGCAACAACGTCGGGCTCGCGGACGCGATCGGCCTCGCGCTCGCCGGCCGCGACGCGTTCGGAGACATCCGTGGCAGCGCCCTCGGGCTCAGCGGCGCGTGGGCCGAGCCGCTGAGCCGCGCTGACGCGATCGGGCGCATCGCCGGCGGCGTGTGCGGCGGGGCGGCGCCGCAGTTCATCTTCCCGTACGGGCCCGACGTCGTCCGCAAGGTCGGGCTGTGCTCGGGCGGTGCGTCCGACCAGCTCGAGGCCGCGGCCGCCGCGGGCTGCGACCTGTTCCTCACCGGCGAGCTCGCGGAGCGCGCGGGCGACCTCGCGAAGGAGCTGCAGATCACGCTCGTCGCCGCCGGCCACTACGCGACAGAGGTCTTCGGCGCGCAGCGCCTCGCCGACGAGCTCTGCGTCCGCTTCCCGGGGATCAGCGCGCAGTTCGTGTCCGTGCCGAACCCGCCGTGATCGCGTGACCCGCGCCTTCGTCAACTACGCCCGCACCGTCCGCGCGCAGCCCGTCCGCTGGCATGCGCCCGAGACGGAGGCCGAGGTCGTCGCGATCGTCCGCGCCGCTCGCCGCGTCCGCGTGGTCGGGGCCGCGCACTCGTTCTCCGCGATCGCTGCGCCCGCCGACGGTGGCGAGGCGCTCTCGCTCGATCGCCTCGCGGCGTACGCGGTGGCGCCGGATCGCGCGAGCGTCACCGTCAGCGGCGGCATGCGCCTGCGCGCGCTCCTCGCGCGGCTGGCCGCCGATAGGCTCACGCTGCCGATCGTCGGCTCGATCGCGGAGCAGGCCGTGGCCGGCGCGATCGCGACCGGCACGCACGGCTCGAGCCTCGCGCACGGCAACCTCGCGAGCCTCGTCACCGGCCTGCGCCTCGTGACCGGTACCGGCGACGTGCTCGAGCTCGGCCCTGGCGATCCGCGGCTCGACGCGGCGCGCGTGCACCTCGGCGCCCTGGGGGTCGTCACGCGCGTGACCGTGCGCTGCGAGCCTGCGTTCCGGCTCGCGGAGACGATCGAGCGCGTCCCGGTGGCCGAGGTCGCGGAGCAGCTCGCCGCGATCGCCCGCACCGCGGAGTACGCGAAGGTCTGGTGGTTGCCGCACACGCCCGACGCGCTCGTCTATCGCTACGCGCGCACGGACGCACCCGCGAGCCGGTTCCCGACCGCCGCCACCCGGCGCTGGCTCGACCAGCACCTCGTGCATCGCGTCGCGTTCCCGGCCCTGGTCGCCCTGCACCGGGCGCGGGCGGGGTGGATCGCGCCGCTCAACCGGCTCGTCGCGCGCACGATGACCGCCGAGCTCGGCACGGGCCCGGCCGCGTTGCTCCTCGCCACGCCGGTGCCGCTCGCGCATCGCGAGACCGAGGCCGCCGTCCCGCTGGCGCGGGCGGGCGAGGCGTTCGCGGCGGTGGTGGATCTCATCGCGCGGGGCGATCATCGAGTGAACTTTCTCGTCGAGGCGCGCTTCGTGCGCGGCGATCCGGGCTGGCTCTCGCCCGCGTCCGACGGCGACGCGTTGCAGCTCGGCGCGTACATGGCGCAGGTGCGGGGCATCGACGCGTACTTCGCCGCGTTCTGGCGGGCCATGCGTGCGCTCGGCGCGCGCCCGCACTGGGGCAAGGAGATGGACCACGCCGCCGCCGAGCTGCGGCCGCTCTATCCTCGGTTCGATGACTTCCGCGCGCTGCGCGCCGAGCTCGATCCGCGCCGCGTGTTCGACAATGCCTTCCTCGCGCGCGCGCTCGGGTGACGCGGGCGATCGCACCTCGGCGCGCGTCGGGCATACTCGCCGGCGGTGATCGACGACCTCCTCGCATATCTCCACGCGTCCCCCACGCCGTTTCACGCTGTCGCGGAGGGCCGCGGGCGGCTCGAGGCCGCCGGCTTCCGCGCGCTCGCGGAGACCGCGGCGTGGGACCAGCTCGCCGCCGGCAAGTACTACGTGACGACGACGGGCACGAACCTCTTCGCGTTCGTGCTCCCCGCCGCCGCGGAGGCCCGCCGCGCGTTCCGCATCGTCGGCGCGCACACCGACAGCCCGAACCTCCGCCTCAAGCCGAACGCCGCCTACACGACCGAGGGCTACGCGCAGCTCGGCGTCGAGGTGTACGGCGGCGCGCTCCTCAACTCGTGGCTCGACCGCGACCTCGGGCTCGCCGGCCGCGTGTTCGTGCGCGGCGAGGGCGGGGCGCTCCGCGAGCACCTCGTGCGGATCGATCGGCCGATCGCGCGCGTGCCGCAGCTCGCGATCCACCTCGACCGCGAGGTGAACGACAAGGGCCTCGTCTTGAACCGCCAGGAGCACCTCGCGCCGATCCTCGGGCTGCTCGCGTCGGGCGCCGCGCTCGACGAGCTGATCGCGGAGGCGGCCGGCGTCGCCGCCGCGCAGATCACCGCGCGCGAGCTGATGCTGTACGACCTCGCCGTCCCCACGCGTGGTGGCGTCCGCGGCGAGCTCATCTTCTCGGCCCGCCTCGACAACCTCGCGATGTGCCACGCCTCCCTGTCCGCGATGGTCGCCGCGCCGGGCGCGCCCGGGGTCATCCCGGTGATCGCGCTGTTCGATCACGAGGAGGTCGGCAGTGACAGCGCCGCGGGCGCCGGCAGCGCGGTGTTGCCGCGGCTCCTCGAGCGCCTCCTGCCGAGCCGCGAGGCGTTCCACCAGGCCTGCGCGCGCTCGACGTGCATCTCCGCGGACATGGCCCACGCCGTCCACCCGAACTACGCGAGTCGCCACGAGCCGCGCCACAAGCCGCAGCTCAACGGCGGCCCCGTGATCAAGACGAACGCCCAGCAGCGGTACGCCACGACCGCGACCACGGCGGCGCTATTCGCGCAGCTATGCGCCGACGAGGACGTCCCGGTGCAGCACTACGCGCACCGCACCGATCTGCCGTGCGGCAGCACGATCGGCCCGATCACGTCGACGCTGCTCGGCATCCCGACCGTCGACGTCGGCAACCCGATGCTGAGCATGCACTCGGCGCGCGAGCTCGGGGGCGCCGAGGATCCGGCGCTGATGACGAAGGTCCTCGCGCGCTACTTGCGAGGGTAGCGACGTCAGCGAGCCGGGGGCGGGCTGGGCGCCGAGACGGCGGCGAGGAGCCCCTGCCGCGACACCGGCGTGACCAGGTGCTCGTCGAACCCGGCGGCTCGCGTGCGCAGGCGGTCGCTCGCCTGACCGTAGCCCGTCACGGCGACGAGCCGGCACGCGCCCGGTCCGAGCGCGTCCGCGATGCGCCCGGCGAGCTCGTAGCCATCCATCCCCGGCAACCCGATGTCGAGGATCGCGACCTCGGGCCGGATCTGCGGCAGCAGCTCGAGCGCGGAGGGGCCGTCGAGGGCCATCGCCACCTCGTGCCCGCTCGCGCGGAGCAGCTCCGCGAGCAGCTCCGCGGCGTCGAGGTTGTCATCGACCACGAGCACGCGCTTGCTCGGCAAGGCCGTCGTCCCGCGCAGCGGCGTGGTGGAGCTCGCGGGCTCGTCCGCCGTCAGCGGTAAGCGGATCGTGAGCTCGCTGCCGTGCCCGCGGCCAGCGCTCGCGGCGCGGACCGTGCCGCCGTGCAGCGCGACGAGGTTCTTCACCAGCGAGAGCCCGAGGCCGAGCCCACCCTCGGCGCGGTCCACGTTGCGGTGCCCCTGCACGAACACGTCGAAGATCCGCGGCAAGAGCTCCGGCGCGATCCCGGCGCCGTTGTCCGCGACCGCGATCTCGACCTCCGCGCCGAACACGCGCGCCGTCACGCGGATGTCCCCGCCGGGCGGCGTTTACCGCGCCGCGTTCGTCAGGAGATTGGTCAGCACCTGCGTGAGCCGCACCGGATCGGCCCACCAGCGCACCGGCTCGGGCGGCAGCTCCACGCGCAGGTGGTGCTCGCGCGCCTGGAGCACCGCGTCTGCGAGCTCGATCGCCTTGCGCACGAGATCGGCGAGCTCGACCTCCTCGTGGCGGAGCTCGATCTTGCCGCGCGTGATCTTCGAGACGTCGAGCAGATCATCGACGAGGCGCACCAGATGGGTGACCTGCCGGCGCACCAGCTGGTGCTCGCGCGACAGCTCGCCCGGCGTGCGCATCTCCACGATATCCAGCGCGGTCACGATCGGCGCGAGCGGGTTGCGCAGCTCGTGCCCGAGCATCGCCAGGAACCTGTCCTTCGCGCGACTCGCGGCCTCGAGGTCATGGCGAGCGCGCACGACCTCGGAGACGTCCATCGCGATGCACATCATCCCGAAGACCGCGCCGCTGGCGTCGTGGATCGGCTGCAGGTTGAAGTTGAAGTACGTGTCCACCGTGGCGCCACCCCGGACGAGCGGCACGAGCATCTCGCTCGCCGCGAACGGCACGCCATCGCGATACACCGCGTCGTGGATCCCGGGTAGCACCGTGCCGACGACCTCCGGAAAGGCTTCGATATAGGTCATGCCGATCACCTCGCGGCCGACCATCGCGACATAGGGCGCGTTCGCGAGCTCGTAACGGTGATGGGGCCCCGTCAGGAGCGCGGTCGCGACGGGCGCCTGGAGCAGCAAATCCCGGCGCTCCGCCGCGAGGGCTGCGCGGGCCACGCTCGCGCTGATGCGCTCTTCGGCGTGCGTGATCGCCGCGCCGTTCTCCTCGAGGAACCGGCGGTACGCGTCGTCGAACGGGAGGCGGGGGCTCGTCCCGAAAAGCAGGGTGCCGCGCGCGCCCAGCGGGACCTCGAAGCCGGCGGTGACCGGCTCGGGCCACGGCGCGGCCGCGATCGGGCCCGTCTGCAGGAGGCACGGGAGGCCGAGATCCTCGGAGGCGGCGAGCGCGGCGCGCAGCGTCACCGACCCGACGGCGGAGAGGCCGACCGCGGCGAGGACCTCACACCTGCCGGCGAGCGGACCGAGCTGCGCGGCGAACGGGATGTCCTCGCGCAGGTCGCCGAGCGCCGCGAACACGGCCGGCAGCACGTCGGCGGCCGCCGTGAGCGCGGTCGTCCGCTCGGCGATCGCGCGCAGCAGCTTCTGCCGGCGCGTCTGGAGCACGCGGCTCGTGGTCTCCGCGCACACGACCAGCGTGCCGCCGACGGTGCGGTCCTCCTGAAAGACCGGCGAGTAGCTGTACGTCCAGTACACCTCCTCGACGCGGTCGTTCCGAGCGATCGGGACCATCGCATCCTCGCACCAGCAAGGGACGGCCTTCGTCATGACGTCGGCGAGCTGCGATCCGACGAGCGGCCAGACCTCGCCCCAGCAGTCCTCGGCCCGCTGGCCCATCGCCGCCGGGTGCTGGCCGGCTCCGAAGCTCGGCAAGAACGCGTCGTTGTAGATCTGGACGAGGTCGGGGCCCCAGAACAGCAGCATCGGGTGCTGCGTCGAGAGCAGCGTCTCGACGGTCGTGGCGAGGCTCGGCGGCCAGCTCGCGCGCGCGCCCAGCGCCGTCTCCGACCAATCGAGGGCGCGGACCAGCGCGCCGGTCGTCCCACCGCCGTGCGGGAGCTCCGTCGCGGGAAGCGGGTGCGCCGGAGCCACGCGCAACCTGAGCACGCGATCGCGACCTGGTAAATGTGCGCCAGCGCCCGGTGTCGGCGGGCGCTTGACGATGGTTTCTGTATTTGATAACTATTATTCTCACCGATAACCATTTGGGAGCTGAGATGAACCCTGCACCGATCGACTGGCCCCGGATCTCGTCCGCTCTTTTCTATACAGACGCGCCCAAGGCGATCGACTGGCTCTGCGCAGCGTTCGGCTTCGAGGTGCGGCTCAAGGTCGAGGCCGACGGTGAGGTCCAGCACTCGGAGCTGACGTGCGGCGACGGGCTCGTCATGGTCAGCACGGCCGGCGGCGCCGGCAAGGACCGGCCGTGGATGGCCTCGCCGGCCGCGCTCGGCGGGAAGTGCACGCAGAGCCTGTTCATGTACGTCGACGACGTGGACGCGCACTGCGCGCGCGCCCGCGCGGCCGGCGCCGTCATCACGCAGGAGCCGGCGGTGTCCGACTACGGCGCGGACTACTGGAGCGATCGCAGCTACGGTTGCCACGACCCCGAGGGTCATCACTGGTGGTTCAGCACGCGCCTGCGCAGCAAGCAGGCATGAGTCCCCTCGACGCGACGCTGGCCGCCCTCGCCGATCCGGCGCGGCGCGGCGTCGTCGAGCTCCTGCGCGGGGGCCCGCGGCGGGCGGGCGACCTCGCCGACGCGCTCGGCCTCACGCGCCCGGCGATGAGCCGGCACCTGCGAGTGCTGCGAGCGACGGGGCTCGTGGCGCCCGGCGAGGATGCGGCCGATGCGCGGGCGCGCGTGTACGCGCTACAGGCCGAGCCGTTCTCGGCGCTGCGCCGCTGGCTCGACGATATCGAGGCCCTGTGGACGCTCGAGCTCGCCGCGTTCAAGGCGCACGCGGAGCGCAAGCGGCGGAGCGCGAAGTGACCGGCGACAGCGTGCGGGTCACGGCGCAGGTCGGCGTGCCGGTCGCGGCCGCGTTCGCCGCGTTCACGGAGGACATCAACCTGTGGTGGCGCGCGGGGCCGCGGTATCGCGCCGGCGGCCGCTGGCCGAGCTCGCTCTACCTCGAGCCGCGGCTCGGCGGGCGGCTGTTCGAGGAGATCGCCGCGCCCGCGCCGATCGTGCGCGAGATCGGCGCCATCACGGCCTGGGACCCGCCGGCCCACCTCGCGCTGACCTGGCGCGCGGCGAACTTCACGCCGGATCAGCGCACCACCGTCGAGGTCTGGTTCGCCGCGAGCGGGACGGGCACGCGCGTGACCCTCGAGCACCGCGGCTGGGCCAGCATCCCGGCCGACGCGCCGGTGCGGCACGGGCGCACAGGGGCGGCGTTCCTCGCCGACACCGGCCGCTGGTGGGCGGATCTCTTCGCGAGCCTGCGCGCGCACGCGGCCCGCTGACATTGAGTAGAGTAGGCCGCCGTGGCCGCGCCTCCGATTCGATTGCCGACTGGCGTGCGCGACTTTCTCCCGCGCGCCGCCGCGCGCCGCCGTGCGCTCGCCGAGCGCGTGATGGCCGTGTTCGAGGCGTGGGGGTACGCCCGCATCATCACGCCGGTGTTCGAGCACGCCGATGTCCTCG
>JANXOM010000348.1 GCA_025353585.1 Deltaproteobacteria bacterium
CGCGGTGGGCCGCGGCCCTCTCCCACGAGCTCGCCTGGTGAACGCGTGGTCTACGGCGCGGGCCCGGTGCGCGAGCTCGTCGCGCGCAAGCCGAAGAGCATCCGCACGATCTGGGTCGACCCCAAGCGGGCCGATCGCACCACCACGGATCCCGTCGCGGAGATCGTGGTCCTCGCGCGCGCGGCCGGCGTCCGCGTCGACGACACCGACCGCCGCGCCCTCGAGCGCGCGGCCGGGGAGGGCGCTCGCCACCAGGGCGTCGTCGCCTGGCTCGGCCCGTACGAGTACGCCGACCTGGGCGCGCTCGTGACCGCCCGCCCGGGGCCCGCGCTCCTCGTCGCCCTCGATGGCGTCGAGGACCCGCGCAACCTCGGCGCGATCCTGCGCTCCGCGTACCTGCTCGGCGCCGGCGGCGTGATCATCCCCGCCGACCGCGCCGCCGCCGTGACCCCGCTCGTCTCGAAGGCCTCGGCGGGCGCCTCCGAGCTCCTCCCGATCGCGCAGGTCGGCAACCTCGTGCGCGCCCTCGACGAGCTGCGCGACCACGGCCTGTGGCGCGTCGCCATCCACGCCACCCCCGAGGCGCGCCCGATCGGCGAGCTCGACGCCGCGCTGCCGCTGTGCCTGGTCCTCGGCGCGGAGGGGGCGGGCGTCCGTCCGCTCGTGGCCAAGAGCTGCGACTTCCACGCGGTCATCCCGATGGCGGGCAGCGGCGTGGGCTCGTTCAACGTCTCCGTGGCGGCCGCCCTCGCGCTCTACGAGATCACGCGAAAGCGCGGAATCTCCGCGCCGCGGCAAGCGTAGATCCTGCACATGGGCCTCGCCGAACGCCGCGCATCCAAGGACTTCCAGGACAAGACGTATCCGGCCTTCCAGGCCGAGATCCAGAAGCTCGCCGGCGCGGCGGTCCCGCTGGAGGTCGCGTGGGACCAGCTCGCGAAGGACGAGTCCTCGCACCTCTACGCCGAGAGCTGGCCCGAGCTCTACTTCAAGCCGGTGATCGAGGCGCTGCGCCAGATCACGCGCGACCAGATGGGCAAGGACGCCATCAAGGACGGCCTGAAGAAGATCGAGATCCGGAACAGCAAGGGCGCGTACTCGCCGCACAACGCGATCTCGTTCGAGAGCGGCACGCTCGCCATCGATCACGACCTCAGCAACGTCGGCGATACGAAGGACCGCACGGACTTCATCGTGCAGATCCTCGAGAAGAACCTCTGAGCGCGCCCGTCCCACCCGGCGACATCGTCGCGCAGCTCGCGGCCACGCCGCGCACGCCGCGCCGGATCCTCGAGGAGCTCGCCGCGATCGGCCGCGTGCTCGCCGCCGCTGATCGCCCGCGCCCCGAGGTCGAGCTCTACCTCGTCGGCGGCCACGTGCTGCGCGGTCGCCTCGCGGGCATCGGCGACGACGCGGGCACCGCGGTCGTGAGCATCGTGACCGGCGGCCACCCGCGGACGCCGGCCCTCGGGTGCGTGCGCGTCGATCAGATCGCGGCTGTCGTCGCGCTCGACGCGAGCCTGCTCGTGCGACCCGTCGTGTCGGACCAGCCGGCGCCGAGCAAGCTCGAGCTGGCCCGGGCCCTGGGCGCTCGCGCCGAGTCGCTGACAACGGCCCTCGGCCGCGCGCTGCCGCTGACGACCGTGCCCGAGCTCGACGAGGATGGCCGCCGCGCCGTCGCCGCCGTGCTCCCCGCGCTCGTCGACGCGCTCCGCGCCATCGCGCGCGACCCCATGGGCAAGGCGGCGCTCGACGCGCTGGACGGGGTCGAGCTCGGCGCGGCCGGGTCACCCGAGCTCCGGCGCGACGGCAACAAGCTCGTGGTGCTCGGGCCGAGGTCGCCGATCGACGCGTGGCCCGCCGCGCGTCTGCGGGCCGAGCTCGAGAAGCTGCTGTAGGCCGCTCTTCCTGGACGCCGCCCGACGAGACCGCATCGCCGTCCTGGGTCAGCCGCGTGAAGCCGGGCTCGGGGAACGCTCTGGCCGGCGTCGTCCACGGCGCCCGGCGCTCGTGGCGTTCAGCTCTCGAGCTTCTCGAGGAAGCTCGTCTTGAGGAGCTTCTCGCCGTGCACCGGGAAGAACGTGTGGACGCTGTCGCCGGTGACCCGGATGACCTCGCCATCACCGTAAACGGCGTGGCGCACGAGATCGCCCTTCTCGAGCGGCCCGAACACTGGCCGCTTCACGCGCTCGATCTTGAGCGCTCGCCCGCGGCCACCGCGCCCGCGGCGCAGCGCCTCCTCGATCAGCGCCTTGCGCGTGCCGGCCGCGTCGTCTCCGCGGCGCGCCGCGATCTCGGTCGCCATGTCGTCGAGCGCCTTGCCGACCGGCGCCGCCACGACGCCCTTGCCACCGCGCACGCAGTTGTCACAGGTGCCGCAGGCGGCGGCGTCCGTGTAGCCGAAGTACGTCACGAGCAGGCGCGTCCGACACAGGTGCGACTGCGCGTAGCGGAGCATCGCCGCGAGCCGGGCGCGATCCTGCGCTCGCTTCTGCTCGTAGCGGCTCGCCGCTCGCGCGAGGTTGTCGATGCTCGGCGGCTCGTGGGCCATCGGCGCGAACCGCGCGCCGGGCGCCTCCGCCGCGAAGCCGACCTCCTTGAGGAACGACAGCACCACCCGCGCCTTCTTGGCCGGGGCATCGGCGCGCTCGGCGATGTCCTTCACGCTCGCGTACGCGGTCTGGTCATCCTCGGCATCCGCCGACGCCGGAAATGCGATCGATCCGCCCGTGACCTGCAGGAGCGCCTCCGCCACCGCGCGCGTCTGCTCCGGCGTCGGGTACCGCCCGCCGAGGAAGAAGCTCTGGATGCGCTTGTCCTCGGGCTGGTAGAGCAGCACGCAGTCGGCGGGCGCGCCATCGCGGCCCGCGCGGCCGGCCTCCTGGTAGTAGCTCTCGAGGGAGCCCGGGAAGTTGTAGTGCACGACGAAGCGGAGATCCTGCTTGTCGACGCCGAGGCCGAACGCGTTCGTGGCCACCATCAGGCGCGGGTTGCTCCGCTCCATGAAGTTGCCCTGCACGAGCTCGCGGTCCTTGGCCCGCATGCGGCCGTGGTAGCGCCCGCACTCCACGCCCTGCGACCACAGGAAGTCGGCGAGCGCGTCGACGGTCTTCACCGTCGCGGCGTAGATGATGCCGCAGCCCTTCTGCTTCTCGATCAGGCGCAGCAGCAGCGCCTGCTTCTTGCGCTCGCTCGACGCCTTGATGACGTGGTAGCGCAGGTTCGGGCGATTGAGGCCGATGTCGATGACGGACGCGTTCGGGCCCGCGAGCCCGAGCTGCGCGAGGATGTCATCCTTGACCTTGGGCGGCGCCGTCGCCGTCAGCGCGAGCACGGGCGGGTGCTTGAGCGCGCGCACGGCCTCGCCGAGGCCGAGGTACGCCGGGCGGAAGTCATGCCCCCACTGCGAGATGCAATGCGCCTCGTCGACGACGAACAGCGACACGTTGACGGTGGCGAGGCGCTCGCGGAACTTCGGATCGCCGAGGCGCTCCGGCGTGACGTACGCGATGCACGGCCGGTTCTCGGACAGGCGCGCGAGCGACGCGGCCTCGTCCCGCGGCGAGAGCGTCGAGTCGAGCCGGAGGACCTCCATGTGGAGATGCTCGAGCTTGTCGTACTGATCCTTCATCAGCGCGATCAGCGGGGAGACCACGAGCGTGACGCCGGAGAGCTCGAGCGCGGGGAGCTGGTAGCAGAGCGACTTGCCGGCGCCCGTCGGCATGATGGCCAGCGTGTCGATGCCAGCGAGGACGTTGCGGATCGCGAGCGCCTGGCCGGGGCGGAAGTGCGTGATGCCGAAGCGGCGCTTGCCGAGCTCCAGCATGCGCGCGTCGATCGAAGCGGCGTCCTCGCCATCGGCGTGGAGCTCGTCGTCGTGCAGCGGCTCGTGCTCGGCGTCCGTATCGACATCGAGCTCGTCGTCGTGCGTCGCGTGCGCGTCGTCTGCCTGCGTGATGCTGCGCGCATGCGCGACCGGCGCGCGCGCCGGTCCGATCGCGACGCCGCGCTCGAGCGTCCCGGCGCCCTTCGCGCGCGGGACGACATGGCCGTCGACGATCGCGGTCGCATCGGCGAGCGTCATCGGCGCCATCGCGTCGCGGGTGCCGCGCGCGAGCTTGGGCGCGGGCGCCGCTCCGGTCACCGTCGCACGTCGTCCCCGAGGCGTTACGCGCCTCTCTGGATCCGTGTTCTTGGCCATCACTTACAACCGTCTCCCACATTGCCCAAGACTGGCAAGGCCTCTCTCGAGCCTTCCAGGAACTCGCCGTGTGCGCGAGAAGCGCACGTGGGGACAACGCACCCGAGCGTACGCGCACGGCAGTTGACCGCTGCTCGGTAGCGTGCTGAATTGCTTTGGTTATGTCCCGCCTACGCGCCGCCATCGTCGGAGCGACCGGCCTCGCCGGTCAGCAGTTCATCGCCGCTCTCGCGAATCACCCGACCTTCGAGATCACCGCGCTCGCCGCATCGAGTCGGTCGGCCGGAAAGACCTACAAGGACGCGATTCGCACCGAGAAGGGTGCGATCCAGTGGTTCACGTCCATCGCGCTACCCGAGAAGGTCGCGTCGATGTCGGTGGAGGACGCCGAGCAGCTCGACGCGAGCAAGGTCGACGTCGTGTTCACGGCGGTCGAGAGCGGGCCGGCGAAGCTGCTCGAGCCGAAGTACGCGAAGACGACCCCCGTGCTGTCGACCGCGTCGGCGTTTCGCTACGAGGCGGACGTCCCGCTCATCCTGCCCGGCGTCAACGCCGAGCACGCGCAGCTGATCGACACGCAGCGCAAGCAGCGCGGCTGGAAGGGCTACATCCTCCCGAACCCGAACTGCACGACGGTGGGGCTCGCCTACTCGCTCGCGCCGCTGCACCGCGCGTACGGCGTCAAGCGCGTGCACATGGTCTCGATGCAATCGGTGTCGGGCGCGGGCCGCTCACCGGGCGTCATCGGCCTCGACATCATCGACAACCTCATCCCGTACATTCCGGACGAGGAGGGCAAGGTCGAGAAGGAGACGCTCAAGATCCTCGGCACCCTCACGGACGGCAAGATCGAGGCGGCGTCGATCGCCGTGTCGTCGACCTGCACGCGCGTGTCGGTGCTCGAGGGTCACACCGAGGTCGTGCACGTGGAGCTCGCGCGCGCGACCACGGAGGCCGAGATCACGGCGACGTGGCGCGGCTTCGGGCGCGAGTTCCTCGCCGCGGGCTATCCCTCGGCGCCGCCGGCGCTCATCCACGTCCACGAGGACCCGTTCCGCCCGCAGCCGCGGCTCGACCGCGACCTCAACGACGGCATGACGACGGCGATCGGTCGCCTGCGCCGGGACGAGCACAGCCCGAACGGCTGGAAGTACGTGCTCGTCTCGCACAACACGAAGATGGGCGCGGCCAAGGGCTGCATCCTGGTGGCCGAGCACCTCGCCGCGACCGGCTATCTCGGCTGATCGGCTGATCTTCATGCCCGCGGCTTGATCGCCGAGCGCGCATCGCGACAATCGCTGCCGATGTCCGCGCTCGATGGTGTTCGTGTCGTTGCTTCCAAGATCCACGGCTATGGCGGCGTCGCCACGCGCCCGTTTCGCGCCGGCGAGACCGTCGCGCACGGAGATGGCGTGCTCTACATGGCGGACGACGACTTCGACGACACGTACGCGCTGATCCTGCCGAGCGACGACGGCCAGGGCGACGACAGCGACCCGCTGTTCTGGGACCTCGTCGATCAGACGCGCTGGTTCAACCACGCGTGCGAGCCGAACAGCGAGGTCCACTCGAGCTGGGATCGCGAGACGAAGACGATGCGCGCGTGGTGGGTCGCGCTGCGCGCGATCGAGCCGGGCGAAGAGATCACGTACGACTACGGCTTCGCGGCCGAGGTCGCCGAGCCCTGCGCGTGCGGGACGGCGGGCTGCCGCGGCGTCATCGTCGACGACGACCCGGCCGAGCTGGCGAAGTTGTCGGACGCGCTGCGGGCGCGGCTGCGCGGGCCGGCGGCCCAGCGCGCGGCCAGCTGACTCCTGGGTGGCGGGGGGGCAGGCGGATCTGCTACGACGAGCACATGAAGCGAACCATGTGGGTCATCGGCGTGACGGCCGCGATGCTCGGCGCGTGTGACAAGGGCGATGGGAGCAGCAGCGCGGGCATGGGCCACGCGAAGGCCGCAGGCGGCGACGACCTCGCGCTGTTCCGCGACCTGCCGAAGGGCAACTCGGCCCTGTTCGGCGGCAACCTCATCAAGATGCAGAAGCAGTTCTCGGACTCGCCGCTCGGCAAGCTCGCGGCCCAGGTCAACAAGATGACGCCCGGCATGAACGAGTGGCAGACCTGCTTCATCAACGGGCCTGGCCTGCGGATGGTCGGCGGCGTCACGTACGCCGCGGGCGGCGTCGAGGCCCACTACGCGATGACGGGGCTCGATATCGCGAGCCTCGAGGCGTGCGCGAAGAAGGCGAGCTTCCCGGCGGTCGTCGACGCGGACCGCAAGTTCATCGCCATCGACACGAACACCGCGACGGGCGTCGTCAAGTCCGGCTTCCTCGTGCTGCCGGACGGCGCGCTGCTCTCGCGCATGGAGATCCCGCTCGGCGGGTTTCGGACCGGGGCTGTCGTGGTGAACCCGACGGATCGCGCCTCGCTGGAGCGAGAGGTCGCGGCGCTCGCCAGCGGCACCGCGGCCGATGACACGGCGCTGATGGCGGCCGTCGACAAGGTCGATCGTAGCAAGGCGCTCTGGGTGGTGGGCAGCGGCGCGGGCACGCCGATCGCGGACAAGCTCGGCCTCGCCAGCGCGACGTTCGAGATGACCGATGGCTTCGCCATCGACGTGACGGCCGAGCTCACGGACGGCGCGCTCGCCGACCAGCTCGACAAGGGCATCGCCGGCGCGAAGAAGCAGGCCGGCCAGCTCGGCCCCGAGATCGGCGAGATCGTGAACAACGTCAGCTTCGACCGCAGCGGCTCGAAGGTGCACCTGACGGCGAAGATCTCGAACGCACAGCTGATGACCCTGTCCGACAAGTTCGGCCCGTTCATGAAGCGCTGAAGGGTCGGCCGGGATTCGCGGTCCATCTCGCGGGGGCACGATCTAGGTCGTGCCGCCGACGAGCATCGTGTCGCCGTCGCGAACGTAGGCCGAGCCGGGGATGGCCTTGGCGATCCGCTTGCCGAGCGCGGCCAGCTCCGCTAACCCCGCGTAGGTCTTCGCGCGGGACAGCGCGATCGCCGCGATGGACACGCTCATCACCGGGAACTTCCGCTGGACGCCGAACCGGTCCTTCGTCTCGATGTAGCCGCGCTCGCGATCGCCGCGCTCGTAGTACAGGCGGATCAGGTGGTCGAAGCGCTCGCAGATCCCGCGGCACACCGCGTCCACGCGGTCCGCGCTGGTGACGAACACGAAGTCATCGCCGGCGATGTGCCCGATGAAGTCGCCCGCGCTCCCCGCGCGCGTGACCACGTGCCGGATGACGTCGCCCGTCTGGCGGATGACAGCGTTGGCCTTCGCGTAGCTGTAGTAGTCGTTGAATGCCTTGAGGTTATCGAGGTCGAGGTAGCACGCGACATCCGTGGTCTCGCCGTTGCCGAGCCGGCGCTCGACATCGACCTGGATGGCATCCGCGCCGGGCAGCTGCGTCGTCGGCGAGGCGCCGAGCTCCCGGGCCTGCCGGTCGAGCGCCTTGGCGACGCGCGCGAGCATCTCCGCGGCGTCGAACGGCTTGACCATGTAGTCCTCGGCGCCGCTGCGGAACGCGCGCACCTTGTCGGCCGTGTCGCCGCGGGCGGACAGGAACATGATCGGCGCCATGCCGATGGCGGGGTCCGCGCGCAGCATCTCGGCCGTGCGATAGCCGTCGATGCCGGGCATCAGCACGTCGAGCAGGATCATGTCGGGGCGGAAGATGCGCGCCTCGCCGAGGGCGGCGTTCGCCGAGCCCGCGTCGCGCACCTGGTAGCCGCCCATCTCGAGGACCTCGCGGCAGATCATGCGGATCGACGGATCGTCATCCACGACCAGCACGCGCGGAGCCTCGCGCCGCCCCTGCTCGACGACCCGCAGGCACGCGTCGCGAAACGCGGCGGGCTGGATCGGGAAGTCGAGCAGGTCATCGGCGCCCGCCGCGATCAGATCGGCGCGCCGATCCGCGTCGCCGACCACCATGACGCCAGTTTTCGCGGTGTCGGGGTCGTGGTCGAGGATCGCGAGGAGCGCGATCGCGTCGGGCATCGCGCCCGCGACCACGGCGAGGGCGGGGTGATCCGTCCGCGCGAACGCGATGGCGGTGTCCACGTCGTGCGCGACGAACACGCGGTCCGTCAGCGCCATCAGGAGGCCCTTGACCAGCAGGGCGCGTCGCGGGTCGTTGTCCACGACCAGCGCGCACGTCCCGTCGCCGAGCCCCCGCCGGCGCGGCAGATCCTCGATCGAGATCGGCATCGTCACCGGCTCGGACGGCGCGGTCGACGCTGGCAGCGTGAACACGAACTTCGTACCCTTCGCGTCAGACTCCACCCAGATCCGGCCGCCGTGCGCCTCGACGATGGTGCGCGAGATGGACAGTCCGAGCGCCGTGCCCCCGACGCGGCGCGATGACGCCGAGAACGGCTCGAACACGCGCTCGTGGTCCTCCATCGGCAGCATCTCGCCGCCGTTGTGGACGGACACCCCGACCGCGTCCGTCGAGAGCGGCGGACCAAACACCGACACGTCGATGGTGCTGCCGCTCGGCGCGAAGCGGATGGCGTTCGTGAGCAAGTTGCCGAGCACCTGCGCGAGGCGCTCGGGGTCGCCGAGGATCGAGATCTCCTCTTCCGGTGCGTCGAGGACGATCGCCAGCTGCTTCGTCGCCGCCGCGACGCGGTAGCGATCGATGACCTCGCGCGCGAGCCGATCGAGCTGCACGGGCGCCGAGCTCACGGTGATGGTGCCGGCCTGCGCGCGCGCCAGATCGAGCAGCTGGTCCACGAGCTGGTTCATGCGCGTGGCCGCCTGGCGCGCCATGTCGATGTAGCGGAGCTGCCGCTCGGGGACGACGCCGGCGTAGCCGGAGAGCACGATGTCGAGCGCGCCCGCGATCGACGTCAGCGGGGTCCGCAGCTCGTGCGACATGACCTGCGCGAACTCCGCGCGCCGGCGCACCACGTCGGCCGTGTCCCCGAGGTCGCGCAGGACCACGATCGCGCCGGTCGGGAGCTTCGAGCCGGCGTCGCGCAGCGGCGTGACGACCGAGTGCAGCGCGCGCTCGCCGATGCGCACCTCCTCGCGGATCGGCTGGTCATCCCCCGTGCTCGCCGCGAGATCGAACGGGTAGAAGCCGACGACGTCCTTGAGGTACGTCGTGTCCACCACCGCGTCCGCGGGGATGCCGAGCATCGCGCGCGCGGCCCGGTTGATGAGGACCTCGCCCGTGCGCGTATCCGCGAGGATCGCGCCGTCCGCCATCGCGTCGACCGCAAGGCGGAGCTGGTCTGCCATCGCTCTCATCCCGCTCCCCATCCTAATCGGTTACTCCGCTTCCTGTCGCCGGAACGTGCGCTCCAGCGCCGCGTAAAGTCCGCCGCGCGCCACGAGCTCGGTGTGGGTGCCTTGCTCCACGACCTGCCCCTTGTCCATCACGACGATGAGGTCGGCATTGCGGATGGTCGAGAGCCGATGTGCGATGACCAGCGTGGTGCGCCCCTTCATGAGCTCGGCCACGCCGCGCTCGATGAGGCCCTCCGCCTCGGGGTCGACGTGCGCGGTGGCCTCGTCGAGGATGAGGATCTCCGGGTCACGGAGCAGGGCCCGGGCGAACGCCACCAGCTGGCGCTCGCCGGCCGAGAAGTTGGCCCCGCGCTCGCTGACGGGCGCCATGATGTCGGCGCCGCGGCGCTCGAGGGCGCGGTCCAGGCCGACGCGACGGACGGCGGCGTCGAGCTTCACGCGCTCGTACGGCTTGCCGAGCGCGATGTTCTCGGCGAGCGTGCCCGCGAACAGCAGCACGTCCTGTGAGACGACCGTGACGCGCTCCCGCAGCTCGGCGAGCGGGATGTCGCGGAGGTCAACTCCGTCGATCTTGATCGCGCCGCGGTCGCGCTCGTAGAGGCGCGTCAAGAGCTTGATCATCGTGGACTTGCCGGAGCCCGTCGCGCCCACGACCGCCACCGTCGCTCCGCGCGGCACGCGGAGGTCGATGCCGCGGAGCACCGGCTCGGCGCCGTAGCTGAAGTGCACGTTGCGCATCTCGACGGCGATCGCGGCCGCGTTCTTCGGCGGCAGCGGATCTTCGGCGTCCTCGCGGGCCGTGATCGCGGGGTCGGACTTGCCGCCATCTGGCTCGTCGGTGTCGAGGAGCTGGAAGATGCGCTCGCTCGCTGCCATCGCGCCTTGCATGACGGTGTACTTCGCCGACAGGTCACGCACGGGGATGAAGAAGCGGTTGATGTAGTCGATGAAGATGTAGACGATGCCGACCGTCGCGACGCTGGCCGCGCGGTGCCCCGCCGCGTACCAGATCACGATGCCGACCGCCACGCGGCCGATCGCCTCCACGATGGCGTACATCGCGGCGTCCGCGCGGATCTGCGGCAGGTACGCGTCGCGGTGGCCGGCGTTGATCTCGTCGTACTCGCGCGTGGCGATCTTCGCGCGGCCGAGCAGCAGCACGACGCGGATGCCGGAGAGGTGCTCTTGCGCGAAGGCGTTCATGGCGGCGAGGCGCACGCGGATCTGGCGGAACGACTGGCGCATGAGCCGGCGCGCGTACTCCACGAGGCCGACGAGGAACGGCAGCGTGACCACGACGAGGAGCGTCAGCTGGACGTCGAACGCCAGCATGAGGCACAGGATGGCGATCATCTTGATGAAGTCCGCGACGAGGGTGATCGCGCCCTGGGCGAACATCTCGTTGAGCGATTCGATGTCGTTCGTCATGCGCGTCATCAGGCGCCCGACGGGGATGCGGTCGAAGAAGGCCGCGCGCTGCTCCATGACATGGTCGAAGATCGCGATGCGGAGCGCGTGCATCGTGCGCTGCCCCGCGAGCTGCAAGAACCACTGCTCGCAGAAGCCGGACGCCCCCTGCGCGCCCACGAGCCCCATGTAGGCGACCGTGTCGAGCGGCAGCGCGTCGAGGTGGCCGCCGATCATGTGCTCGGTCAGCGCGTACTTGAACAGGAACGGCTGCACGAGCTCGAGCGCGATCGTGAGCGGCATGAACAGCGCCCACGCGAGCAGCAGGTGCCAGTGGGGCGCCGTGTAGCGCCACAGCCGGCGAATGAGGCGCAGGTCGTACGCGCTGCCCGAGAGCAGCTCGCCCTCGGCGACGGGGCCGCGGCCCTGACCGGGCGACGGCGGCGGCGGCGAGCCCACGGCCGGCGGCGTGCCCGGCGTGTTCGGTGCGGGCTGGACGGCCGCCACTAGCTCGCCTCCGGCGGTGGGACGCGCACGGGCTTGGAGACCTCGGTGTCGAGCTGCGTGCGGTAGAGCGCCGCGTACGTCCCGCCCGCGTTCAACAGCTCGGGGTGCGTGCCGCGCTCGATGATCTTGCCCTGGTCGAGCACGAGAATCTGATCCGCGTCCTTGATGGCGGCCACGCGGTGGCTGATGAGGACGGCAGTGCGGCCGGCCATGACGGCGCGCAGGTTCCGCAGGATGAGGCGCTCGGTCTCGGCGTCGACCGACGACAGCGAGTCGTCGAGCACGAGGAGCCGCGGCGCGGCGGCGAGGGCGCGGGCGAGGGCGACGCGCTGGCGCTGGCCGCCCGAGAGCGTGATGCCACGCTCGCCGACGATCGTGGATAACCCCTCGGGCATCACGGCGAGGTCGCGCACGAGCCCGGCCGCGGTGGCGGCGGCGGTGACGCGGGGCTCGCCGCTGAGGTCGGCCTGGGCGGCGGCGCCGAGGTGGCGCTCCATCTCCTTCGCGCGCGCGGTGGGGATGGCGCTGCCGCCGCCGTAGCCCATCGCGATGTTGTCGGCGATCGTGGTCGAGAACAGGAACGCCTCCTGCGGCGCGTACCCGATCTGGGCCCGCGCGGACGCGAGCGGCAGCGTCGTCACGTCGACGCTGTCGAGGAACACGGTGCCGGCCGGCACCTGCAGCAGCCGGCACAGCGCGTCGACGAGCGTGCTCTTGCCGCCGCCGGTGCGCCCGACGATCGCGGTGATCGTGCCCGGCACGAGCTCGAACGTGACGTCGTCCAGCAGGGCGCGCGGCCCGATGGTGATGGTGAGGTGCTTCACCTCGAGGTGCGCCGGCGCCGTGGACGCGGGCAGGGGCGGGGCCGCGCCGTCGGGGATCTCCGGCCGCTCTTCCTGCAGCGTCTCGAGGCGGCTCCACGACGCGCGTCCGCGCTGGACGAGCGCCAGCATGAACCCGAGCGTCAGGGTCGGCCACACGAGCGCCGCGATGTACCCCTGGAACGCCACGATCTCGCCGCGCGTCATGTCGCCGTGGATGAGCGCGCGCCCGCCGAACAGGATGAGGATCGCGATGCCGAGCGACGCGAGCGCGTTCAGGAGCGGCCCGAGCTGCATGCGGACCTTCGCCGCGTTCATGTTCTCGTCGAGCAGCTTCTGCGACTGCTTGACGAAGCCGGCGCGGCGGACCTCGCCGAGGCCGTACGTCTTGATGACCTGGATCGCGCCGAGGTCCTCCTGGATGCGCGACGACAGCATGCCGAGCTCGGCCTGCACCGCGCGCTGCGTCTTGTAGATCCGGCGGCTCATCGCCTGCCCGATCACGTAGATGAGCGGGAACGGGACGATCGCGATCAGCGTGACCTGCCAGTCGTGCCACATCATCACGGCGAGCACGGTCACGAACGCGATGACCGCGTTGACGAGGTTCAGCACCGCCGCGCCCCACATCGCGCGCACCGTCTGCACGTCGTTCGTCAGGCGCGACATCACGTCGCCCGTCGGGTGGGTGCGGAAGTACGCCGGCGACAGCGTCATCAAGTGCCCGAACAGATCCGAACGCAGGTCGTACTCGGCCGACCGCGCCGCGTTGAAGATGAGGATGCGCGACGCGATCCGGGCGGCCGCCATCGCCGTGGCCGCGCCGATGAGCCAGGCGACGAGCGTGCCGACGTGCGCGCCCGCCGGCGTGCCGATCGCGTCGACCGCGCGGCCGAGCGCCTCGGGGACGCCGAGGTAGAAGACGTTCGTGAGCAGCAGCATGAACATCCCGAGCGCCATCGGGCGGCGGTACGGGCGCAGGTAGCCGAGGGAGCTGCGGGTGGGCGCGCTGTCCTTCGTGTCGACGGGCGGCGCCGGCGCGGCCACGGTCACGACTCCATTCCGTGCATGACCTTGCCCATCGCCGCGTACTCGAGGTTCCCGGCGCGCAGCAGGTGCCGCATCGCGATCGGCGAGGTCTCGTCGGCGGCGAGGAACGCCGCGCGCACCACCGCGTTCTTGATGTAGCCGCCCGACATCTCGAAGCGCTCCCCGAGGACGTGATAGTCGACCGCCGAATCGATCGCCGCCTCCGCCGGCACCATCGCACGCCACAGCTTCTCGCGTTCGGGCGCCTCGGGCAGCGCGAACGTCACGCGGAACGAGAGGCGGCGCCGGAACGCCTCGTCGATGGAGCTGTCGAGGTTCGTCGTGAGGATGGTGATGCCCGCGAACGACTCCATGCGCTGGAGCAGGTAGTTGACCTCGAGGTTCGCGTACCGGTCGATCGAGCTCTTGACCTCGGTGCGCTTGGCGAACAAGGAGTCGGCCTCGTCGAACAGCAGCACGGCGTGGCCGGCCTCCGCGGCGTCGAACAGGGACGCGAGGTTCTTCTCGGTCTCCCCCACGTACTTCGAGACGATGCGCGAGAGGTCGATCTGGTAGAGGTCGAGCGCGAGCTCGTCGGCGATGAGGCCGGCGACCATCGTCTTGCCGGTGCCGGGCGGCCCCGAGAACATCGCGGACAGGCCGAGGCCCTTCGCGACCTTCCGCGCGAAGCCCCACTGGTCGTAGACGAGGCGCTTGTGCTTCACGCGCGCGATGAACTCGCGCACCTCTTCCATCGCGTCGTCGGGGAGCACGAGATCGTCCCAGCGCTGCTTCCACGCGATGCGCATGCCGAGGGTCGACAGCTTCGCGTCGAGGGTCACGCGGATGCCGGCGTGCACGTCCTCGAGGCCCACGTCCGAGCCGCGGGCCTGGGCGCTCGTGCGGGCGGACTCGGCGGCGCGCATGATGACGCCGCCGGTCACCGGGTAGCGGGCGGCGGCCCGGTCGGCGAGGTCGCCGCTGTGCAAGCCGAGCGCGCGCCTCCAGAGCCCGGCGCGCACGCTCTCCGCCGGCACGCCGAGGTCGATCGTGACGAAGCCGCGCGAGAGGCGGGCGGGACGGGCGTCGGTCCGCGGGCCGATCGCGGCGATCGGGCCGACGTGGTCATCCAGCAGCGCGCGCTCGAGGATCGTGGCGCGCTCGGGGCGGCCGCTGTCCATGTCGCCGACGAGCTGGTCGATGCCGTCCAGGACGAGCACGGCGCCGGCGAGCAGCGCCTCGCGGCCAATAGTCTGCGCCGCGCGCACCAGCGCCTCGCCCTCGCGCGGCAGCTCCGCGCACCGCACGACGAGGAGCTCGAGGTTGAGCGCCGCCGCGCCGCCCTCCACGAGCGAATGGCGGCCGGAGC
>JANXOM010000211.1 GCA_025353585.1 Deltaproteobacteria bacterium
ACCAGCACGCCGGCTATGCCAACCTGACTGAGGGCGACGCCCACATCGCCGATGTGATCCTGGCCCTGCAACGCAGCCCGCAGTGGGCCCGCATGCTGATCGTCGTCACCTATGACGAGAACGGCGGCTTCTACGACCACGTCTCGCCGCCGAACGGCGTGCCGGACGACTTCGCGGCGACGGGCTTCGACCAGCTCGGCTTCCGCGTGCCGGCGCTCGTGATGGGCCCGTACGCCAAGCAGAGCTACGTCAGCTCGACGGTGTTCAACCACGCCTCGGCGCTCGCGCACCTGCAGAACACGTTCGGCCTCGAGAACCTGACGATGCGCACCGCGGCCGCGACGGACCTGACCGACACGATCGACATGGAGCGCCTCCTCGCGAACGATCCGGCCCCGCCGATCGAGCTGCCCGAGGTCAACCTCGCCGACTGGCCGACCACGGCGGCGGCCTGCCAGTACGGCGGCGGCGCCATCGCCAACGGCGGCGCGCCCCTCGGGATCGATCCGGTGAGCGCGTGGGCGAACGAGTATCCCGAGCGCGTCGTGGGGATGGACGCCCGGGCCGACGTGCAGCAGTACCGCAAGGACATCCGCAACTACCTGCTCCACGACATCCTGCCCGGCGGAAAGCGCCAGGCGTAAAGAGCGCGGTTGCCAGCCGGGCCGCGTCGCTGCATGCTTTCCGACATGAAGAAGCTCGCCACCGCATGCGCCGCCCTCGCCGCGCTCTCGCTCGCCGCGCCCGTCTTCGCCTGCCCGAACATGGACAAGGAAGAGGCGCAGACGCCGCGCACGGCCGACAAGGACAAGGCGGCGAAGCCCGCGACCGACACGGCCAAGGCGAGCGACGCCAAGCCGGCCGACAAGGCCAAGGCCGCGCCGGACAAGGCCAAGGACACCAAGCCGGCGGCCGCGAAGCCCGGCGACAAGGTGACGATCAACTAACGCTGACGCTCCGAGTCACGCGTCAACCGGGGCCCTGGGCCCCGGTTCTTCGGTTCGGCGCCTCCGCTGTTCGAGCCGTGACGTAACGGTGACCCGACATGTTCCTGCCGTGCGGCCATCCCGTTCGTACTGCTTGTCATGGGAACCGTGGACACCAACTACGTCGGCTTGCTGACCGAGATCGAGCCGCAGATCGCAAAGCTCGTCGACCGGCACACCTCGCTCGCGAAGGCGTGGTTCCCCCACGACTACATCCCGTACAGCAAGGGCCGCGACTTCGACCGCGACCCGTGGGCGCCGGCGCAGGCCACCCTGTCCGAGGCCTCGCAGGTCGCGTTTCACGTGAACCTCCTGACCGAGGACAACCTGCCCTCGTACCACCGGCTCATCCACGCGATGTTCGACAAGGGCGACGGCGCGTGGCGGCACTGGATCCACCAGTGGACCGCCGAGGAGGGTCGCCACGCGATCGTGATCCGCGACTACCTGATGGTCACGCGCAACATCGATCCGATCGCCCTCGAGCGCGGGCGGATGCAGACGATGACGCGCGGCTACGAGCGCCCGGACTGCCCGCTGCGCGGCCTCGCGTACACGTCGTTCCAGGAGCTGGCGACGCGGGTCTCGCACCTCAACACGGGCAAGAGCTCCGGCGATCCGGTCGCCGAGCGGCTCATGACGCGCGTGGCCCAGGACGAGAACCTCCACATGGTGTTCTACCGGGACGCGCTCGGCATCGCGTTCGAGGTGGACCCGTCGGCGGTGATGAAGGCCATCGTCGCCGAGGTCATCGGCTTCCAGATGCCGGGCGCGGGCATCTCGGGCTTCGGGCACATGGCCAACATCATGGCCGCGAACGGCATCTACAACATGCGCATCCATCACGACGAGATCGTGGCCCCGCTCCTGCGCTTCTGGAAGGTCTACGACCGTACGGGCCTCGACGACGAGGCGCAGGCCGCGCGCGACAAGCTCGCGTCGTTCGTGGCGCGCCTCGACCGCGCGGCGACGAAGCTCGACGAGCGCGCGCGGCTGGCGTTGCAGAAGCCGGCCGCCTGACCGCTCGTCAGCAGAGAATATCGAGCAGCTGCACGCGCGTCAGGTAGCCCTCGAGCACGGCCGCGAACTCCTCGATGAGCAGATCGAGCTCGAGCGTGACCTTCTTGCCGACGACGCGATAGACCTTGCCCGACAGGAGCATCTCCGTGCCGGCGAGGTGCAGCACCCCGGACATCCACGTCCCGATGGCGGGCGGCATGCCGGAGACCTTCACCGTGACGTGCGTGCGCGAGATGTCGGTGACGGGCGCGACGCCGGCATCGAGCCGGAGGTGCGCCGCGAGCGACTCGGGCGGCGAGACCCGATAGTTCACGCGACGGTTCTTCGTGATCAGGCGATCGAGGGTGTCGTGCACGGGTGCGGACACCGGCGTCTCGGGGGCGTCGAGGACCAGCTCCCGGAGCCGCTTGAGCTCCTTCTGCGTGGTGACGACGTGCTGCCGCATGTCGGCGATGCGGTTCTGGTCGCGGAGCACCTTGTCGGCGACCACGCCGAGCAGGTTGACGAGGAACCGGAGGCCCTGCTCCTGATGGTCGGCGAAGAACTGCTGCACGGCGAGCGTGTGGAGACGCCACACCGTCGAGCCAGGCGCGGCGGTCGCGCGGGTCGAGCGCATGAGGTTCGTCAGCGCGCCGAGCTCGCCGATGAGCGCGGGCGGCCGGAGCTCGAACACGTCGTCGCCGGGGCGATCGAGGCGGACGGTGCCGGCGGTGAGGAGCCAGAAGTACTCGGCGGCGTCGCCGACCTCGAAGAGCGGCTTCGTAGGATCGAGCGTCACGGGGACAAACAGCGCGGCGATGCCTTCGAGCTCGGCGGCCGTGAAGCCCTGGAACAGCGGGATGGTGCGGAGATCGCTCGCGCTCGGGGGCATGCGCGCACGATACACCGGTGTATCGTCGCTGCGTGCGCGCGACCGTGCTCTTGCTCGCGGCGGCGGTGGCGGCGTGCGGCCCGGCGGACGCGCCCAAGCCGGCCCCGAGCGTGAGCGCGGGCTCGAGCGCGGGCTCGCGTGCGCTCGCGTCGACGGTGTTCGCGGACCTGCCCACCGCGCTCGCCGCGGTGATCCCCGCCGACGCGCGGGTCCTCGGGTTCGGGGAGCTCCACGCGCGCACGGATCGCGCGCAGGTCCGCTCGGCGCTCGAGCGCTTCACGCACGAGGGCCTGCCTGGCCTGTCCGACCGGCTGAGCGACCTCGTCATCGAGACGTGGGTGCAGGACCAGGCGTGCGGCGCGGTCGCGGCCGACGCCACGGCGCGCGTCGAGATCACGATGCGACGCCCGCTCGAGACGAAGAGCGAGATCGCCCAGCTCGCCGAGGCCGCGCGCGCGGCGAAGGTGCAGCCGCACGCGATGACGATCACCTGCGCCGACTACGCGCGCATCGCGCCCGCCGGCAAGGAGGTCGATCCCGAGGCGATGCTGGCGCTGACGACGAGCGAGCTCGCCCGCGTCACGGCCGCGGCCGTCGCGCAGCGCGATGGCGAGCCCGGGCATCGGCCGTGGATCGCGGTGTACGGCGGGGCGCTGCACAACGACCGCTTTCCGGAGCCCGGCACCGCGGATTGGAGCTACGCGGCGGCGGTCGACCGCGCGACCGGCGGCAAGCTCGTCGAGCTCGACCTCGTGGTGCCCGAGTACGCGACCGGCGAGCCGATGGTGCAGCGGCAGCCGTGGTACCCGCTCGTCGAGCACGCGGACAACCAGGTGCACGTGTGGCGGCGCGGCGAGCGCTCGTTCGTGCTCGTGCTGCCGCGCACCCCGTAGGCGCGGCGTGCCGTTCACGTTCTTCGCGCACCAGACGATCGTCATCCCGCTCAAGTCGCGGTGGCCGCGGTGGTTCGACGGCACCGCGCTCTGCGTCGGCAGCACGGCGCCGGACCTCGCGTACGCGCTCAACGACACGGCCTGGCGGATCGCCACGCACACGCTGACGCGCCAGCTCACGTTCACGCTGCCGCTCGCGGTCGCGCTGACGCTCGTGTGGCGGCACGTGATCGCGGCCCCGCTCGGCGGCGTGCTGCCGGGCCGGACGGGCGCCGAGGTTCGCGCGCTGGCCCGGGCTCGCCGGCCGCTGTGGCTGACCGCCATCGGCGCCGTGCTCGGCGGGCTCGCGCACGTGTTCATGGACGGCTTCACGCACGCCGATGGCTGGGCGGCGAAGCGCTCGTCCACGCTGCACATCTTCATCACGCTGGACGGGCACCGGGAGCCGGTGCACCGCTGGCTCCAGCTGCTCGGCCACACGCTCGGCACGGCGGTCGGCTTCGCGCTGGTCGCGGTCCTGATCGCGCGCCGGCGCTTCAGCCTGTGGAGCCCGGGGCCGGAGGCGCCGAGGATCCGCCATCCGGCGGCGATGTGGCTGCCGATCGTCGGCGGTGCGGCCGCCGGTGCCCTCCTCGCGGCGCGCGTCCACGACGATCCGGCGACCGCGATCATCCGCGGCGCCTGGGCCGCGTTCGCCGGGCTCCTCCTCGGCGCGCTGGCGTCCCGCGCGCTCGCGCGGCGCGCGCGGGGAACCGAATCGCCGGGCGGCCGCATCTGACGGGCATGGTGAGCGGCGCCCTTCGCAGCAACCGTCGCGCGGTCGCCGGTCTCGCCGCGGTCGCCGTGATCTGGGCCGCCGCGCTGCTCGCAAACGGGGCCAGGCCCCACGGAATGCGTCCGGGAACCGGACTCATCGGGGCCGCGGTGGCGTTCGACCTGGTGGTCACGGCCAGCGCCGCGCTGTATCTGGTCGCCGTCCGCGGGGGCCATCTGCCCCGGTGGCTCCTATCGGTCACGGTCGCCGGCGGGGTGATCGCCGGCAAGCTCGTGCTCGCCGGCGCGAGCGACGCCGGCCACGCGGCGCTGGTGGCGGCGGGCGCGCTGGAGCTCGTCACCCTCGGCTTGATCCTGATTCGCATCCGCCGCGCCCGGGCGGGCTGGCGCCGCGCACGCGCGACCGGCGCGACGGCAGGCCCGGCCCTCGAGGCCGCGCTCGC
>JANXOM010000217.1 GCA_025353585.1 Deltaproteobacteria bacterium
CGCGTGATCGCCGCGACGAACCGCGACCTGGAGGCGGAGGTCGCCCGCGGCGCCTTCCGCGCAGACCTCTTCTACCGGCTCAACGTGATCGAGATCCAGCTCCCCGCCCTGCGGCAGCGCCGCGAGGACTTGCCGCTCCTCGCCGAGCACTTCGTCCGGCGGTTCGGGGTCGAGCACGGCCGGCCGACCATCCGGCTGACGAACGGCGCGATGCGCAAGCTCGAGTCCTACGACTTCCCCGGCAACGTGCGAGAGCTCGAGAACATGCTCGAGCGCGCGATCGCGCTGTCGAGCGGGCCGCTGATCGAGGCCGATGACTTGCCGGAGACGAAGACGCGCAGCCCACCGGAGCTCGCGCTGACGTTCCCGCCCGACGGCGTCGATCTCGACCGGCTCGTCGCGGACCACGAGCGCGCCTGGGTCGCCCGCGCGCTCGAGCTGTCGGGCGGTGTACGCAAACGTGCGGCGGCCCTCCTCGGCATCAGCTTTCGTTCGTTTCGCTACCGCCTCGTGAAGCTCGGCATCGAGAAAGAGGACCTCGCAGACGAGGAATGACACCGGAAGTGACAAATTTTGTCACCCGAAACACCTCAGCAGCGCCGGAGCGCGGCCGATTGAGGGGTTACAGCGACAGGAACTTTGGCGCGATGGTTGCTCAAGCCTACGCTGCGAACCGACCAACCCCTCCGAGGAGTTATTGATGCGTCTACTGAACCGAATGAAGCAGCGTGGATTCACCCTGATCGAGCTCATGATCGTCGTCGCGATCATCGGCATCTTGGCCGCCGTCGCGATCCCGGCCTTCATGGACTACATGAAGAAGTCGAAGAAGACCGAGGCGGCTCTTCAGCTCAACAAGATCATGAAGAACGACAAGGTCTTCTACATCACGAACGCGGCGTTCGTGGCGACGTCGGGCGCGGCGCTGCCGACCGGCACGCCATGCCCGACCAAGTTCGTTGTCACGACCGCGTGGGCCGGCGACGCCGCGTGGGCCGCCCTCGACTTCCAGATCGATGAACCGAACCTCTTCAAGTACACCTACACGGGTGGCGCGTCGACCGCGACCGCGATCGCCGCGGGCGATCTCGATTGCGATGGCACGTCGATCACCTACACGCTGACGATGACCTCGCCGGGTGGTAACGCCGCCGGCTCGATCAGCGAGCCCCCGCCGAACTCGGACTAAGCTTCGCTCGGTTCTTTCGTTCAGAGAGACGCATGGACGCTGCCTTCGGGCAGCGTTTGTGCGTTTCGGCGCGTGGGAGGACGCGGCGAGCTCATTTCACTTCTCGCGATCTTGGCCGAGCCAGACAGCGATGACTCGCAAACAAGCTGGCTTCACGCTCATCGAGCTGATGATCGTCGTCGCGATCATCGGGATCCTCGCCGCCGTCGCGATCCCCGCCTTCATGGACTACATGAAAAAGTCGAAGAAGACCGAGGCGGCGCTCCAGCTCAACAAGGTCATGAAGAACGACAAGGTCTTCTTCATCGCCAACAGCTCGTTCGTCACGACGACGGGCGCCGCGCTGCCGACGGGCACGCAGTGCCCCGGTAAGTTCGCGGTGACCACGGCGTGGGCCTCCGACCCCGCCTGGTCGGTCCTCGACTTCCAGATCGACGAGCCGAACCTGTTCAAGTACTCGTACAGCGGGGGCGCCTCGACGGCGACGGCGCGTGCCGTTGGCGACCTCGACTGCGACGGCACGTCCGTCACCTACACGCTGACGATGACCGCACCGGGCGGCAACGCGGCCGGCTCGATCAGCGAGCCCGCGATCTCGGCCGACTGAGCATTCGGCGGTAGCATCGCGTTCGTGACGAGCCGTGCGCGCTGGATCGTCCTCGCCATCGCGCTGGCGCTGTACGTGCCCAGCCTCGCGTTCCAGCGGGTGGAGTGGGATGACCAGTGGCTGTGGGCCGATGACAGTCCGCTGCGTCACTTCGACGCCGCGACCGCGCACGACGTCTTCTTCGAGCTGGATCGCCACGCCCGGCATCCGCTCGGCAGCGAGTACCTGCCGGTCCGCGACCTCTCTGTCGCCGCGGACATGGCGGTGTGGGGCAGCAACGAGCGCGGGCCGCACGCCACGCAGCTCGTCCTGTTCGGCCTCACGGTGCTCGCCCTCGGCGGACTCCTCGTGCGATTCGGCCTGCCCGCCGAGCTCGCGTGGCTCGGCACGCTGATCTGGGCCGTCCACCCGATCCACGTCGAGTCGATCGCGTGGCTCTCCGAGCGTAAGGGCGTGCTCGCCGGCCTGTTCTTCTTGCTGTGCGGCCACGCGTGGGTCCGCTATCGCGACGGGCGCTCGCGCGGCTGGCTCGCGCTGGCCGCGCTGTGCGCGATCGCGGCGACGTGGAGCAAGGCCCCCGGCATGTTCGGGGCGGTGGTGCTCGCGGCGTGGGACATCACGTGGCTCCGGGCCAGCGCGCGGCGCTGGATCGCGATCGGCGTTGTCGGGCTCGCGACCGCGCTTGCCGCGGCGCCGGTAGTGCTCCTCGCCAGCGACGCGCACGTCATCGGCGAGGCCGAGGCGGGCGGGGACAAGGAGGGCCGCGTCGCGACCGCGCTCGGCGCGCAGGGCCACTACGTCGAGAGCATGGCGCTCGTGCGGCCGTTCGCGATGTCGTACCCGATGAACAGCGACGGCCCCACGCCGGTCGATCTCGCCATCGGGATCGCGGCGCTCGCCGGCTCGCTCGGCGGGCTGGCCTGGTGGGCCCGGAGGCAGCGCGCGCGGGGGGAGCCGGTCCTGCGCGGCCTCGGCGTGGCGCTGCTCGCGTGGGCGTGGATCTGGTACCTGCCGATCGGTCACATCGTCGTCCCGTTGCACATCATCGTGGCCGACCGGTTCGCGTACTTGTGGTCGCTCGCGGCGTGCGTGGCCGTCGCCTGGCTCGTGCTCCGCGCGCCCGGCAAGGCGCGGCTGGCGCTCGGCACGGTCGTGGTGCTCGCGCTCGCGGTCGTGACGATCCGCGCGGAAGGCGCCTGGAACACGTCGGTCGACGTCTTCGGAGGCGGCTGCGCGTCGAACCCGAACGACGTCTCGGCGTGTGTGCACTGGGCCGGCGCGCTCGACGAGGAGAACCGCCGCGGCGAGGCGCTCGACGCGCTCGCGCAGAGCCTCGCCCGGCACCCCGATGACCCGTACTTGCTGATGAAGCGCGCCCTGATCGTGGAGCTCGCGGGCGACCGACCCGCCGCGCTCGTCGATGCGGCGCACGCGGCGCAGGCCGGCGTGGGGACCGCGATGATCGGCTACGCGGAGATGCTGCTGCGCGCGGGCCGCCCGACCGCGGCGATCCCGTGGGCGGAGCGCGCCGTCGCGCGGCACCCCGAGCTCCCGCTCTACGCCGAGATCCTGGCGAACGCCCGGCGCATGGCGGCCGGCCTCCCGCCGCTGCCCCCGAGCGCCCCGCCCGCTCCATGAGGCTAACGCGGCGTGATGCCGTCGCGGACGAACATGAGCACGTGCTCGGTGGCCGAAAGCTCGGCGTCGTATACGTGGTACGGAGCGCGCCCGGCCCGGATCTCTTGCAACAGCAGCCAGTCCGCGTAGAAGCCCGCGCGCGCCTCGGCGAGGTCCCGCCACGGCTCGGGGCGGACCTCGGTCGTGACGATGACCGCCGGCTCCTGCGCCAGCGCGTACTCGGTGAAATTGCGCTCGTGACCGATCCACGTCTTCGTGAGCAGCTCGGTCGGCACGCTCCGCCCCTCGCGCGCGATCGCCGGCTCCGTGAGGCCGACGAGATCGAGGAGCGGGTTGTTCGAGTAATAGCCGATCGCGCCGATGGGCACGGTCGCGACGAGCTGCTTCGGGAAGTGCGCGCGCACGTACGTGCCGATCGCGGCCCATTGCACCACGCGCGGCGCGGTGTGCTGCGCCGGGATGGCATGCTCGAGGACGGCGCGGCCCCCCACGATCGTCGCGATGGCGAGCGCGGCCGCGACGGCAACGGGCGGGCGACGCGCAAGGCTGCTCGCGATACCCACCAGCGCGCACGCCGTCAGCGCCGGCACGAGCGGGAGCCAGAGGCGGCTGTACGCGAACAGGTCGCCGCCGCTGCGGAGGAAGAACGCGAGCCACAGGCCGGCCACGACGAGGAGGTAGACCACGCCGCGGCGCTGCGGGGCCGGTACGAAGAGCGCGAGCGGCGCGGCGAACGTGAGCGGGAAGTCGCGCGCGCAGTCCGCGATGTAGTCGAGACCGATCGCGGCGTGCGTCCACGTGCCGCCGGACTTCGCGTAGAACGTGTTCGGCGCGAGCTCGCCGAAATACGCGTAGCGGACCGCGGCGCACGCGACGAGGAACCCGACGCACGCGCCGAGCAGGCGCCCGCGCCGCATCCACGGCAGGAGCGGCAGCGCGACGACGAACAGCGCCGCCTCGGGCCGCACGAGCGTCGCGGCGCAGGCGAGCGCGGCGAGCGTCCGCGGGCGCCGGGCCACCGCGGCGACGGCCAGCGCGGTGATGAGGGCGGCGCCGAGCGCCGTCTCCATGCCGTTGACCGCGTTCAGGAGCACGTCGTCATCGGCGACGAGGACGAGCGCGGTGCCGAGGGCCAACGCCGCGACGCCCGCCGGCGGGACCCGGTCCCGCCCGAGCGCCACGGCGAGCGCGGCCGCCCCTCCGATCGCGACGACGAGCGCGGCCGTGTCCACGTACTGGCAGAGCGCGATCAGCTCGCTCGTCAGGAGCCCGCCGGCGGCCAGGAGCCCGAGGTAGAGGATGCCGGTCACGCCCTCGACGGCGGGCCCGGCGCAGTTCCACCGCACGCCGCAGCCGCGGTCGACGTTCTTCGCGTAGCGCAGGTAGATGAACGCGTCGTCGTAGAGCCCGTTCCAGTGCGCCTGGGCGAACCGCGCCACGGCGACCGCGGCCACGGCCACGGCGAGCAGCACCGCGGCGCGTGGGAGGTGGCGAGGAGCGAGCACCCGCGCGATACTAGCGCGGCGTGCGGAGCTCTCTCGTCGTCGGTTCAGCGATCGCGTTGATCATCGGCGCCCGGGCCGCCCGCACGGCCGCGGAGGCGGTGCACGCCGAGGAGACGATCGAGGTGCCGTACGCGCCCTCGGCGGCGACGGCGCCGTTCCTCGCGCTCGGTTATCGCGAGGTCGCCGCCGATCTGCTGTGGGTCCGGCTGACGGGCTATTTCGGTGGCGACCGGAACACGGCCGAGGGCATCGCGTCGCTCGTCGAGGCGATCACCGCGCTCGATCCGCAGTTCCAGCGCCCCGTCGAGTGGGGCGCGCGGGCGACCACCATCGCGCGGTACGGCGTCGATCAGCACGCGTACCTGCGCGCGATCGCCATCCTCGAGGCGGGCGCGAAGCGGTTCCCCGACGACTGGCACCTGCCCCTCCTGGCCGGCCAGATCTACACGCAGGATCTCGTCACCACCGACCCCGCGCAGCGGCGCGCCTGGGACGACAAGGGCGTGCTGCTCGTGGAGATCGCGATCCGCAAGCCCGGCGCCCCGGCCGACGCGGCGGAGTGGGCGGCGATGATGCGGACGCGGATGGGCGAGCACCAGCACGCCGTGGACGGCCTGCGCGAGATGCTCCTCGTCAGCACGGATCAGAAGGCCCGCGACCGGCTCGTCGCGAAGCTCGCGGAGCTCGATCACGCGGACGCCGACCAGCTGCGCCGCGAGTACAATGCTGCCTACGCCAAGTTCACCGACGCCTGGCACCGCGACCGCCCCGCCAGCCCGGCGACGATGTACGTCATCCTCGGACCGCGACCGGCGCCCGGGATCGACATGACGGCCCTCGCGACCGGGGGCCGCGATCTGGTGGTGCCCGAAGTCGTGGAGCCGCTCGAGCCCGTGCCCGAGTAGGGCGTAGCGGCCGCCGGCGCCGCTACGGCGTCGCGTCTCCGCCGGACATCTTGGCGGAGTAGTCCTGGATCGACTTCGTGACGGCGTCCGACTTGATGTCGACCGTGTAGCTCTCCTTGATGGAGAACTCGTTGTTCACGAGGGTGACCTTGTGCTTGCCGGCCGAGAGCGGGATGCGCTTCGGCGTCGAGCCCAGTTCCGCGCCGTCGACGAAGATCTGGCAGGGCGGCTTCGCGCCGACCGCGAGGGTGCCGGTGCCACCCGTCTCGGGAGGCTTGTCGCTCGGCGGCGGCTTGTCGACCGGCGGCTTGTCGACCGGCGGCTTGTCGGTCGGCGGCGTGACGGGCGGCTTGTGATCCGGCTGCGTGACCGGCCCGACGTGGGGCGGGTTCGTGTGCGGCGGCGTCACGGGCGGCGTGACGGGGTTCGTGTGCGGCGGCGGGGTCGGGACCTCGGCCACCACGCCCGCGGCCTTCTCGAGGTTCTGCACGACGCGCTCGGTGTCGCTGCCGCTGAACGTGATCGGCCGGTTCAGCGAGACGTAGCCCGCCTTCTCGAACAGGACCTGGTAGCTGAGGCTCGGATCGAGCTTCGCGGTCGCCGGGCTCTCGCCGAGCGTCTCGCGCTTGCCATCGACGATGAGCGAGACCGTCGCGCCCGGCGGCACCGTCTCGAACGTGCCGCTGATCTCGTGCTTCTGCAGGATGATCTCGACCTTGCCGGCCCGGTTCGCCTCGACGACGACGGGCTGGCTCGCGCTCAGGTAGCCCGCCGGCGCGTCGATCGCGACGGTGTGCTTGCCGGGGGCGATGCCGCGGATACGCGACGGCAACCGGTCGGAGCGCGCCTCGCCGTCGAGGTGCCACTGCGTGACGCCCGCGGGCGTGACGTACAGATCGAAGCCGGTGTCCGGGTTCCCGCTGGCGAGCGGGGTGGCGGCGATCGCGCTGCCCGGCGCGGGCTTCGCGGGCGCGGAGGTGCCGCCGCCGGAGAGGACCATCGCGAGCGTGATGGCGACGGCCACCACCGCGACGCCCGCGAGCGACATGAGCAGCACGCTGGTACGCTTGCTCGGGCCGCGATCGCGCCCCACGATCGACGACCCGAAGGTCGCCATCGGGTCGTAGGGCGGCTCGGCCTCGGAGACGAGGCGGCCCGCGACCGCGCTCTCGCGCCCCATCCCGGACCCGAGCGAAGGCATGAATGGCTGCGACGCCGGCAGGAGCCCCGGATCGGTCGGCGGCTCCATGAACGGCTGGCCCGGCGCCAGCGTGTCCGCGAGGCGCGGATCGGACGCGCGCACCTTCGAGGAGCCGTTCGCGAACGGCGGCGGCACGGTACCGGCGCCGTTGGCGCTCATGCTGCCGTTGGTGGCCTTGTGGCCGTTCGAGACCGAGGCGGGCATCGTCGCCGCGAGGCCGAGGCCCTTCGGCGCTTCCCAGCCCTTGCCCGTGCTGACGAGCGACGACAGGTCCGGCCCGCCATCACCGTTGCCCGACTGCGACGCGGACGCCGCGGCGAGCGCACCGGAGCTCGCGTTGGCCATCATGCCCGCTCCAGAGCCCGGCTTCGTCGGCCGCTGCTTGGGCGCGCCGTCATCGTCGTAGATCTGGGTCTCGAGCTCGTCGTCGTCCCAGGCGAGATCTTCCTTGCCGGCGTCCGGCTTCTGGGCCGCGACCTGGGCGGACCGTTGCGCGGCCGCCATGATCGCCGGCGCGACCTGAACGGCGGGCTGCTGCCCCGTCATGCGCGGCGGCGGCGGGGGACGCGACGGCGGCGGCGGCACGACGGCGGCCTGGCCCTGCGTCCGGCGCGGCTGGCCCGCGGACGGGGTGGTCGCGGGCGGGCGGCTCCCGGTCGGGGCGCGCCCGACGGCGGGCGCATCCACCGGCGCCTTGAGCTGGCGATAGCTCTCGAGCTTCGCCGTCTCTTCCTCGATCTCCTTGCCGAACTGCTTCTTCATCCACCCCGCGAGATCTTTGCGCGAGTAGAACTCGCCGGCGGTGTAGACAAAGGCCTGCAGCTCGTCGTGCAGGTCGATCGCGTTGGCGTACCGATCGTCGGTGTCCTTCGCGAGCGCCTTGAGCACGATGCGCTCGAGCTCGTCGGGGATCTTGCGGTTGTACGTCGACGGCGGGAGGATCTCGACGTTGCGGACCTTCTCGAGCGTGGAGAAGTCACTCTCGCCGACAAACAGGCGCTCGCCCGTCAGCAGCTCGTAGAGCACGATGCCGCACGAGAACACGTCGCTGCGGCGATCGATCGGGATGCCGCGGACCTGCTCCGGCGACATGTAGCCGAACTTGCCCTTGAGGATGCCGGCCTGGGTCTTGCTGCCCTTGCCGGCCGCCTTCGCGATGCCGAAGTCGATGAGCTTGACCTCGCCCTCGAACGACACGAGGACGTTCTGCGGCGAGACGTCGCGATGGACGAGGTGCAGGTCGCGGCCGGCCTGGTCGCGCTTGTTGTGCGCGTAGTCGAGGCCTTCGCAGACCTTCATGACGACGAAGCACGCCTGCGCGACGGGCATCGCCTCGCCGAGCTGGCGGCAGCGGTCGAACACGGCGCGGAGGTCGCGGCCGTGCACGTGCTCGAGCGCGATGAAGTACGCGCCTTCGTGATTTCCGAGATCGAAGATCTGCGCGATGTTCGCGTGGTTCAGCTGGACGGACAGCTTCGCCTCGTCGATGAACATGCGGATGAACTCTTTGTCCTCCGCGATGTTCGGGAGGATGCGCTTCACCGCGACGAGCCGCTCGAAGCCCTCGACGCCGAACGCCTTCGCGCGGAACACCTCGGCCATGCCGCCGACGTTGATCCGCTCGAGCAGGTAGTACTTACCGAAGGGCGTCGGCTTCTTCACGGTGGGCTGATCCTGTCCACGGCTAAGACCTGGTCCTACCGCAGAGGCCTGCGGAATACCAGAGATTTTCCCCTGGCTCGGAGGCGACCGATCTCAGTTCTGCGTCAGGGCCTGGGCCGGCTCCATCGTCGACGCGCGGCGCGCCGGGAGATAGCCGCCGAAGATGGCGAACAGCGCCGAGCAGGCGAGACCGCCGCACCAGATCCACCAGCTGAAGTGGAACCAGGTCGACGGCTTGTACGGGAACGGCGGGAGGTAGTGGGCCGAGATCCAGTCGATGAACTGGGCGATGCCCAGGCCGAGGACAACGCCGAGGATCCCGCCGATCAGGCCGATCAGCATGGCCTCGCCGAGCACCACGAACAGGACGTCCAGCTGGGTCGCGCCGAGCGCTCGCAGCAGGCCGAGCTCGCGGCGCCGCTCCGTGACCTGCATGAAGAAGTTGTGGGCGATGTTGATGGCCGAGATGCCGATGATGATGAGGGAGATGAGGACCAGGACGAGCCGGACCACGAACACGACGGTCGCGAACTTGGCCCCGAGCGAGTCCTCGATGCGGAGGTCGAGGGAGTCCTCGAGCCACTGCTGGAGCGGCGCGATCTGGTTGCGGTCCTTCAGCGTGACGACGATCTTCGAGTAGGTGCTGCCGGCCTCCTGGCCGACGAACTCCTTGTTCCAGCGCTCGATGTACTGGATCGGCATGGTCATGCCGATCGGCATCGACTTGTTCGAGATGCCGACGAGGACGGCCTCGACCCGGCGCGGGCGGTGGGAGAGGTTCGCGTTGGTGCCGGCGATGGTCGTGAGGCCGAGGCCGACCGAGAAGCGCATGGCGTTGAGGCCGCCGCGCTGGGTCACGAACTTCACGAAGTCGGTGTCGGCGATCGGGAGGCCGTGGGACTTGGCGAACTGGTTGTTGTAGAGCTCGATCATCGTCGGCGACATGACGACCGGGACGCGGTGATGGCAGGTGCGGTCGGCGTCGTCGCAGTAATAGCGATCGGGCTGGGGGCACGGGTTGTAGTACGGCGCCGGCTTCGCGGGCGGCCCGAGCGGGGGCCCGCCGACAGCCGCGCCCGAACCGGAACCGGAACCGCCGCCCGCACCGGAACCGGAACTGCTGCCGGAACCGGAACCGCTGCTGCTGCCGCTGGCAGACCCGCTCGGCGCGTCGCCCCACCCTGCCGCCGCCGGCGGCGCGGCGGGCTTGCCCTCCGGCGCGGCGCCCGGGCTCTGGATGATCTCCTCGCCTCGCTCGCGCGGCGGCGGGACGCAGGCCACGCGGTTCTTGTCGTCCTTGACCCCGTCCCAGTCCTTGAACAGCTCGCGCGTGCGCGCGTCGTCGTCGACGAACGTCGGATCGATGCCGTCCGAGAAGCCGCCGACCTCGAACTTGAGGTCGTTGCCCTCGAAGTCGCCGCGGCCGGCGGCGGGGAACGTCAGGCTCATGCGCGGCAGCGCGTTCGCGACCTCGGGCCGGGCGAGGATCTTCTTGACGATGTCGTCGTCGAGCTTCTTGCTGATGTCCTTGCCGAGCAGCGACGCGTGCGGGGCGATGACATCGACCTGCTCGAGCGGGAAGATCGCCTCGAGGACGGCCGCCACCTGCTCGGTCGCGGCGAGGAAGATGACGAACGTCGCGATCCCGATGACGATGCCGAACGCGGACAGCACGAAGTGCCGCGGGCTGCGCAGCGTGTTCGCGACGACCATCCGGCCGAGCTTGCCTGCGGGCATCATCCCAGGGGATTCCTTCCGAGCCGGGAGGATCGCGGCGGCGGGAGACGCCGACACGACTTCGAGCGAGCTGCCTCGTCCATCATACCGGTCCGCCTCCAATCGAGCCGAGCGCCTCGTCCGTGGTCTCCACGAGCAGGCCGTCCTTCATCGCGATCACGCGCTTGGCCACGCTCGAGACGCGGCGCTCGTGGGTCACGATGACGAGGGTCACGCCGTCCTTCGCGTTCAGCTCGCGGAAGAAGTTGATGACCTCCTCGCCCGTCTGGCTGTCGAGGCTGCCAGTCGGCTCGTCGCAGAGCAGGAGCTTCGGCGTGCCGAACAGGGCGCGCGCGATCGCCACGCGCTGCTTCTGGCCGCCGGACAGCTCGCCCGGCTTGCGCTTCGAGAAGTCGGACAATCCGACGCGCCGCAGCGCCTCCATCCCGCGCTCCGTCGGATCGTCGCCGTGCTTCGTGAACGCGGCCGGCAGCGTCACGTTCTGCAAGACGTTCAGGTGATCCAGCAAGTTGAACGCCTGGAACACGAAGCCGATGGACTCGTTGCGCAGGCGCGAGCGGCGCGCGTCGTTGGCGCGTAGGGTGTCGACGCCGAGCACCTCGACCTCGCCGCTGTCGGGCTGATCGAGCCCGCCGATCATGTTGAGGAGCGTCGACTTGCCCGAGCCCGACTGCCCGACGAGCGCCACGAACTCGCCCGGCTTCACGTCGAAGCTGACGCCGCGCAGCACCTGTGCCTTTGCGGCACCGGTCCCGTAGGTCTTCGTGACATCGCGTAACCGGATCACGGGGTCACCCGTGCGCTCGGCCGCGCGGAACGGCGTTGTCTCGCTCACGCGGTGGGACGCTAGCACGCGACGTGCCTACTTACGCTCGGCCGACGCTTCGATCACGAGCTCGCTTCCCTCGACGGTCGCGCCGAGATGCAGCGCGCGCCACAGCGTCAGCCCCGCGACGTCGCGCGAGCGGAAGCCCACCGTGTGAAAGAGCGCCGTCCAGTCCGCCACCGGCATCGCCTGCGGGTGAACGTCGACGGTGGCGATCGGCGCGTGCGCGGCGAGGGGGCCGGCGAGCGCGCGCTCGAGCGCACCGTCGCCAACGGCGGCGGCGGCGAGCTGCGGCGTCACGACGTAGTCGAGCGCGAACATCGTCGGGATCGAGATGTGGTGGCCCTTGAACGCGCCGTAGGTGCGGTCGTGCTCGAGGTAGCTGCGCAGCGGGATCTGGTCGAGGAGCCCGTTGACCGTCGCCGGGTTCGATAGATCCGCGACGCCGACGCCGGAGAAGCTCGTCGCGCCCTCGAACGTGAACAGCGCCACCCGCGCCGAGCGCAGGCCGCTCTGGAACAGCTCCGGCGGCGCGGTCCCGAGGCACGGCGCCAGCCACGGCCCGACGGCGTCGAGGTCCACGTTCCACGCGATGGCGAGCGGCGCCTGCGCGGCGGTCGCGGCCCAGCCGCCGGGCGGCGCGAGGACGCGCGCCGCGAGGCCGGGCGCGTCGGCGCCGACGTCGATGCTGACGTGCGCGGCGATGTGGCGCTCGTCGAAGTCGAGGCCCGCGTCGAGGTGACCGAGCGAGGCGAAGTGGCGGACGCACGCGGCCGGCGCGCCCGGCACGCGCGCGAACCCGGCGGATCCGAGCGCGTGCAGATCCGCGAACGCGACGACCGGGGCCCGGCCGCGGACCTGTGCATGCGCCCAGTCCGGAAGGACGCCGCCGCCGCCCGCGCGGCTGTGCTCGAACCACGCGCTCCCCTCCGCCGGACCGAGCGCGACGTGGAGCCACAGCCAGTCGTGATCGATCGCCCAGCTGACCTGCGCGGAGCCCGCGGGGAGGGTGTGAAGCTCGACGCCGCCGAGCGTGGCCGTCACCGGCACGGCGCCGCGGCGCGCGAGGAAGGTCTTCGTCTGATCGACCGACTTCAGCCGGATGACAAAGGTGGGGCTGATCTCCTCCGAGAACACGGCGACACCGCCCTCCAGGTCGATGCCCGCACCCGCCAGCGCGTCCGGGGCCAGGAGGTCGAGGCCGAGCACGAGGCTCGAGACGCCCGACACGGTCACCTCGTCGAGCCCCGCGGGGATCCCGAGCGAGCCGACGAGGTGGCGGGTGGCCTGCTGCAGCTCGCGGACGCTGTGGGCGGCCACGGCGTAGGTCGGGTGCGCCGGGATCCACGCGGTGGCCGGCAGGCCGGGCGCGGCCGGCGGCTGGCCGGGGATCGCGCCGGTCACGGGCCCGCTCCCGGCCCCGCCGCCATGCGGATTACACGAGGCGAGCGCCAGAGTTGCGACGTAGGCCAGGCGTGGGTGCATGGGCCGGAATACTTGCACGCAACCGCCGCCGCGGCTGGTCGATAGCCGGCTGACATCGCAGAGCTCCAGGCTCTCCGACGCGAGGTTCTCGCGGCGCGCCCCTGCGCTGACACCGGCGCTTCCACCCTGTATCTTTGTGAGGACCTCATGAGCTCGATCGGCGGACCAGGCGGCATTGGCGGACCGAAAGGCCCGGGCGGCCCCGGGCGCGTGGACGGCCCGGACACCGCCGCAGATGTAGGCCAGGTCGGCGACGTGGCGGACGTGGGCGGCGCGGCCGGTGCGGGCGGCGTGGACCCGGGCCAGCTCGATGCGCTCGCGACCGAGATCGCGGCGGGCAAGCTGTCGCCGCGCGAGGCGATCGACAAGCTCGTCGACCAGGCCGGCGCCGATCTGCCCGCCGGCGAGCGCGCCGAGCTGCGCGAGTTGCTGACGGACCTCGTGGCGAACGATCCGTACCTGGCGGGGCTCGCCGGCCGCGTCTGAGACGACCCGGCGGGGCGCCCTTTCTAGTAAATCACATCGCCGACGTAGATCGTGCCGTGCACGCTGCCGGGCGGCCCGACGAACTGGACCCACTGCGAGCCGCGCGCGGCGAGGTCGACCACGGAGAATGGCCGCGTCATCGGCTGGCCGTTCGCGTCGTGAAACGACGCGATGACGACGGCCTTGCCCTCGCGGTTCGCGTCGTTGACGAGCGTCCCCTGCGCGACGATCTTGTGGTCATCGGGCACCTCGCGCACGCCGTCGACGTGGGCGAGCGGCGCCTCGCCGGCCTGCACGCCGCGGACGAGGAAGCGCGCCGCGGCCGCCCCGGGGCGGGTCAGCCGCTTGTCATCGACGAGCGCGAACGTGCGCGAGCCGCCCGCGGGGATCCACAGCGACTGCGGCTTGAGGACGCCCAGCGGCGCGCCCCCGCCGTCCGCCAGCTCGCCGCCGAGCGTGACGTAGGCGCCGTCGCGGCCGGTGTTGTCGGCGTCGACGAGCACGAACGTCGCGGTCTCCGCGAAGTCGCCGCCGCCGATCTGGTCGGTGCGGAGCTTCGCGCCCGGCACCACGCTGACCTGGCTCTTGTCGAGCTGGCGCGGCGACGAGTCGGCGGCCGCACACCCGAGGAGGCTGCCGGCGAGGAGGAGGAGGAGCACCGCACGCATGCGCGCAGTCTAGCGCGCCGCGTGCGGAGAAGCTGCCCTCACGGGACGGCGGTCTGGCCGGCGTTGAGCGCGCCAAAGGTCGGCGCGATCGGGGCCGTGGTCCAGTCGTCCTTCGCGTTGTCGTCCGCGTCGTTGACGCGCTGGATCGAGATGCCGGTGGCGGCCGGGCCGGTCGTCATGCCGAGACCGGCCACGGCCGCGGCGACGAACTCCGTGCCGGTGTACGACGTGGCCGACGGGACCCACTGCAGGGCCGAGCCGACGACGCCAGCTGCGCTCAGCGTGTTGGCCCCGCCCGCACCCGACGTCAGGAACACGGCGTCGACGATCGACGTGCCATTGGCCGCGAAGAGCGTGATCACGTTGTCCGTGCCGGTGAGCCCGTTGTCCGTCGCGTAGAAGTCGAAGGCGCCGTTGAAGTTCGCCGTGAACGTCGCGGCGGGCTGGTCGATCGCGGTCGTGACCTCGTTGACCGCGCCGCCCGGGTTGCACACCGCCGCCGCGCCCGAGCCGGTCGTGTGGACCACGATCAGGTCGTTCTTGTGGGCCTGGAACGCCGGGAACGTGAAGTTGAGCTCGTTGTTGGTCGCGACGACGCCGTTGCGCTCGAACAGCTTGAAGCCGGTCAGGTCGGTATCCGCGAGCACGCGGATCTCGATCAGGTCGCAGCCGCCCGTGATCCCCGCGTTGATCTCGTTGATGCGGACGGTCGACGTCGCCGCGGGCGCGAAGCCGGTGAACGTCTTCGTGCCGTCGGCGACGAGCTTCGTGCCCTCGAGGTCGGTGAGGTTCGCGTGAGCGATCGTCGCGGTGTACGTCGTACCGGCCGTCTGGGCCGACGTCGTCACGATCACCGTGCGTCCCGCGGCCACGGCCGTGACCGCCGTGAGGCCGTTGTCGAACGTGAAGTCGGCCACGTTCACCGTGGTCGCGAGGATGTTGCGCGAGAACGTGAACGTCACGCTCGTCGCGGTGCTGGCGAGCGCCGTGACCACCGTCGGCGCGGGGCAACCCGTGACGGTCACGTCGGCGGCCACGTAGGGGCCGACCTCGAACGCCGCGTTGAACGTGTTCACCGGGACCTGGTGCAACGCGAAGTGGCACGTCGGCACGAGGTCGAACGCGCTGATGACCGCGGTCGCACCACGGAACTGGAAGTTCGTCTCGCCGGAGAGGCCGGCGGACGTGATCGTGGCGCGCTGGAAGCCCGCCCCGCCGGAGACGAACGCGTCCGCGATCGTGCCCGACAGGTCGACGACCTCGCTGTCGTAGGTCGACGCGGCCGTGACGAGGTCGGTCGCCGCGGAGATGTCTTGCGTGAGGGCGGAGACCGCTGCGCCCTGCGCCGAGCGCGTCAGGTTCGTGATCGCGGACGCGCGCGGCTGGCCGGCCACCACGGCGACCGTGGAGACGTCGAAGCTCACGGTGTCGCCGACGATGAGGGCCGGCGTGGTGGTCGCCGGGTCGACGGCAACGAAGAGCGCCGGGCCGAGCTTCTGCGACTGGACGGTGAAGCCGGCCGGGTCGTTCGTCGTGCTGCCGAGCTGCGGCTTCACGTACGTGACGACGACGTCGGAGACCGGGAGGGTCAGGCCCGTCGAGGCGGGCGTCGCGCGGACCTCCGCGATGCCGTCGATGGAGGCGGAGCCGCTCCCGCTGCCGGAACCGGACCCGCTGCCCGAACCGGATCCGCTACCCGAGCCCGACCCGCTGCCGGAGCCCGACCCGCTGCCGGACCCGCTGCCGCTGCCAGACCCTGATCCGGTATCGGCCGGAGCATCGTCGTGCGCCGCATCGGCGCGCGGTTTGCCGTCGGTCTGCCTGTGCGCGTCCGGGGTTGCTGCGTTGTCGCCGCAGGCAGCGGCCGACCACATGATCGCGAGAGCTAAAGCTAGATGGCGCATACCGTCCTCCTGAAAGAGGTCGCGGTATACCAGAGCTCGGGCGTTATGCCGCGCGCCGCGGCCCGGCGCCGTGACGAGCATACGTCTGGAGCAGCTCACGTGCCGGTTTCGGCAGAGCCAGGTGACTCGTATCGAAATTCGCGAGGGCGGTCGCGAGCGTGGCCACGCGCTCCTCGCTGGTCGAGCGCTTCTCGATGATGATCCGCGGGACGCCCTTGACCCGGCACAGGCCGCCGCGCACGCCCGTCTGGATGCCGCCCGTGAGGAGCGCCTCGTACGTGACCTTCACGCCGAGCTGGTCGGCGGCGGTCTCGAGCAGCGGCAGCATCGTATCGGGCTTCATCGCTCCGCCACACTATCAGTCCGGATCCCGCGCGCAAGCGTTGTGTCCGCCCGCCGGACGTCCCGAGATCTCGTGTGAGATCCCGAGATCGTCTCCCGATCTCGTAAGTGATCTAAATGATCGGGAGAATCACGCGAAACGCGGCGCCGCCGAGCTCGGACGTGGCCACGGAGATCTGGCCGCGGTGCTCCTCGACAATGTTGCGCACGATCGGCAGGCCGAGCCCCGTGCCCTTCCCGTCCGGCTTCGTGGTGAAGAACGGCTCGAAGATCCGCTCCTGGTCGTCGGGGGGCACGCCCGGACCCGAGTCGCCGACCTCGAGCATCACGGCCGCGGGCCCCGACGGCACCGCCCGCACGATCACGTGGCCGCCGCTCTCGACGGCGTGGACGGCGTTGGTGATCAAGTTGATCAGGACCTGCTCGATCTGCCCCGCGACGGCCTGCACCACCGGCAGCTCGGGATCGACATCGATCGTGAGCGCGATCCCGCCGCGCTCCACCAGGTGCTCGCAGATCGAGACGGACTGGCGGACGACCTGCGCGAGGTCCACCGACTCCTGTTCTTTCTTGCTGGGACGCGCGTACTGCACGAGATCGCGGGAGAACCGGAGGATTCGCTGCGCGCTCGCCCCGATGCGCCGCATCTTCTCGATGTCGCTTGGCTCGCCGCCCGCCGCCTCGAGCTTGCGCACGAGGTATTCGGCGTAGACGGTGATCGAAGTCAGCGGGTTGTTCAGCTCGTGGACGACGCCGGCCGCGAGCTCGCCGAGCGTTGCGAGCCGCTCCGCGCGCACGACCTGCTGCTGGAGCGCGTCGATCTTCGACTGGTCCTGGCCGATGGCGACGACGGCCTCGACCGGGCCGTCCGTCCGCCCGACGGGCGCGATGCTCCACACGCTGCGGACCGGGCCGCGGCGCGTCGGCAGCATGACCGTGACCGCGGCGTGGTGCTGCCCGGCGATCGCGGACGCGAACGCGGTCGTCAGGTGCTGGCGCTGGTCGCCGCCGATGAAGTCGCGGACGTCGCGGCCGAGGATGTCGTCGCGCTTCGAGCCGACGAGGTCGAGCAGCGCCCGGTTGCAGACCGTGATGCGCCAGCCGCGGTCGATGCCGAGGATGAGCGCGTTCGCGCTGTCGAGGAGGCGCGCCTGATAGTCGCGGAGGCCGGTCGCGTCCTCCTGCAGGCGAAGCGTGCGGAGGGCGAGCGCGAGGTGCGCGGCGAGCGGGATGACGGCGGCGTGGTCGGCGGCCGCCAGCTGCGGCGACGCCGCCGCCCCCGGCGCGTACCCGACATCGACGACCCCGTAGAGCTCGCCGCCGGCCGCGAGCGGGATCGCGAAGCCCGTCGCGACGCCGGTGAAGGGCGAGTCCCAGCGGTGGCTCGTCTTGACGCGGGCGGAGGCGGCGACCGCGCTCTTGAGCCGCGCCCCGTCGAGCGCTTCGCCGGTCAGCGTGACGCCGTCCGTCTCGAGGCCGGCGCGCGTGGGGGCGGTGCGCGGATACGCGCGGCCCGGATCGCGGCTGCGCACGTCGAGCGCGCGGATACAGAGAGCCCGCTCCGGCAGGAGGGCCGCGAGCGCATCGAGCACGCGCTCGGCGAGCGTACCTTCGGTGGTCGCCGTGGCGCTGTCGGCGAGGACGGCGCGCGCGGCGGCCAGCTGGGCCTCGGGGGTGGGAGCGGTCAACATCGTCCAGCGCTAGGGCTTTGCCTGTCTCGATTCGAGATCCGCCAGATCGCCGAGGCTCGGGCCATCGTGCGGCGCGCTCGTGCCGATGGAGATGGCCGCGAACTCGCCGGTCTGTCGATCATCAGCTTCGATCGGCACGCCCTCGTCGGCAAGGGTCAGCTGCGGATTGCTGTCGGCGGCCGCCCGGTCGAGGTCGAGCATCTTCGCGGAGCCGACGTATTCCGTCGTCTCGTACTTCGTGAGCTTGCCGATCTTCTTGACGATGCCCGCCATGCGCTCGGCCTCCGACAGGATGATCCCGACGGCGCGCAGGTGGGCGGCGTCCTTCTCGCTCTGCCGGACGATGAGCTGCGCGTACCCGAGCACGGAGGTGAGCGGCTGGTTCAGCTCGTGGGCGGCGGCGCCGGCGAGCTCGGCGACGAGCGCCTGCTTTTCGGACAGCTGGAGCTTCTGCTGCGCGTCGAGGAGGCGCTGCTCCATGCGGATGCGCTCGCGGAGATCGGTCAGGATGCCGACGGTGGCCACCTCGCGCTCGCCCTCGTAGACGACCGAGGCCGTCATGCTCACGGGGACGGCGTCGCCCTTCGCGATCAGGATCTCGCGGCGCGTCTGCTCGAGGCGGCCAACGCCGCCGTACGACGTCGAGCGCAGCATGCGCATGATCTGGCGCCCGCCGCCGGTGTCGTAGAGCTCCCAGACGGGCTTCTTGCCGATGACGTCGCGCGCGCGGTACCCGAACAGCCGCTCGGCGCCCTGGTTGAACAGGATGATCGTGCCGCGCATGTCGGCGGCGATGATGGCGTCGACGGTGGAGTCGATGAGGCGCTCGAGGAACTCCTTCGTCGACCGCAGCTCGTGCTCGAGGGCGCGCTCGGCGGTCACGTCGCGGAACGCGAGGATCACGGCGCCGCTGCCGGCGAGGACGGTCGAGGTGGACACGGACGCCCAGACGCGCTCGCCCGACGTCGTGGAGAGCTCGAGGTCGAACGCATCGACGTTGACGCCGGTGAGCACGCGCGAGATGGCGTCGACGATCTGGGAGCGCTGGTCGGACGGGACCAGGTCCACGAGCTCGCTGCCGAGCAGCCCATCGCGCGCGAAGCCGGTGATGCGCTCGGCGGCGCGGTTGACGAACAAGATGCGGCCGGCATCGTCGAGCACGACGACGCCATCGGCGCCGGCCTCGAAGTGCTCCTTCAGGGAGTCGATGCCCCGCAGGCGGCGCTCGGCCTCGTAGCGCGCGCGAGAGATCCGGTGCGTCTGGTCGCGCAGGCTCTCGAGCACGGCGCCGTGGCGCAGGTGAGCGGCCGTGATCGACGCGATCAGCTTGCCGAGCTCGACGCCGCGCGTGCCGAGGTGCGCGATGCCGGGGGTGCGCTTGCGGAGCAGGAACGCGCCGAGCGGCCGGCCGCGCCACTGCACGGGAAACACGGCGATGCCGCGGACGCTGCGCGAGGACAGCATGGCCGCGATGGACGCGGTCAGCGGATCGGTCAGCGTGTCGTCGACGAGCACCGGGTTGCCCGTGCGGATCGCCTCGACGACCTCGGGGTACTCGGCGATCGCGAGGGTGAAGCGCTGCATCGGCTCGGCGTCGTTGGCGGCGATGACGAACGCGTGGTCGCTGCCCTCGACGTGGGCGATCAGCGAGGCGCGGTCGAAGCCGAGCTCGCTGGCCGTGAGCGCGAGGACCTGCTGCAGCGCCTCGGCGTCGTCGCCGTTCGCGGTGAGGACGTCGTTGATCCGGGCGAGGGCCTGCGCGCCGCCGCCCTGACGGGGGAGGCGAGCCAGGTTGCGGCAGCGGGCCGCCAGGACGGCCGTCGAGAGCGGGAGGACCGCGACGTCGGTGGCGCCCGCCGCGAGGGCCTCGACGGCCGCAGACGGCGGGATGGCGGGGACGACGGCGAGGAGCGGGATGTCGGCCAGGGCCGGCACCTCGCGTGCGGCCGTGATCAGCGGGACCGGCTCGTGGCCCGCAATGACGAGGAGCGCCGGCGGGGCGTCGTTTTGCCCGAGCTGGCGCTGCCCGCGCACGGCGAGGCCACAGGCGGCGAGCTGCCCCACGAGGGCCTCGCGCTCGGAGTCCGTCCCGCCGAGGACGACGATCACGGCCCCACGGTAGCACGGCCCGCCGGGGCGAGCGCGTCACGCATAGTGAGCGCTGGCGCGCACGACCTTGTCGCCCGGGCCGAAGTAGAAGACCTCGACGGCCACGCGGCCGGTCTGGTTCCGGTAGTGGATGGCCACGCTCTTCGCGCCGACGAGCACGGCGAGCGTCTCGAAGCGGAGATCGGGGACGAGCTGCAGCGCCTTCTTCCAGTACGCGCGGATGGCGGGCTTGCCGCGCAGGATGCCAGATGGCTCGCCCGCGATGTCGGCGATGCGCGGGGAGGCCATCTCGAAGTCGTCGGCGTAGTGGGCCAGCACTCGCTCGAGGTCGTGGGCGTTCCAGGCGGCGACCCACTCCTCCGCGAAGTGGGCGGCGTGCGCGGCGTTGATCATGGGGTGACCTTACTGCTGCGCGTCGTAGGCGGCGAGCGCGGCGGCAAAGACCAGCTTGGCCGGCACGCCGGCGCGCAGGGCGGCGGCCGCGCAGGCCTCGTATTCGGGGGCGGCGTTGCGGACGGTGCCGGTCGCATCCGAGGCGACCTTGACGGCGATGGCGCCGTAGCGCGTGGCGACCTCCACGGTCCGGCGCGCCAGCACCACGCGCTCGCGCGGGGCGTAGCGGACGCCGATCGTCGTCGTGTGGGCGAGGATCGCCGCGGTCACCGCGTCGCGCGCCGCGGCCCCGGCGACGAGCGCCGACAGGCCGAGCGCGGGCCGGCCCTTCTTCATCGTGATCGGGGTCCACCACGCGTCGAGCGCGCCGGCGGCGAAGATCGCGTCGAGCGCGGGCGCGCATAGCTCCGGGCTCATGTCGTCGACGTTCGCGTCGAGCTGCCAGACGGTGTCGGGGTCCGCCGCGGCGGGTTCGTACGCCGTGACGCGCAGGACGTTGGGGCGGTCGGCGAAGCTCGCGTCGCCCGCGCCCCAGCCGACGCCGCGCGCGCGGCCCCGGGGGGCGGCGGTCCAGGCCGTGACGGCGTGGGCGAGGATCGCGGCGCCCGTCGGCGTGCACAGCTCGCGCGCGAGGTTGCCATCGGCCATGACCCCGCCCGCCTCGCGCATGACCTCCAGGGCCGCCGGCGCCGGCACGGGCAGCACGCCGTGCGCGCAGCGCAGCGTGCCGGAGCCCATCGCAACCTCGCGGCACGTGATGCCCGTCGGGGCGAGCCACGCAAGCGCGGCGGCCGTGCCGACGACATCGACGATCGAGTCGATCGCGCCGACCTCGTGAAACTCGACGTCGGCCACGGACATGCCGTGCAGCTTCGCCTCGGCGCGCGCGAGGCGGTCGAAGATGTCGAGCGCCCGCTCGCGGACCCCGGGCGCGAACGCCGCGTCGACGATGCGCGCGCGGATCGCCGCGTACCGGTGGTGGCCGTGCGGCGCGTGGGCGTGCGTGTGCGCGAGCCGGAACGCGGCGTCCTCGGTCGCCTTCGTGTCGACCGTGACGTCCACGGCCGCGACGCCGCCGCGTACGGCGCCCGCCACGCGCAGCCGCCACCGCCCGGCCCCGACCGCGTCGAGCGCGTCGCCGATCGCCTCGACGGGCACGCCGAGGTCGATGAGCGCGCCGAGCAGCATGTCGCCGGCCGCGCCGCTCGCGCAGTCGACGTGCAGGTGCAGGCCCTTCACGGCCGGCTCGCCGCGCGCGCCGCGATCCGCGCGATCCGCACCGCCGCGACGGCCGCGCCGACGCCGTTGTCGATGTTGACGACGGTGATGCCGGGCGCGCACGCCGACAGCAGCGCGCCGAGCGCCACGAGCCCGTCCACCGACACGCCGTACCCGACGCTCGTCGGCACCGCGATGATCGGCCGGTCGATCAGCCCGCCGAGGACCGAGGGCAGCGCCGCCTCCATGCCCGCCACCGCGATGACGACCTCGGCCCGGTTGATGTCGTCGATGCGCGCGAGGAGCCGGTGCAAGCCCGCCACGCCGACGTCCGTGATCCGGACAACGGGCGCGCCGAGGAACGCCGCCACGACCGCGGCCTCGTCGCCGACCGGCACGTCGCTCGTCCCCGCGCAGACGACCGCGATCAGCCCCGCCGGGACGGGCGCCGGCGCATCGGGTCCGGGGACGCGCGGGATCTCCATGCAGCGCGCGCGCGCGTGGTGCACGACGCCCGGCACGAGCTCCGCGACCACCCGCGCCTTCTCGTCATCGACGAGCGTCGCCAGCGCCCCGCGACCGCCGCGCGCGAGCTGCTGCAGCGCGGACGCGATCTGCTCCGCCGTCTTGCGCGCGCCGAACACGAGCTCCGGAACGCCGGTGCGCGCCTCGCGCTCGCGATCGATGACGAGGTCAGTCACGCCGCTTCCTTACCACGCCCGCGCTACTTCTTCTTCTTGGTGATCCGCACGGCCTCGATGGCCCGGTCACTGGCGGCCGCGATCTCGATGACCGCGCCGCCGATCGTGACGCTCTCGCCGCGGTCCGGAATGCGCCGCAGCTTCTCGATCAGGAGGCCGGCCAGCGTCTCGTAGTCATCGCTCTCGGGGAGCCCGAGCTCGAGCTCCGCGTTCACGCGCGCCACGGCCGTACGCCCCTCGATCCGCCACACGCCGGGCTTCTCTACCTTGATCGGCGACTCCTCGGTGTCGTACTCGTCGTCGATGTCGCCCACGATGATCTCCAGCAGATCCTCGATCGTCACGATGCCCACGGCGCCGCCGTACTCGTCGACCACGATCGCCAGGTGCTGCTGCTCGCTCTGGAGCTGCACGAGGCAGTCGGTCGCCTTCATCGTCTCGGGCACGTAGACCGGCGGATGGGCGTACGCGGCCACCGTGGCGCCGGCCGCGTTGCCCGAGGTCGCGGCCTGGAGGATGTCGAAGACGTGCACGATGCCCACGACGTCGTCGACCCGCGACCGGTAGATCGGCATGCGCGAGTGCTGCTTGTCCGTGATCTCGAGCGCGGCCTCGAGGATCGGCGCGTCCTCGGGGAGCGCCGTCACCTCGGACAGCGGCACCATGAGGTCGCCGATCTTGTACTCGGACAGCTCGAAGACGTTCGCGATCATCTCGCGCTCGTCCGCGCTGATCTCCGGCTTGTCCGTCGTCGGCTCGCTCTCGATCAGCATCGCGAGCTCGTCGCGCGTGACGAACGCCTTGCGCCGCTCGGTGCGCGTGATCCGCGTGAGCAGCGCCGCGTACCCGCCGACCACCACGACGACCGGCCGCAGGATGAACGACGCGAGGCGCAGCGGGCGCGCGATCGCGTCGACGAGCTTGTCCGCGTGCGCCTGCACGAGCGCCTTCGGCACGAGGTGGCCGAGCACGAGCAGCGGCGGCACCGCGATGAGCGGCGCCCACATCGGCGAGTCCCCGCGCGTCGCGAGCTCGAGCGCCACCGCGAGCACCGCGATGATCGTGGCGAGGTTCGCGCCGACGAGCGTGGTGGCCAGCGTGACCTGCGGGACGGCGAGCATCCTCTCCGCGCGCGCCGCGGCCGGGTTGCCCGTGCTCGCGCGCCCGCGCAGCCGCGCCCGGTCGCACGCCGAGAGCGCGACCTCGGCCGAGACAAAGAACGCCTGCGCGAGCGCACACGCGACGAGGATCGCGACGAGCGACGAGGTCCCGATCACGAGTCTTTCCCGCCCGCGAGCATGTCCGCGATGTCGCTGGCCGGCGGCGTGTCCTCGTCGCGCGCGTGGATCGGGCGCGCGGCCACCGGCGGCGGCTCGATCGGGGTCAGCGCCCGGAGCTCGGCGTCGGTGTCGAGCCTGCGGCCGCCGAAGTCGACGTCGCTGTCCCGCTCGGTCAGGCGGACGGGTCCCGTCGCGTCCTGCAGGCGCACGGGCCCCGTCTCGCGGTCGAGAGGCACGATCGGCAACGCCTCGGGCGGGACGAGGCCGACGGGCGCCCCGGGGTCGGTCGCCAGGCGCGGGTGCTTCTGGAGCTCGATCGGCCCGGTGTCGGCCCGCTTGGGCACGGTTCCCCCGGCGGGCGTCCGCGACCGCGCCCGCCCGCCGTCGGGCTGCAGCGAGTCCTGGAGGCCCGTGCGCTCGTCGCGGATCACGCCGAAGATCTGCGCGAGCACGTCGTCCATCGTCACGAGCCCGAGCACCTTGCCGTACTCGCTGACCACGAGGGCCATGTGGACCTTCTTCGTCTTGAACGTGACGAAGAGGCGCTTCACCGGCGTGGTCCGCGGCACGAACAGCGGCTCGTGGAGCAGGTCACCGAGAGGGCGCGCCGGGCCGGGGACGCCGCCCGCCGCCGCCCGGACGAGGTCCTTCGCGTTGACGAGGCCGCGCACGTTGTCGAGGGTCTTCTGGTAGATGGGCACGCGCGAGAAGCCGCGCGCCGCGACCTCGCGCACGATGCGCTGCATCGGGAGGTCGTAGTTGAGGGCGAACATGCGCTCGCGCGGCGTCATGATCTGGCCGACGTTCTTGTCGGAGAACTCGAACACCCGGTGGATGAGCCGGCGCTCGCGGGCGTCGACCTGGCCCTGCGCCGAGCCGGCGTCGACGAGCTTGCGGAACTCCTCCTCGGACAGGTCGCGCACCGGGCGCGGCCGCACCGCGTCGCCGAGCGGCCGGAGGAGCCCCGCCGCCACGCCGCCGACGACGAGCCGCACGGGTGTCACGAGCCACGTGAAGAGCTGCAGCGGCCACGCCGCGATGCGCGCCCAGGTCAGCGGCGCCTTCGCGGCGAGCGTCTTCGCCGTCACCTCCGTCACGAGCACCACGAGCGGCAGCGCGACGCCGAGGGCGATGGCCGCGCTCGTCCATGGCGCGAACCACTGCCACGCCACGGCCAGCGCCAGCGCGGCCAGGATGCCGCCGCAGGCCTCGTTGCCGATCAGCGCGGTCGCGATCAACCGGCGAGGCCGCTCGAGCGCGATGGCGACGCGCCGGTCGATCATGCTCGTCGAGCGGGCGAGCTGCTCGCGATCCACGCGCCGCAGCGAGAACAGCGCGACCTCGGTCCCCGAGCAGAACGCCGAGACCAGGACGCACACGATCGCGATCGGCACCGCGACGGCGAGATCCGCGATCATCGGGGCCCGCCGCCGTCCTGCGCTGCGGCCGACGCGTCGCTCGCGACCTCCACGCGCTGGGTGACCTCGACGCGCTCGACGTGCGGGAAGCTCGCGTGGAACGTCGAGCCTTGCCCCGGCGCGGTGTCGACCCAGATGCGCCCGCCGTGCGCCTCGACGTACGCTTTTGCCAGCGTGAGGCCAAGGCCCGTGCCGCCGAACGCCCGCGTCGACGACGAGTCGACCTGGAAGAACGGCTCGAAGATCTTCGCGACCTGGTCGCGCGAGATGCCGATGCCCGAGTCGATGACCACGAGCTGCACCGCGCGCGTCGTGTCGAGGTCGCCGGGGGCCAGCGCGCCGAGCTGCACGGCCACGCTGACGCGCCCGCGGTCCGGCGTGAACTTGATCGCGTTCGAGAGCAGGCTCGAGACCACCTGGCGCAACTTCTTGCGGTCACCGACGACGTAGCTGTCGCCGTGCGTGCCGAGCTCGATCGTGATGCCGCGCTTGCCGGCCTGCGGCGCGTACGTGGCGACCTCGTTCGCGACGAGATCGGCGAGCGAGAGCGACGCGCGGTCGAGCACCTGCGGCGCGGACTCGAGCGAGCTGACCTCGAGCACGGACGTGATGAGGCCGAGGAGCTGATCGGCCTTGCCGAGGATCGTGCCGAGGTACTCGCGCTGCTCCGACGAGACCGGGCCGGCGAGGCCCTCGCTCATCATCTCGGCGTAGCCGATGACGGACGTCAGCGGCGTGCGCAGCTCGTGCGACATCGTCGCGAGAAAGTTCGACTTGAGCCGGTCGAGCTCCTCGAGCCGAGCGACGGCGCGCTGCAGGCGCTCGTTGTGCTCGGTCAGCTCCGCGAACGAGAGCCGCATCGCGGCCTCGGCCGTGCTGGCGCCGAGCGCGCGGGCCTGCGCGTGATGGACCACGAGCGCGAGCGCGTCGCACGCGAGCGCGGCCGCCGCATCGGCGTGCGGGCCGGCCGCCGCGATGTGGCCAAGCCGCTCGCCTTCGTACACGAACGGCTGCCGCGCCGCGCCAGCCGCATGGGCGCCGGCGAGCCGGTCGCCCGCGAGCGAGAAGACCGCCACGTCGCAGCCGAGCGCGCGCCGGAGCGAGTCGATCAACTCCTCCAGCTCCTCGGGGGGCACCAGGCGCGCCAGCTCGATCGTCTCGTCGAGCGCGAGGCCGCTTGGGCTCACGGGCGGAGCATATCAGGTGGCCGTCGAACAGTGGTCCTGCACGGCCCGCTGGAACGCCGCGCCATCGATGCCGAGGCGCTCGTGGAGCCTCAGATCGCGGTCCGCGCTGTCCCAGGCCGCACCGACGAGTCGCAAGAACGTCTCCATAACGCCCACGCCGTCCTTCGCGCGGGCCTCCTCGACCACGCGCGCCGGATCGCCGAAGCGCTCGAGCTCGCTGACCGGCCGCACGTTCGGCAGGTCTCGCTTGTTGTACTGGACCACGATCGGGAGCCGGTCGAGCCCGAGGAGCGCGAGGTTCGCGGTCAGGCTCTGCCACGCCGCGCGGTTCGCCTCGCGCTGGCCCTCGCCGGAGTCAGCCACGAAGACGACGCCGTCCGCGCCCTTGAGCACGACCTTGCGCGTGGCCTCGTGCACCGGCTGGCCGGGCACGGTGTAGACCTTGATGCGAAACGAGAAGCCGGCGGCGGCGCCCGCGGCCTGCGTGGTGAAGAAGATCGGCAGCAGATCGAAGAACAGCGTGCGGTCGTCGCGCGTATCGAGCGTCATCAGCCGCCCGCGGTTGAGCTTGTCCACCTGCCCGTGCAGCGCGCGCAGGTTGCTCGTCTTTCCCGACAGCGCGGGGCCGTAGTAGACGAGCTTCAGCGTCAGCTGACGCTCGGCAAAGTCGACCTGGGCCACGCGGCTAAGCTACCGCACCTCGAAGTGCGGGGGAGGGCTGGCGGACGCGTCCTTCGTCTTCGCGGCGGCATACAGGACGCCACCGATGATCGAGACGAGCAGGATCGCGAGGATGCCGATCACGGCGATGTACGGGGTCTTCGACGTCTCGGGCCGGGCGCTCGCCGTCGCAAACAGCGTCGCCTCGCCGGACTTGCGGAGGCGCTCGAGCTGGCGCGGCGCGATCGGATCATGGGGGCGGGACATCGCCGCGTCGCGATAGCGGCCGGCGGCCCAGGCGTAGCTGCCTTGCCGCGCGACCGCGACCAGCAGCGCGTCGTGGCGCGCCGGCTCGTTCCACGCGGCCACGCACGCCTCCCACGTCGCCCGGACATCGTCCGGACACGCGGCGTCTCTCTCCTCGGCGTACGCCTGCATGCGCGCGGTCAGGAGACCGCAGCTCTTGCACGCCTCGGCGTTCGTCTCGCGCTTGGTGCCGCACTTGGGGCACATCTTGTCGATCGGGATCGTGGTGGCCGGCTGCCGCCGCGGCTCGAGCGCCGCGCTCGTGGAGCAGCCGCAGCTCGTGCAGGTCACGGTGACCGCGCCGCTCTCGATCTGGAACCTGCTCTCCGCGAGGCGCTTGCAGCTGCCGCATTCGACGCGCATGTCCATGAGCTTACCGTACCGGCCGGAACATCACAGCTTGTAGATGGAGGTGCGGGACCTACAGCACGGGTCGGAACGGCACCGGCGTCGCGATCAGGCAGAAGATCACGAGCATCACGATCGCGCGGCGGCGGCGCGATGCGTCGAGCGGCTCGTCGGAGACGGCGGGGTGGTACTCGCCAGCCTGCCGCCGCATGTACGCCAGCATCAGGGCCCACATGCACCACGGGATCGCGCCGTACTTCGCGTAGGACAGGGCGTCGCCGAGCTCCTTGCCCGCGGACAGCGCCGTCGCGAGCATGAAGCCGCCGACGGTCAGCCCGACGGCCAGGAGCGCGATGTGGAGCCGGCCCGAGAGCGTCTCGTGCCGCTGGCCGAGCGCCGCGCGCGCGATGTGGCCGCCGTCGAGCTGGCCGATCGGCATGAGGTTGATCATCGTGACGAGGAGACCGACCCAGCCCGCGAGCGCCATCGGGTGGAGCTGGACGTCGACGTTATCGCCGGGGAGCCAGCGGCCGAAGATCGCGAGCTTGATGAGGACGTAGAGGACCGACGGCCCCTCGATGAAGCCGTCGGGTGTGGGCGGGCCGACATCGGAGAGCAGGAGGCCGATGACGAGCAGCGGGATCGCGACGACGAGGCCGGCGATCGGGCCCGACGCGCCGACGTCGAACAGCACGTTGCGGTCGCGGATCGTGGTCCGCATCTTGATCACGGCGCCGAGCGTGCCGAGGGAGATGTAAGGCGGCAGCGGGATGAAGTACGGCAGCGATACGTCGACGCCGCGCCGGCGCCCGACCAGGTAGTGCCCGAGCTCGTGACACAGGAGGATGCCCATGAGCGTGGCCGCGAAGTACGGGCCGCCATAGAGGCCAGTCGTGATGCAGCAGGCGATGAAGAGCCCGCCGTGGATCAGCGCATCGCGGGCCGTGAGCGGCTGCGGCGCGGGTTGGTCGTCCACGCCGAGAGCCTAGCGCGAACATCGCGAGCGCGGCGAACGGCGACCACCGTGCTGGTGTAGGCTGCGCGCGATGCCACCGGCCTTCGTCGAGTTCGATCTCGGGTTCTTCCCGCTGATGTGGATCCTGTATCTGGTCACGCCGTCGCTTTCGATCAACGGCATCGTCAACCGGCTGCCGTGGGGCAAGCACCCGATGCAGCTGCCGCCGGGTCGCTACATGTTCCAGGCCTGGTACCCGTACCTGTTTTCGTCCCAGACCTCGATGGGCCAGCTCATGATCGATCTGATGCCGGGCGCGAGCTACAAGATCAAGTACCGGCCGGCGTGGCTCGTGTTCCTCGGCGGATCCATGACGCTGACCGAGCAGCCGCTCCTGCCGCAAGCCACCGCGCTCCCCCCGCAGTAAGTACCGGCTCGCGACCTCAGCCTCGGCGGGCTTTGCGACTCTGCGGTGAGCGTCGCGCACGCGCTCCACCCCCGCGAAGCTACGGCGCCACGACGAGGTCGCTGCCCTGCACCTCGAGCACGGTCGCCTCGCGCCCCAGCTCGCCATCGACGCCGATCGCGGCCGGACCGCACGCGCCGTCGTCGAGCCGGGCGTGCGCGAGGGCGGCCCGGAGCGCTCCGCGCGGATCGGGCGCCATCGCGATCGTCGCGCGCACCTGCGCGACGAGGGTCGCGGCGTCGTAGGCCTCGGCCGCCACGCTGCTCGCGGCGCGCCCCGTGCGGCCCTGGAAGGCGGCCGCGAACTGCTGGGCGGCGTCCGCCCCCTGCTCCGCCGCCCACGTGTCGACGATCAGCGCGCCCTGCACCGCGTCGCCGCCGCGGATCGGCAAGCTCGGGTGATGCCAGCCCGCGCCACCGACGAGCTGCACGACCTGCGGCATGTGCCCGCCGTGCTTGCGCTGGAGGATCCGGAGGTCCGGGAACTCGGTCGTGCGCAGCTCGACGTTGTAGTAGGGCAAGAACGCGGCGACGAGGGCGGCGCGGTCATAGCGGTCGGGGATGTAGAGGAGCGAGTACGGGATGTCGGGCGAGAACGTCGACCACGCCTTCTTGCCGCCGTGCGCGAGGTGGCCAGCGAGCCGCGGGTTTGTCGCCGGGACGAGGTTCAGGAACTTCTTGAGATCGGGCTCGAGGTCGCCGCCAGTGGGGTCGTAGGTCCCCTGCCCGGTGACGGCGAGGCCGAGCGTGGTGGCCTCGGCCACGAACGCGTCCGCCGCCTCCTGCCCGACGTCGTCGCGCGGCGCGAAGACCGCGACGGTCGGGAAGTTGTCGGCGAGCGCCATGCGGGCGACGGCGCGCGCCTCGTCACCGGGAGAGCTCGCGAGGCGGAAGACGCCGGCGGCCGGGCTCGCGCCGTCATCGGGCGCGAGGAGCGCGATCGGCAGGCCGCGCAGGGAGGCCGCGCGGGCGGCCGCGATCGCCTCGCGCGTGCCGGCGGGGCCGAGGATGCCGATGGCGCCGCGCGCGGAGGCCTGCTCCACGGCGGCGGCCGCGCCGTCGGGCTCGCCGTGGGTGTCGAGGAAGAGCCAGCTCGTGCCCTCGTGCGGGGCGAGCTCGATCGCGGCGCGCAGCTCGGAGCCGATCGCGGCGAAGCGGCCGGACAGCGGCAGGAGCACGGCGATCATGGACGGCGAGACGGGCGGGGCGACGAGCTCGCGTCCGAGCGCGGCGGCGGCCGTCGCGACGGCGGTGGCATCGGCCGCGGTCGCGGTGCGGGCGAGGAGCGCGCGGGCCTCGGCGTCGTCGCCGCGGTGGTGCGCGAGCCGGGCCGCGCGGAGGGCGAGCCTGCCGGCGGGCGCGCTGTCACCGAGCGTCGCGAGGGCGGCGCCGAGCTGCTCGGCGGTCAGAGCATCGGGGTGCGCGAGGTCAGCGGTCACCGGGCCCGCGCTCGGCGGCGGGCTCGAACGGGTCTCGTGCCGGACCGCCCCGTGCGAGTCGCGCTCCTGCCAGCCGGCCGCGCCGGGGTGCGCGCAGGCCCCGAGTGCCCCGAGTGCCCCGAGCGCCCCGAGCGCCCCGAGCGCCCGCGCCCTAGTCATCCAGCAGCGACCGCACGCGGTCCAGCAGCCGCTGCGGCCGCGGCGCCGCGCCCTCGCGCGTCTCGCCGCTCGCGCGCGCCAGCTCCTCGATCAGCGCGCGCTGCTTCGCGCTGAGCTCCGTCGGGATCTCGACCTGCACCGTCACCAGGTGATCGCCGCGCGGCGCCTGCTTGCCCGCGGCCTGCGGCACGCCACGCCCGCGGAGGCGGAACACCCGGCCGGGCTGCGTGCCCTCGGGGACACGCATCTTCACCGGCCCGTCGAGCGTGACCACGTCGATCACCGCGCCGAGCGCCGCCTGCGCGAACGTGAGCCTCGCGTCGCCGCGGACGTCGAAGCCCTCGCGCCGGAACCCGCCGTGCTCCGCCACGCGCACGATGACGCGGAGGTCGCCGGCCGGCGCGCCGCCCTTGCCGCGCTCGCCCTCGCCGCGGACGATCTTCTCCGTCCCCGTGATCGCGCCGGGCGCCACCACCACCGTCACCGACCGTGGCCGCCCCGTCGCGGGGTCGCGGACCTCGATCGTCTTGCTCGCGCCGAACGCGGCCTCCTCGAACGACAGCTCCAGCGTGTAGCGCACGTCGCCGCCGCGCTGCTTGCCCCGGCGCCGGCGCAGCACGTCGTTGATCATGTCCTGGGCCGCGTCGACCACTGCGCCGAGCCCGCTGCTCGTGTCGTCGGCGTGCCCCCAGCGGTCGTAGCGCTGGCGGCTATCGCGCACGGACAGCACGGCGTACGCCTCGTTGATCTCGCGGAAGCGCTCGCCGCCGTCGGCCGGGTTCATGTCCGGGTGGTGCTGTCGCGCCAGCTCGCGAAACGCGCGCTTGAGCTCGGCGTCCTGCGCGTCTTTCGGCACGCCGAGGATCGCGTAGTAGTCGCGCTTGCGCTTGGCCACCTGGGTACCCTAGCCCGAAAGCGGCAGCTACGCCGGCTCGCTGCCGGTGTCGGCGGCGGCGTAGACGGCCTCGCCGATGCGCTGCGCCGAGACCTCGAGCCGGGCCACGGCGTCCTGCACGGTGGTCAGGTCCTCGGTCTCGATCGCGGCGCGGCACTCCGCGAGCTCGGTCTCGAGCATCGCGCGCTCCTCCTCGGCGAGGAGCGCCCCGAACTCGACCATCGCCTTCTCCGACGAGTACAGGAGGCCTTCGCCCTTGTTCTTCGCCTCCGCGAGGAGCTTCCGCACGAGGTCGGCGTCAGCCATCTCGGCTCCCTCGGTGACGAGGCGGTTGATGTCCCACTCGGACAGGCCGGTCGTCGGCGTGACGGTGACGCGGTGGTTACGGCCCGTGCCGTGATCGCGCGCCGACACGCTCAGCACGCCGTCGGCGTCGATGTCGAACGCGACCTCGATCTTCGGAACGCCGCGGGGCGCGGGGGGGATGCCCGTCAGCTCGAAGTGCGCGAGCGACTTGTTGTCGCCGGCCATCTGCCGCTCGCCCTGGAGGACGTGCACGTTCACGAACGGCTGGTTGTCGACCGTCGTCGAGAAGATCTCGGTCGCGCGCGCCGGCAGCGCCGTGTTGCGGATGATGAGGGGCGTGAACACGCCGCCCGCTGTCTCGACGCCGAGCGACAGCGGCGTCACGTCGAGGAGCAGCACCTCCTGCACCTCGCCCGTGAGCACGCCGGCCTGGATCGCCGCGCCGACGGCGACGACCTCGTCGGGGTTCACGCTGCGGCTCGCCTCGCGGCCGAACATCTCCGCGACGAGCATGTGCACGCGCGGCATGCGCGTCTGGCCGCCGACGAGGATGACCACGTCGATGTCCGTCGGCACCATGCCCGCGTCCTCGAGGGCGCGGCGGCACGGCTCGAGGGTCGCTTGCACGAGCGGCTCGACCAGGGCCTCGAGCTCCTCGCGCTGGAGCTTGAGCTGCAGGTGGCGCGGGCCGGCGTCGGACGCGGCGATGAACGGCAGGTTGATCTCCGTCTCGACGCCGCTCGACAGCTCGATCTTCGCGCGCTCCGCCGCTTCCTTGAGCCGCTGCAGCGCCATGCGGTCGCCGCGCAGGTCCATGCCGTGGTTCGCCTCGCTGAACACGGCGAGCAAGTGCTCGACGATCGCGTTGTCGAAGTCCTCGCCGCCGAGGAAGGTGTCACCCGCCGTCGAGCGGACGCGGAACACGCCGTCGGACAGCTCGAGGATCGAGATATCGAACGTGCCGCCGCCGAGGTCGTAGACCGCGACCTTGTGCGCGCCCTGCGTCTCGACGCCGTAGGCCAGCGCGGCCGCCGTCGGCTCGTTGACGATGCGGAGGATGTCGAGGCCGGCGATCTTGCCGGCGTCCTTCGTGGCCTGCCGCTGCGAGTCGTCGAAGTACGCGGGGACGGTGACCACCGCCTCCGTGACCGGCTCGCCGAGCCAGTCCTCGGCCGTCTGCTTCATCTTCTGCAGCACGAACGCCGAGATCTCGGGCGGCGAGTAAGCGCGCCCGCGGATCCGCACGTGCGCATCCCCGTTCGGCGCGGCCACGACCTCGTACGGGCACGTCAGGAGGTGCCGCTGCACCTCGGCGTCCTCGAACTTGCGGCCCATGAGCCGCTTCACCGCGTAGATCGTGTTCTCCGCGTTCGTCATCGCCTGGCGGCGCGCCGCCTGCCCGATGAGCCGCTCCCCCGACTGCGCGAACCCGATGACGGACGGCGTGGTGCGCGTCCCTTCTGCGTTCGCGATGACCACCGCCGCTTCGCCATCCATCACCGACACACACGAGTTGGTCGTGCCGAGATCGATGCCGACGACGCGCGTCACGCCTCGGCCTTCGCCTTGGCCACGACGACCAGCACGGGCCGCAGCAACCGATCGCCGGACTTGTAGCCGCGCTGCAGCACCTGGATGATGGTGCCGGCCGGCTGGTCGCTCTCGAGCTGCGAGATCGCCTCGTGCAGGTTCGGGTCGAACGGCTGGCCCATCGCCTCGATGGGCGTGACCTCGAGCCGCTCGAACGCGGTCGTGAACTGGCGGAGCACGAGCTGGATGCCCTCGATGAGCGGCTTTTGCTTCTCGATGTCGGCCGGCGTCGCCTGCGCCGAGGCGTGCTCGATGGCGCGCTCGAGGTTGTCGACGACCGGCAGCATCTCCTTCAAGACCTTGCCGCGCGTCTCGACCTTCGCGTCCTCGAGCTCGCGGCGCTGCCGCTTGCGCGCGTTCTCGAGATCCGCGACGGCGCGCAGGTACTTGTCGAAGTTGTCCTTCTTCTCTTTCTCGAGCGTGGCGACCTTCGCCTCGAGCTCGGCGGTCGGCGAGACCACGGCCGCGACCGGCGGATCGGGCGGGACCACCTCGATCGGAATCGTGCTGTCACCCGCCCCGCTCTCCCTCGCCCCGCCATCTTCGCCCGCCGGCGCTGCCACGGGCGGATCGTTGTCTGTCGGCTCTCCACTCATGTCGAGGCCACATTACCCACGAACGGGCCGCCAGACCACCCTTGGGCCCGGCGTTAGCTCAAGTTCCGCCGAGCTCGGCCAGGAGCTTCGTCACCGTCTCGGCCGTCACGTCCACCACCGACATCACCTTGCCGTAGTTCATGCGCATCGGGCCGATGACAGCGAGGGCGCCGATCGGCTGCTCGTCCGGACCGTACGGCATCGCCACGACGGAGCTACCGACGAGCGCGGACAGGGCGGTCTCGGCGCCGAGGAAGACCTGGAGGCCCTCCGCGCCGCGGGTGCGGTCGAGGAGGCGGACCAGCGTCTCCTTGTCCTCGAGGGCGCGCAGCAGGTCGCGCAGGCGGTCCGTCGCCAGCTCGGCGCCGGCGAGGTTCGACTGGCCCGAGACGAGGACGGGCGCGGCGCGCTCGGGCGTCGAGACGAACACGGCGTGGCCGAGGCGCAGCGCGGCCGAGATCGCGTCGTCGTAGCGGTTCTTGTCGTCGCCCATCTCGCGGAGCACGCGCTCGCGGACCTCGTCGAGGGTCATGCCGACGAGGAGCTGGTTCAGGTAGTTGTGGATGCGGTCGAGGCTGGTGACCGAGACGTCGTCGATGACGAGCCGGTTCTCGATGCGGCCGTCGCTGGTGACGAGGACGGCGATGAGCTTGCCGTCGCGCCCGAGGGGGATGAACTCGATGCGATCGAGTCGCTGCTGGTCGGGATCCGGCGCGAGGATCACGGCCGCGTGCTGCGTGAGATCGGAGAGCATCCGCGACGCGCGGTGCACGACCTCGTCCGGCGTGGTCGCCGTGACGCGCTCGCGGATCTCTTCTTTCTCGCGCGGGGTCAGGCCGCGGACCTTGAGGAGCGAGTCGATGAAGAAGCGCAGGCCCGATGGCGTCGGCACCCGGCCGGCGGAGGTGTGGCGCTGCTCGAGCATGCCCAGCTCCTCGAGATCCGCCATCACGTTGCGCACGGTCGCCGGTGAGAGGCCGAGGTCGTGGCGGCGCGTGACCGTCCGCGAGCCGACCGCTTCTCCGCCCTGGAGATATTCGGACACGACCGCGTGCAAGATCCTCTGGGCGCGTCTGGACAGGTCGGACATGGATAATGGAGCGGGGGAGCTTACCGCCAGCTTTGCACGATGCGGGCGGCGATCCGATCAGCGAATAGAAAGCCGCGCAGTGTCGGGCAGATCCGGCCGTCTTGCCGGGTCGCCAGGCCCTCGGCGACGGCCTCGTCCGCCACCCCGGGGGCGCCGGCGAGCTCGGCCTCGGTGACGCCCTGCAGGGTCCGCATGCCCAGCCAGGCACGGTCGGCGGCCATCTCGGAGGCCGGGATCTGCTGCGGCGGCTCGGCCGGCGTGCCGGGCGCGGCGAGGTACTCGGTCGCGCGGCGCGGGTTCGTGGCGCGCTCGCCGTCGCCGGTCTCGGGATCGAGCCAGAGCGAGGCGGCGCCGACGCCGAGGCCGAGGAACGGCGCCCCCTGCCAGTAGAGGCTGTTATGGACGGCGCGCGCGCCCGGCTTCGCGTAGCTGCTGATCTCGTAGTGCTCGAAGCCGGCGGTGGCGAGCGCGTCGTGGGTGGCGGTGTAGAGGCGCGCGAGCGCGTCGTCGTCGAGGGGGACGAGCGTACCGGCGCGCGCGCGGGCGCCGAAGGCGGTGCGATCCTCGATGGTGAGCTCGTAGACCGACAGGTGATCGAGGCCGGTGGCCACGATCGCGGGGATCCAGGCGGGCGCCGTCTCCCCGTTCGTGCGCGCGAGGCTGCCGGGCGCGCCGACGGGCGTGCCGAGGATGAAGTCCGCGCTGACGCGGAACCCGCCGTGCGCGACGGCGCGCGCGATCGCGGCGGGGCCGTCACCGAACCGATGGTCGCGGCCGAGGATGACGAGTTCGCCCTGGGCGAGAGACTGGACGCCGATGGACAGGCGCGTGACGCCGGCCGCGCGCCAGGCGTCGAGGTTCGCCGGCGTGCAGTCGGTGGGGTTCGCCTCGAGGGTGATCTCGAGGTCGACGGCGCGCGCGGCGAAGCGCGTGGCGACGGCGGTGATCGCGGCCGCGATGCAGCGGGTGTCCCAGAGCGACGGGGTGCCGCCGCCAACGTAGATCGAGACGAGCGCGCCCGCGGCGTCGAAGCGCGGCGCGCGGAGGGCCAGCTCGGCCTCGATGGCGGCCAGATAGGCGGCGTGGGGAGGCTCGCCGGTCTCGACCGCGAAGTCACAGTACGGACAGCGCTTGCGGCACCAGGGGAAATGAAGGTAGACGCCGAGGACCGCGATGACGCCAATCTACCTCGACAACGCCGCTTCCACCCGCATCTCCGACGACGTGCTCGCGCTCATGACCGAGGTGATGCGGACGGCGTGGGGCAATCCGAGCTCCGCGCACCCGCAGGGGGCCTCCTCGCGCGGGTTCATCGCGGCGGGGCGGGATCGGCTGGTCGCGGCGCTGGGCGGCGCGGGCGAGGTGGTGTTCACGTCGGGCTGCAGCGAGGCGAACGCGCTCGCGGTGCTCGGCGCGGCGCGGACGCACGCCGGCGCCGTCGTGATCTCGACGTTCGAGCATCCGGCGGTGTGGACGCTGGCGGACCAGCTCGAGCTGGAGGGCCGCGAGGTGCGCCGGGTGGCGCCGGGGCGCGATGGCGTGCTCGATCCGGAGACCGTGGCGACGGCGGCCGAGGGCGCGGGCGTGATCTCCATCGTGATGGTGCAGAACGAGATCGGCGTGGTGCAGCCGATCGCGGCGATCGTCGCCGCGGTGCGGGTCCGCGCGCCCGGGGCCCACGTGCACCTCGACGCCGCGCAGGCGTTCGGCAAGATCGCGATCGACGCGGGCGCCCTCGGCGCGGACAGCATCGCGATCGCGGGGCACAAGCTGCACGCGCCGAAAGGCGTCGGCGCGCTGTGGCTGCGAACGGGCGCGTCGATCGCTCCGTTGTGGACCGGCGGCGGGCAGCAAGGCGGGCGGCGGGGCGGGACCCAGGACGCGCCGGCCGCGGCCGCGCTCGGGCTCGCGGCG
>JANXOM010000222.1 GCA_025353585.1 Deltaproteobacteria bacterium
CGCCGCGAGCAGCTCGCGCGGGATGTCCACGCCGCGAGCATCCCACGACCGCGGCGCGTTACGCTCGCCTGCATGAATCGCGAGTTCGCGTTCCCCGGCACCCGCGCGAAGTACGCGCCCGATCGCGTCGTCGACATCGAGCACATCGCGCTCGGGATCGCGATCGACCCGGCGGCGCGCACGGTCACCGGGACGGCGACGCTGCGCATGCGCGCGGTCGCGCCCGCGACGCGCAGCATCGAGCTCGACGCGGTGGAGCTCCAGATCCGCCGCGTCACCGCGAACGGCGTCGCCGTCACGTACCGCCACGACGGGCGCCGCCTGCGCGTGGACCTCGCCGCGCCGCTGCCCGTCGGCCTCTCGTTCGAGCTCGCGATCGACTATACGGGCTCGCCGCGCCGCGGCCTCTACTTCATCGCGCCCGACGCGGCCTACCCGACCAAGCCGACGCAGGTGTGGACGCAGGGCCAGGACGAGGACTCGCGCTACTGGTTCCCGTGCGTCGACGCGCCGGCCGAGAAGGCGACGAGCGAGATCACGGTCACCGTGCCCGCGGCGCTGTTCGCGGTGAGCAACGGCGTGCTGGTCTCGGATCAGACCCTCGGCGATCGCCGCACGCTGCACTGGCGGCTCGACGTGCCGCACAGCTGCTACCTCATCACGCTCGCCATCGGCGACTTCGCCGCGGTCGAGACGCGGTGGCGGGAGATCCCGGTCGTCTACTACGTGCAGCGCGGGCGCGAGGCCGCCGCGGAGCGCACGCTCGCGCGGACCCCGGCGATGCTCGAGCTGTTCTCGCGCCGGTTCGGCGTCGCGTATCCCTACCCGCGCTACGCGCAGGTGTTCGTCGCCGACTTCATCTTCGGCGGCATGGAGAACACGAGCGCGACGACGCTCACCGACAGCGTGCTGCTCGACGAGCGGGCCGCGCTCGACTACGACGTCGACGCGCTCGTCGCGCACGAGCTCGCGCACCAGTGGTTCGGCGACCTCGTCACCTGCCGCGACTGGGGCGAGGGCTGGCTGAACGAGGGCTTCGCCACGTACAGCGAGTACCTCTGGCGCGAGCACCACGAGGGCCGCGACGCCGCCGATCTGGAGCTCGACGAGTGGGCGGAGCAGTACTTCGGCGAGGACGGCGGCCGCTACCGGCGCACGATCGCGACCAAGATCTTCGACGAGCCGATCGACATCTTCGACCATCATCTCTACGAGAAGGGCGGCCGCGTCCTGCACATGCTGCGCGCGGTCCTCGGCGACGCCGGCTTCGACGCGACGCTGGCGCACTACCTCGGCAAGCACCAGCACGGCGTGGTCGAGTCGCGCGATCTGGCGCGCGCGGTCGAGGACGCGACGGGCAAGAACGTCGATTGGTTCCTCAGCCAGTGGGTGATCGACGGCGCGGGGCACCCGGAGCTGGACATCCGCGTCGCGTGGGATCCGGGCCACCAGCTCGCGACGCTCACCGTCGAGCAGACGCAGCGCGTGGACGGGCGGACGCCGCAGTTCCGCATCCCGACGCTCGTGCGGTTCCGCGTCGGCGGCGTGGACCACGACGTGCCGATCGACGTGCGCGAGGTGCGGCAGGTGTTCCACATGCCGCTGGCGGCCGAGCCGACCCACGTCATCTTCGATCCGGGCCGCGTGGTGCTCGCGACGCACAAGACCGACAAGCCCGAGCCGCTGTGGATCGCGGAGCTGGCCGAGGCGACCCTCGCGATCGATCGGGCGGCGGCGGCGGCGGCCCTGGCGAAGCGCGGCGGCCCGCCGGCGACGGCGGCGCTGGTGTCCGCGCTGCGCGGCGATCGGTACTGGGCCGTGCGCGGGGCGGCGGCAGCGGGGCTCGGCTCGCTGCGCACGACGGCGGCGCGCGACGCGCTGATCGCGGCGCTGGCGTCCGAGATCCATCCGCGGGCGCGGCGCGCCATCGCGCGGGCGCTCGGCGACTTCGTGCACGACGCGGACGCGGCGGGGGCGCTCGCGGTGATCGTGGAGCGCGGCGACGCGAGCTACTTCGTCGAGGCCGAGGCGTGCCTGGCGCTCGGCCGGACGCGGTCGCCGCGCGCGAGCGAGCTCCTACGGGCCGCCGCCACGCGCGAGTCCTTCACCGACGTCATCCGGCAGCACTGCTTCCGCGGGCTCGCCGAGGCGCGTGACGACAACGCGCTCGGCCTCCTGCTCGACGGGGCGCGCTACGGCCACGCCTCGCAGGGCCGACGGGCGGCGATCTCCGCCCTCGCGTCACTGGTGCGCGGGCGGCGCGACCGCGACGCGCGTGACGTTCGCGAGCGCGTCGAGCTCCTCCTCGGCGACGCGGACTTTCGCGTCCAGGCGGCCGCGATCGAGGCGCTCGCGAAGATCGGCGATCCGGCCGCGATCGGCGCGCTGCGGCGGACGACCGAGCGCGAGCTCGACGGGCGCTTGCGGCGCCGCGGCCGTGAGGTCATCCGCGATCTGGCCGAGGGCGCCCCGCTCGCCGACGACGTCCGCCGCCTCCGCGACGAGGTCGGCGAGCTGCGGACGCTGACCGGCGCGCTCCGCGATCGCCTCGACCTGCTCGAGGCCCACGCCGGCCCGGCCTCCGACGAGGCGCGCGCGGCCAAGAAGGCGCGCAAGGCGGCGAAGAAGGCGGCGAAGGCCGAGCGCAAGGCGGCCCCGAAGGCCAAGAAGGACTAGGAGGTGAAGGTCAAAGCGCTTGGGGACAGTCGAGGTGCCGGTTTGGCCCGAGCGCTCCCGCGTCCGGGACACCGTGCGACCGCGCGCTTTGCCCTCCGCCGGCGGGCGGCGCTCGACTAGAGCGCCGCCCGGATTGAATCCATCGCGATCACGCGGCCTTGGCGATGGGCATGGCGGATGACGATTCGAGCCGCCGTTGAATGACCTCGAG
>JANXOM010000223.1 GCA_025353585.1 Deltaproteobacteria bacterium
CTGCGCGAGGCGGACGTGATCGCGGCCGAGGACACGCGGTCGGCGAAGACCCTGCTCCAGCACGCGGACGCGGCGGGGGGCGCGAACGCGGCGCGCCGGCTCGTCTCGTACTTCGAGGGCAACGAGGCCGCGCGGGCCGACGAGCTCGTCGGGCTCCTGCAGGGCGGCGCGAAGGTCGCGGTGATCAGCGAGGCCGGGATGCCGGGCGTGTCGGATCCGGGCGCGCGCGCGGTGGCGGCGGCGATCGCGGCCGGCGTGCGCGTGGAGGTGATCTCGGGGCCGAGCGCGGCGCTCGCGGCGCTCGTCGGCTCCGGCTTCCCGACGGACCGGTTCACGTTCATCGGCTTTCCGCCGCGCGAGCAGGGCGCCCGGCAGGAGCTGTTCGGCACGCTGCGCGATGTCACGCATGCGCTGATCTTCTACGAGGCGCCGGATCGCGTCGGGGCCACCCTCGCCGATCTCGTGGCGTCGTTCGGCGCGGAGCGGCGCGCGAGCCTCGGCCGCGAGCTGACGAAGCTGCACGAGGAGCACGTGCGCGGGACGGTCGCGGAGCTGGCCGCGAAGTACGCCGACGTCTCGCCGCGCGGCGAGTGCACGCTCGTGGTGGCCGGCGGCGCAGCGGCGGCCTCGACGGTGGACGTGGAGGGCGAGCTCCAGCGGCTCCTCGATTCGGGGCTCGGGCCGAAGGACGCGGCGGCGCGCCTCGTCGTGGTGACGGGCAAGCCGCGCCGGCAGCTCTACCAGCTCGCGCTGTCGCTGCAGCGAGGGCGGCCCTAGTGTCGGCGCCATCCGCGCCGATCACGTTTGCCGGCGAGTCGCCGCACCTGACGCTGCGCCGCCGCACGCTGCCGAGCGGGCTCGAGGTCGTGCTGCACGCCGATCCGTCGTCGCCGAACGTCGCCGTCAGCGTCTGGTACCGCGCCGGCAGCTCCGACGAGCGGCCCGAGCGCACGGGCCTCGCGCACCTGTTCGAGCACCTGTTCAAGAACTCGCAGCACATGACGGCGAAGCACTACGAGGTGCTGCGGACGGCCGGCGCGAGCGACGCCAACGCGTCGACGGGCGGCGATCGCACCGCGTATCACGAGGTCGTCCCCGCCGATCAGCTGGCGCTCGCGCTGTGGCTCGAGAGCGATCGCATGGGCTACTGGGCGCCGTGCATCGACGAGGCGCGGCTCGCGACGCAGCAGTCCGTCGTGCGCGCCGAGCGCCGCCAGCGCTACGAGGACGTGGCGTACGGCGCCGAGCGCTTCGCCGTCGCCGCCGCGCTCTACCCCGACGGCGACCCGCGCCGCCACCTGACGATCGGCCTCCACGACCATATCCAGGCCGCGACCGTCGACGATCTGCTCGCCTGGTACCGCACGTGGTACGTGCCCGCCAACGCCACGCTCGTCATCGCGGGCGACTTCGACGACGCGCAGTGCGACGCGCTCGTCGACCAGTACTTCGGCAGCTTCCCGGCCTCGACGCGGCCCGCGCGCCCGCAGCCCGTCGCGCCCCCGCCGGCCGCCGCGCAGATCCAGATCCCCGACCGCTTCGCCGTCCTGCCGCGCATCCACCGCGCGTGGCCGGGGCCGGCGGCGTTCGCCGCCGACGAGGCCGAGCTCGACGTGCTCACGACCGCGTGGTGCGCCGTCGGCAGCGGTTCGTTGTGGCGCCGCCTCGTCTACGACACGCAGCTCGCGCAGCGCGTGTCGGCCTGGGCGAGTAGCACGCGGCTCGGCGGCGAGATCCACGTGGCGATCGATCTCCGCACCGGCGCCGATCCGGTGCGCGCGCGCGCCATCCTCGACGAGGAGCTCGCCCGCGGCGTCGACCAGGCCCAGCTCCGCCGCGTCCTCACGCGCCGCGAGGCCGGCGCGATCTGGTCGCTCTCCGGCATCGGCCGCCGCGCGCAGATGCTGCAGCGCTACAACCTCTACACCGGCGAGCCGGACGGCCTCGCCCCCGAGCTCGCTCGCTACCGCGCCCTCACGCCGGCCGGCATCGAGGCGGCCCGGGCGCGCTGGCTCGATCCGGCGATGCGGATCGAAGTCGAGACCGTCCCCGCGCGCGCGTAACTCGACTAGATTCGCCCCATGGTGAAGCTACCGGTCGTGATGTTCGCGGTGGGGCTCGGTGTCGTCGCGGGGTGCAAGGCAAAGGAGAAGGACAACAACGGGCTCGCCACGGGGAGCGGCCACGCCGGTGCGGGCAGCGGCGCGCCGGTCGCCGGCTCGGCGGGGAGCGCGGTCATCGAGACCGCGGCGGGCTCGGCGATCGGGGACCTGCCCGTCGTCTCGGACTGTCCCAAGTCGCTCTCCGGCGGAGAGAAGGTCGCGCGCACGATCAAGAAGGAGTGCGGACCGGTTGCCGTCATCGGGGAGTACGAGGTGAACGGGTCGCTCACGCTCGAGGCCGGCGTGGTCCTCAAGTTCGCCCCGGACGCGAAGCTGAGCGTCGGCTACAACGACGTCCCGGCGAAGCTCTTCGTCAAGGGCGGAGACGCCCCCGACCAGCGCGTGCTGTTCACGTCCGGCGGGGACAAGGCGCCCGGCGTCTGGCGGGGTGTCGAGCTCTACGGCGGCGCGGGCCGGTCGCAGATCACGGGGCTCGACATCGAGTACGCCGGGGCGGCGGATGGGGCGGCGCTGCGGCTGCGTGGCGCCATCGACGTCGCGTTCACGCGGAGCTCGGTCAAGCACGCGCGGAACCTGGGCATCGAGGCGACCGCGGGTTCCACGTTCTCCGCGTTCAGCGGAAACACCTTCGACGACATCGCGAAGATCGCGCTCGCCGTCGAGCCCGTCACCGTCGGCACGCTCGGGGCCGGCAACACCTTCCCCAAGGACGCGTTCGTCGAGATCCGCGCCGGGAAAGTGCCGGTCAGCGCGACCTGGAAGAACATCGGGGCGCCGTACCACGTCGCCGATGAGGTCAGCGTCGCGACGGAGACCACGCCCACGACGCTCACGCTCGCCGACGTCACGCTCGTCTTCGACAGCGGCGCGAGCCTCGCCATCGGCTACAGCTCCAAGGGCAAGCTCGTCGTCACCGGGCCCGCGACGTTCACGAGCGCCGAGGCCAAGCCGGGCAGCTGGAAGGGCGTGTGGATCTACACGAACGGCGAGGCCCAGATCGACAACGCGACGTTCGCGGGCGGCGGCCGTGACGACGGTGGCGCGCTGAACGGCAAGCAAGGGGCCGTCATCGCGCTCGGCGCCGTGACCTTCAAGGACAGCAAGTACGGGCTCTGGCTCGAGGATGGCGTCAACCTGAGCGCGCCCAAGGTGCTCACGTTCAGCGGCAACGACAAGGCCGCGCGCATGTGGGCCGGCTCGTTCGGCGCGCTCGGGGCGACCAACGTCTACGCGGACGGACAGCTCGTGGAGATCGGGGGCGGCAAGCTCGCCGCCGACACCACCTGGAGCCCGCAGGGCAAGGCGAGCGTGCAGGTGCTCGACGAGGTCTCGATCGGCGATGGGCATACGCTCACGATCGCCGGCGGCGCCACCTACGCGTGGAAGTCCGGGATCGAGCTCGCCGTCGGGTACAACACCGCCGGGACGCTGAAGATCGCCGGCACGGCGACGGCCCCGGTGGTGATGACGGCGAGTGCGAAGGGCGACACGTGGAACGGGGTGAAGCTCTACGCCGAGGCGCGCGGCTCGGCGCTCGCGTACCTCGACCTCGCGGACGTGGGCGGCGAGGGCGGCGTGTTCGCCAAGAGCGGCGCGGCCGGCAAGCTCGACCACGTGACGTGCGCGCGCTGTGCGGCGACGTTCGCCTTCGAGTGCGGCGCCAAGGTCGAGCCGGCGGCCGTGACGACCGGCGCCGAGACCAAGCTCGCGGTCAAGAAGCCCGACGGCTGCTGAGCCCGCGTTCCTCGCGGGCGATCACCTCCGTACAGGCGCTGGCGGCGGAGCCGCCGAGCCGATCGAGCGCTACGGACCCGGCGTCGGGTTCTTGACGATCTTCAGCGTCTTCCCGATCGCGGGCGTCTCGTGGATCTCGTTCTTGTCGTCGACCCAGACGGCCTCGAAGTCCTCGAGCTTCTCGCGCTTGATGATGTCCATGCCCTCGCGCCAGCCGTAGATGAACATCACCTTCGACCACGCGTCCGCCGTGAACGCGTCCTTCGCGCGGATCGTTACCGAGCGCGACGCGTGCGCGGGCTGGCCGTTCCGCGGGTCGAGGATGTGGTGGTACCGGACGCCGTCCTTGACGAACCCGCGCTCGTAGTCGCCGCTGGTCGAGAACGAGTGGTTCGTGATCGGCGCCACCGCGAACTGGGCGTCCCGCGCGCCCCGCGGATCGCGGATCGCGACCATCCACGGGTCAGCGCCCTTCGCGCCGGAGATGTACATGTCGCCGCCGGCCTGGACCATGAAGTCCACGAAGCCCGCGTCGACCAGGATCTTCACGCACCGGTCGACGGCGTAGCCCTTCGCGATGCCGCCGAGCGTGATCGCCATGCCCTTGCGCTTGAGGAACACCGAGTGCTTCGCGGGATCGAGGACGACGTCCTTCCAGCCGATCATCGCGAGCCGCTTCTTGACGTCCGCGGGGTCCGGCAACGTCCCGTCCATCTCCTCGTCGAACTTCCACAGGCCCGCGAAGGCGCCGACCGTGATGTCGAAGACGCCGCCGGAGCGCTTCGAGACGTCGAGCGCCCGCGCGATGACGGCGTACGTCTCGTCGGACACGACCACGGGCGCCACGCCCGACGCCTGGTTGACCTGGACGACCTCCGACGGCGGCACCCCCGGGCGCACCCAGGTCGTCATCACCGTGTCGAGCCGCTTCATCTCCTCGAACACGGCGCGCGCCCCGAGCGCGGCCTTCGCCTCGTCGTCGGTCCAGATCCACACGGAGACGGTGGTGCCCATCGCCGTGTCGCTGTACGAGAGCTTGTGGTCGGGGCCCCGCGACGACGGGCTCTCGGCGCGCGCGACGCCGCTGGGGCCCCCCGCGAGGGCGAGCCCGAGACCGAACGCGACGATCGCAGCCCGCATCACACCACCGCGTGCACGATGCCGAGGACGATCAGCACGCCACCGACGCCGAGGGAGAGGATCACCGCCGACACCGCGAGCGCGAGCGTGTTCTGCGTCTCTTGCTGCAGACCCTTCCACATGCCGATGAGGGCCGGGACCACACCGATCGCGGCGAGGCTGCCGCCGCCGATCGAGCCGTGCACGATGCCATGCATCGCGGCGAGCACGATGCCGAGCGCGATAAAGCCGAACGCCACGAGCACGGGCGTCTTGGAGTCGGGCACGGAAGAAGCCATGCCTTGTTGTAGCAGACGACGAGCGGGATCTAGGGCGATCTAGCTTTCGGAGTACATCCGCAGCTGCTCGCGCATCACGTCGTCGGTCAGCGCCGCCTGCACGGGCTCGAGCAGGCAGTCGGCGAGGACGAGGAGCAGGTCGTTGATGGACTTGTCCGCGACGAGCTTGTTCAGGATCTGCTTCGCGTCGCGGCTGTCGTCGCCGGCGAGGAGCTCCCGCACCTTGGTCGCCGTCAGATCGTCTCCCTGGAAGTCGATCATGATGTGCTGGCGCAGATAATCCATGAGGCGGTTCACGCGTGCCTAATAGCCCACCCGTTGCCGAGGATCAAGGCGACGACGAGGCTTGCGCAGCATCTTGTCCTCACGGATCATGGTGGCGCGATGCCCCGGGTGTTGTTGACGGGTTTCTGCGCGGCGCCGGGCCCTCGGCGCGCCGGCGTGCAGCTCCGCCACGTCATCCGGTCTCTCACGGCGATGCACAGCGTCGACCTGCTCGTCGTCAAAGAGGGCGAACAGGCATACGTCGAGCGGCAGGGCAGCGTGCGGATCCTGCGCGTCCCCACCCACGACGACGACATGCGCGCCCAGGTGCAGGCGTTCCAGCGCGCGCTCAAGCGCCAGCTCGACGGCGCGGACTACGAGGTCGTCCACTGCCGCGATAGCTGGAGCGGCATCCCCGTGCTCGAGGCGCGGGCGCGGCTCGGCTACGCCGTGGTCTACGATCTCACCCGGTCGCCGCTCGGCCAGAGCACGCTGCTCGACGCCGAGCTCGAGGCCCAGTACGGCCGCGATGAAGAGGCGTGCCTCCTCGCGGCCGACATGATCCTCGCGCCGACGCCCGCCGCCGTGAAGGCGCTCCAGGGTCGGGGCCGCCCCGAGCGCGTGCTGCTCTCGCCGCCGGGCGTCGACGTCGATCGGTTCGACTGGGACGAGGATGCACCGGCGAGCGGGCCGCCGAAGATCTTGTACACGGGCGCGATCGGCCCGGGCGCCGGCGTGCGCGTGCTCGTGCGCGCGATGGCCGCGATCGTGGCGGAGCGCGACGCCCGGCTCGTCCTCGCCGGCCCGATGCCGCGCGGCTTCGATCAGGTCCTGCGCGAGGGCATCCGCGAGCTCGGCGTGGCCGACAAGGTCGAGGTCCTCGGCGCGGTCGATCACGATCAGCTGCCGACGCTCATCGGAACGGCCACGGTGTGCGTCGTGCCCTCGGCGCCCGACCTCGCACCGAACCCGACGGTCCTCTACCCGACGAAGCTCCTCGAGTACATGGCGTGCCGGCGCGCGGTCGTGGCGCCGCGGCGCGACACGATCGCGATGGTCGTGGAGAACGGCCGCGAGGCGCTGCTGTTCGAGCCTGGCGATCCGATCGATCTCGCGAAGAAGATCCTGCGCCTCATGGGCGAGCCGATGCTGCGCGAGCGCATCGCGAAGGCCGGCTACGAGCGCGTGCGGCGCGACTTCACGGCCAGCGCCGCGCGGCGGTCCTTGCGATCCGCGTACGCCGTGCTCGCCCAGCGCTTCGCGGCGCACTTCGGGGACGTCGACGGCGGCGACGAGCGCCCGAAGGTGGAGGTCCTGTCCGACGATGACTTCGAGGCCACGGTCTTCGAGGATGTCTCGGGCGCGCCCGGCGGCGCGAGCGTCGACACGTCGGTCAGCGCGCTGCGGCTCGTCGAGGATCCGCACGCGGCTCTCGAGATCGGCTCCGGCGAGCTCGAGATCGAGGCCGACCCGGACGACCACGGCACCAGCTCCCAGCGGATCGTCGCGCCGCCGCCACGCTACGAGACGATCGAGCGCTCCCCGGTCGGGCCTGCACCGCGCGACAGCGGCGCGTGGACGCACCTCCATCCGGCGGCGGCGCCGGTCGCCCCCGACGACTGGGTCATCAGCGACATCGCGTCGGCGGCGAAGGCGACGGCCGTGATCCGCGCCGTCGTCGAGGAGAGCGGCGAGGTCTCGAGCGATGACGGCACGCCGATCGAGGGGGTCGCGGCGACCACCACCGGCTCGGCGCTGGTCGTCGATGGCTCGTTCGTCGCGGGCGAGATCGACGTGCCCACGCCGTCCTCGGAGCGGCTCGAGCGCCTCGCGCGGGCGGAGCGGGACCGAGAGCGGGAGCGGGACCGCGAGCCGGCCGTGGACTTCACGGCCGCGGGCGGGCTCCTCGGCGCGCCGACCGACCCGCCCGATCCGGACACCGGGAGCCGCACGCCGCCGCTCGAGCGCCGCTAGCACCGGCGGTACGGCGTAACGGCGCTACGGCGCTACGGCGTGACGAGCGCCGCGACCTCGGTCGCCGACAGCGCGCGGTCGTAGTAGACGAGCTCGTCGAAGAACCCGACGAGCCCGTTCGCGTCGTTGTTGCGGCCGATGGTCAGCGGCGTGTCGTCGAACACCAGCGGCCCGCTGGCTTGCTGCACGTCCTGCACGCCATCGACGTACCCCGTCACGCTCGCCGGCGTCCAGGTCATCGCCACGTGGTGCCACGTCCCGAGCGCCAGCGGCGCCGAGCCGTCGGCCTGGTGATGGCTCGTGTAGTAGGACGCGTGCAGCGGCGAGCCGGTGACGGACAGGCCGAACGACGCGTCGTCCGGCGGCAGGCCCTTGGCGACGAGCGCGTAGAAGAGCACCACGTCGTCGGGCGGGGTGATCACGTTGACCCAGGTCGCGAGCGTGAAGCCGGCCGCGCCGGGCCGAAAGGCGCTGGCGGGGGCGACGGCGAGCGACTCCTTGCCGTGGAACCGGTAGGCCTGGCCGGCGTGCGCGTTCCCCGCCAGGTTCGGGCACGCGGGGTCGCACGTCACGGCGTGATTCTCCGCGCTGTCCAGGGCGCCATCGCTCGGGTCGTCATCCATCAGGAGCAGGAGCGTCGGGCCGCTGGCGAGCGCCTCGATCGGCGTGTTCGCGTCGATGCGGCCATCGGGCCCCCCGCCGGCGTCGCCCGGGCCGCTCGGGGCGGTGCACACGTCCGCGATGCAGACGAGCGTCATCGGACAGGCTCCGTTGCTCGCGCACGGCGCTCCGGCGGGCGGCGCGGGGCTGAAGCACCCGCCGAGCAGCAGGAGGAGGGCGCCGCGCACCTCGTCGAGGCTATCACGCGAGGCCGTTGCACCCGACGTGATACCGTCGCGGCGAGGGTCCTTCCGTTGCCGGTCGTCGCGCTCGTGAATCTGCTGTTCGGGATCGGCTTCGCGTTGATCGCGCGCGACCGCATCAAGGCCGATGGCACGTTCGCCACGCCCGCGTTCCCGCTCGTCGCGCTCCACGCCGCGGTGATCGTGGCGCCGAACGCGCACTACTTCTACGCGGCCCACGCGGCCTGGGCGTGGATGTACTGGCTCGACCCCGACAAGGTCTCCGGGCTCGCGCTCGTGCCGCTCATGGTCGCCCACGCGGTGCTCGTGATCGGCGGCTGGTACGGCGGCGCGTTCATGATCCGCCGCGGGCTCGCCGGCGCGCTGCTCTACATCGGCGGCGCGGTCGCGCTGCTGCTCTTGGTGATGATCGTCGTCGGTATCGGACGACTGTCGTACGCATCCGACTACGCCGGCTACGACGCGCGAACCGGGATCTCGCCGTTCGCGGTCAAGCTCGGCTGGGCGTTCTCGGTCTCGCTGCTCGCGCTGTTCGGCTCGGGCATCTACGTCGCCATCGAGCTGGGCCGCGACGCCCGCCGCGTGCGCGCCCGGTAGCTGTGATACGACTGCCGAGTATGGCGCGCTGGGCCCAGGCACTGATCTTGGTCGGCGGACTGGCGGCCGGCGCGTGCGGCCCGATCTCGTACGTCAGCACGGTCACCACCGGCGCGGCGAGCTCGGTCGATGCGGCGCGCACCGCCGAGGCGGAGACGTACGCGCCGTACTTCTGGACCCGCGCGACGCAGTACCTCCTGATGGCGCGCGAGCAGGCGGCGCGGGCTGACTTCCAGGGCGCCGTGCACTTCGGCAAGCTCTCGCAAGCGGCGGCGGACAAGGCGGTCACCGAGGCGGTCGCGGCGAAGGCGGATCCGTCGAAGCGGCCGCTGACGGTCGCGCCGGGCTCGGCGGCGGGCAGCAAGGCGCCGGCGAAGGACCAGGACGAGGCGGCGCCTGTCGCGCCGGCCAAGGACGCGCCGTGATGAGGTGGCTGGTCCTGCTGATCGCCCTCGCGGGCTGCGCCGGCAGCGCCGTCCGCCACGACACGGTCGTCACCGACGAGCTGATCGCCACCGCGCGCGACCACGGCGCCCAGCGCTGCGCGCCCGTCGAGCTCGCCACGGCCGAGACGCACAACGACTCCGCGCAGCACGAGCTCGACGAGGGCAACTACAACAACGCCCGCGAGGCGGCCGCAATCGCGCGCACGAACGCGCAGGCCGCCATCGACAAGTCTCCGAAGGCGAAGTGCACCGACCAGAAGCCCGCCGGCCCGAAGGATCGCGACGGCGACGGCATCCTCGACAACGTCGACCAGTGCCCCGACGACCCCGAGGACAAGGACGGCTACCAGGATGAAGACGGCTGTCCCGACAAGGACAACGACGGCGACGGCATCCTCGACGCGGCCGACAAGTGCCCGAACGACCCCGAAGATCGCGACGGCTTTCAGGACGAGGACGGCTGCCCCGATCTCGACAACGACGGCGACGGCTTCGCGGACAAGATCGACCAGTGTCCGAACGAGCCCGAGGACAAGGACGGCTGGCAGGACGATGACGGCTGCCCCGATCCGGACAACGACGGCGACGGGATCCTCGACGCGGCCGACAAGTGCCCGAACGAGGCCGGCCCGCCGCCCGACGGCTGCCCGGTCAAGTACAAGCTCGTCGTCGTCACCGAGAAGAAGATCGAGCTCAAGCAGACCGTGTTCTTCGACACGAACAAGGCCACCATCAAGGCGGTCTCGTTCGCGCTGCTCGACGACGTCGCGCAGGCGCTCAAGGACAACCCGAAGATGGTCGTCGAGGTGCAAGGCCACACCGACAGCCAGGGCGATGACAACTTCAACCTGAAGCTCAGCCAGCGGCGCGCCGAGTCGGTGCGCGCGTACCTCGTCAAGCGCGGCGTCGGCTCGGACCGGATGACCTCGCAGGGCTACGGCGAGGCGGTCCCGATCGCCGATAACCGGACGGCGGACGGCCGCAGCCAGAACCGACGCGTCGAGTTCGTGATTACTTCCAGGTAGCTAGCAGCTGCCAGGGGCCCCTCCGGATCCGTGTTTCGGAGCCCGGGCGATCTGCGGTACTACCTCGGTCATGGGAACTCGCAGTCGCGCCGCTGTGGCGGCGTTCGTCGTTGTCGCATCGCTGGGCGGCTCGCGCATCGCGGCCGCCGATCCAAAAGGCGACATCAACGCGAAGGTGAAGGAGGCCATGGAGTCGTACGACCTCATGGACTACGACGCCGCGAAGAAGACGCTGAGCTCCGCGGCCGTCACGGCGAAGAAGGCGAAGCTCGACCACGATCCGGTCGCGGCGAAGATCTGGCTCGACCTCGGCATCGTGGCGTTCGCGGTCCCCGACGCCAACGCGGCGAAGGAAGCGTTCACGGCGGCCGTGAACATCGACCCGAAGATCCAGATCGACGCGGCCTATCGCTCGCCCGACATGGCGAAGCTCCTCGACGAGGCGCGTAAGGGCGCGAAGGGCGGCCCGGCGATCAAGAACGGCGGCGGCGACCCGGTCGGCGAGGTCCCCGATGCCGGCGGCGATTGCGCCGCAGTGAAGGGCCTGCAGCACAACATCATCGACACCTCGCGCGCGAACGCGCCGGCCGCCATCGAGGCGATGCTCGGCACGGACATCACCGCGGCGAAGGTCTCCGTGCAGTTCCGCGCCGAGGGCGCGACGGACTTCACCGAGGTCAAGCTCGCGAAGGCCGGCTGCAAGTACACCGGCGCCATCCCGGCGTCGGCCACGCACGGCAGCATCGTCCACTACTACGTGGCGGCGTACGACGGGAACAACAAGGTCATCGCGGCGAAGGGCTCGGCCGGCTCGCCGAACATCCTCGAGCTGACGGGCGGCGGCACGGTGAAGGGCGACGAGGAGGATCCGCTGGGCAAGAAGGGCGGCGGCGGCACGGTCGCGACCGCGGGCGGCGGCGATGACGGCGGCGGCATCTCGAAGACCGTCGAGCCGGGCCCGGGCGCGCGGCACAAGGTGATGCTCGGCGTGCAGGTCGGCACCGGCGCCGGCTACGTGACGGGCCAGACGGAGAACATGGCCGTCGTGAAGAACTGCTGCATCGGCGCGAGCCTCGCGGTGATCACGCCGGAGCTCACGTACGCGATCAGCCCGCGCACGTCGATCGGCGTCGCGGCGCGCCTCGGCATCCCCGTCGGCGCGAACACCGATGGCCACGCGACGGTCGCGCCGGGCGGTCTGCTCCGCCTGCACTACGCGCTCGCGGCCAGCGGCGACGGCGTCCGCATCATGGGCCAGGCCGGCGTCGGCATCCTGCGCAACACGATCAAGCTCGACGCGCCGATGAACGGCGGCGACACCGACATCGTGGCCCAGGGCCCGCTGCTCCTCGGCGCCGGCCTCGGCTACTCGCACCACCTCTCGAACAACGTGCTGTTCACGTTCGACCTCTCGGTGCTCGCGGGCCTCGCCGTGACGAGCACGTTCAGCTCCGCGCCGATCCTCAACAGCGGCGTCTCGGCCGATATCTCGCTCGGCCTCGCCGTCGGGATCTAGCGCTCTACGAGATCAGCGCGCGCAGCGGGTGCACGACGATGTGCACCTCGCCCGCCGTGACCTCGGCCCCGAGCGCGGCGGAGGTCAGCACGACCGCGGCCTCGACGACGCGATCGCCGCCCTCGGAGAGGTAGATGACGCGCTTGAGCGGCCGGCGCGTCGCCGCGACCTGGGCGAGATCCTCGAACAGCGTCGGGTAGACCTCGGGCAGCGCGGAGTCGCGCAGCTGGAGGCCGCCCGCGTCGCCGGCCGCGCCGATGAAGCTGAGGAACGCCGGGTTCGCCGCGCGCACGCGGCCCGTCGCGTCGCACGACGCCATCGGCAGCGTCACGGCCGCGAACACCTCGGCGGCGGCCTTCACGCGGTGGTCGTGCTCGCGGCGCTCGCGGGCGGCCTCGGGCGCGAGCGGGCGGCGGCGCGCGGAGTCCATGCCGAGCATGCCCATCAGCGTGCGGAGCTCGTACATGAGCGCGGACGCGTCGGCGTGGCGCTTCGCGGGATCCTTGTGGCACGCGCGGGCGACGATCGCGTCGGCGCGCTCGTCGAGCGGCTCGTCGATCATGGTCGACGGCGGCGGGACGTCGACCGTGCGCTGCAGGCGCAGGACCTCGCCGAGCTCGCCGGTGAACGGCAGCTTGCCGGTGAGGAGCTCGAACAGCACGATGCCGAGCGCGTAGATGTCGCTGGCGATCGAGGCGGGCGCGCCCTCGATCCGCTCGGGGGAGAGGTACTCGGGGGTGCCGCCTTCACCACCCGCGTAGCCGAGGGCGGGGCGCGCGAGGCCGAAGTCGAGGAGCTTCGCGAGCCGGCGCTGGGCCGCGCTGCGCACGAGGAAGATGTTTTCGGACTTGATGTCGCCGTGGAGGATCGTGCGGCTGTGGATGAAGCGGACGGCATCGCAGATCTGCCACATCACGTCGCACGCGACCTTCGCGGGCAGGCGGCCGCCGGAGCGGAGCTTGTGGTGCACGGTCTGGCCGTCGAGGAGCTCCATGACCATGAACAGGCCGAACGCCTCGTCCTCGCCGAAGTCGACGATCGAGCAGATGTTGTCGTGGGTGAGCGCGGAGGCGAGCCGCGCCTCGCGATAGAACATGTCGCGGATCTTCGGATCGAGGGCGATCGCGCCGCGGATGAGCTTGAGCGCGAACGCCTTGCCGAGCGCCTGGTGGCGGACGCGGAGGACGCGCCCCATGCCGCCGCGGCCGAGGGCGCCCTCGACGACGTAGCGGCCGCCGATGACGTCGCCGATGCGGGCCGCGCCGCGCTTGCGCGGGGTGCCGTCGGCCGAGACGATCGCGAACTTCTCGGTGGGCAGCGCGGCGGCGAGGTCGCTGGCGGCGATGCTCTTCACGGACAGCACGGACCGCGTCACGGACGGCACGAGCGTCTCGTGCCCCTCGTGCTCGACCACGTCCCCGTCGATGCTGTCTTCGGTCAGCCCCGGCGGCGGGTCGACGTCGGTGTCGGCCATGACGACATCGTATCAAAGTCCGCTATAACGGCAGGCATGGACGAAGCCACGTTCGATCAGGCCGCGCGCGACGAGCTCCGGCACCTCGAGGACGCGTTCGCTGCGGTCGACCCCGACGACGTGGATGTCTCCGTGAGCGACGGCGTGCTCCGGCTCGAGCTGCGCGACGGCACGAAGATCGTCATCAACAGCCACCGCGCGGCGCGCCAGATCTGGATGGCGGCGGTCGCGACGGCGTGGCACTTCGATCCGGCCGACGCGGGCGCCTGGCGCGCCTCGAAGAGCGGCGAGGAGCTGCGCGCGACGCTGACGCGGCTGGTGCACGAGCACGTCGGCGTGACGATCGCGCTATAGTTTGCCGATGGCCGAGACGCAGATCTTGAGCGTGATCCGGGTGTGGGCGGCGGTCGCGTGGGCGGACGGCGTGATGGCGGAGGCGGAGGCGGATGGCCTGCGCAAGCTGATCGTGGGCGCGGAGCTGGCGCCGGCGGACAAGGCGGCGGCGGAGGCGTTCGTCGACGCGAAGACGGATCTGCCGGAGAAGCTGCTGCACGACCTCGAGCCCGCGGCGCGGCGCGGCGTGTATCGCGCGGCGTGCAAGATGGCGGTCGTCGACCACGTGTTCGCGAAGTCGGAGCGGAGCATGCTCGACCGCCTGCGGACGCACCTCGGGATCCCGGCGGACATCGCGGTGGAGATCGAGGCGGACGTCCCCGGCCTGGCGTCCCCCTCGCGCTGATCGTGCAGCGCCGGCACTCTGCTCGCCACCTGCTCGCGCGCGGCGGCGTGGCGGCGGTGAACCACGCGCTGTCGGTCACGGGCGTCTACCCCGTGCTCCCGCACGCGCTGCGGTGCGCGCAACAGGCGGCGCCGCCGCTGCGCGCGTTGCTCGCGGAGTGGGGCTGGGCGGTCGCGGCGTCGGTCGCGCGGCCGCTCGGGTTCCTGCCGCTCGCCGGCGCGCGGGGCGCGGGGCCTCGCCCGGTGATCCTGTTGCACGGGTACGCGATGAACCGGGCGAACTTCGTGCTCCTGGCGCGCCGGCTCGCGGCGGCCGGGCTCGGGCCGGTCTACGGGTTCGAGTACTGGTCGCTCGGGCGGACGAGCCACGCGGCCCGCCAGCTCGCGGACTTCGTGGCCCAGGTGCGGGCGACGACCGGCGCGGCCGACGTCGACCTGGTCGGCCACTCCATGGGCGGCGTGGTCGCGCGGTACTACGTCGCGTTCGCGGGTGGGGACCCGGTGGTCGCGCACCTGGTGACGCTCGGCTCGCCGCACGCCGGCAGCGACCTGACGGCGTACGGCGTGGGGCACGCGCGGCGGGAGCTCGTGGCCGGCTCGCGCCTGCTGGACCGGCTCGCGGCGGCGCCGGCGCCGGTTCATGCGCGCGTGACCTCGATCTGGTCGACCGCCGACACGCTGGTCCCGGGCGCGCGGCAGGCCCCGCTCGCCGGGGCCGAGACGGTGATGCTCTACAGCGTGGGCCATCTGGGGCTCCTCGCCTCGGCCTCGGTGGCCGAAGAGATCGTCGGCCTCCTCCGCGGCTGAACATATTTGCCCCCGTGTGGCGCCGGCGCTCGGGGGCCCCGGTTATCGTGATCCCTCACGTCGAGGGGGATTGATGATGAACGCTGCTGCTGCGCTCGTCGGACAGCCGGGTCTCGCGCAAATGATGATCTCGCTCGTGGTCGGGCTCGTATTCTTGATCTTCTTCATCGCGTGCGGATGGAAGATCTTCGCGAAGGCCGGCCAGCCGGGCTGGGCCATCCTCGTCCCGATCTACAGCACGATCGTGCTGTGCAAGATCGTCGGGAAGCCCCCGTGGTGGGTCGTCCTGACGTTGATCCCGCTCGTCGGGCCGCTCATCACGCTGATCCTGGTCATCAACCTGGCGACCGTGTTCGGCAAGAGCGGCGGCTTCGCGGTCGGGATGATCTTTCTCGGGTTCATCTTCTTCCCGATCCTCGCGTTCGGCAGCTCGCGCTACATCGGGCCCGGCGGCAATGCCCTCGGCATGGGCATGGGCATGCCCGGTCACGGCGGCATGGCCGGTCGCGGCTACTGATCAGGCGCGCGCGAACAGCGTCGCCATCGTGGCGCGCTCGATCGTGACGTCCACCAGGCCGCCGACCGAGCCGACGCCCGCGGGCAGGATGACGGACTTGAAGCCGTCGGTCCGCCCCACGAGCTGGGCGGGATCGCGCTTGCTCGGGCCGTGCACGAGCACGCGCTCGGCGCGGCCGACGTGCGCGGCGAAGACCTCGGTGGAGATCCGCTCCTGCAGCGCGACGATCTCGGCGAGGCGCTTCTTCTTCACCGCCTCGGTGACGTCGTCGGGGAGCTTCTTCGCGGCGAACGTCAGGTCGCGCTCGGAGTAAGCGAACATGAACGCGCTGTCGAAGCGCACCTCGCGCATGAGGGCGAGGGTGGCGGCGTGGTCGGCGTCCGTCTCGCCACAGAAGCCCGACAGGATGTCGGTGGAGAGGGCGATGTCCGGCATCGCGCGGCGGAGGCGCGCGACGATGGCGTGGTAGTCGGCGACGGTGTAGCCGCGGCGCATGCGCGCGAGCACGTCGTCGCTGCCGGACTGCACCGGGAGGTGGACGTACTTGCAGAGCTTGGGCTCTTCGGCGAGCGCGGCCACGACGTCGTCCGTGAAGTCGACGGGGTAGGGGGACGTGAAGCGGACGCGCTCGATGCCGTCGACGCGCGCGACGGCACGGAGCAGCTCGGCGAACGTGGTGCCGTCCCAGGCGTACGAGTTGACGGTCTGGCCGAGGAGCGTCACCTCGCGGAAGCCGGCGTCGGCGAGCTCGCGGACCTGGCGGAGGACCTCGCGGGGCGGGGCGCCGCGCTCGCGGCCGCGGGTGAACGGGACCACGCAGAACGTGCAGAACTTGTCGCAGCCGCGCTGGATCGTGACGAAGCCGGAGACGCCGTCGCCCGCCAGAGCGCCGGAGAGGCCCTCGTAGGTCTCGGCTTTGTCGAGCTTGATATCGATGACGGGGGCGGCGCCCCGCCCCGCTGGCCGAGCCGGCAGGAGCCCCACCCGCGTGTCCTCGCTGCGCTCGTCCGGGACCGGCGCGGTGCGCTCGGCGCGGGCGGCGGCGAGGAGCGCCGGCATGCGGCGGTAGCTGTCGGGACCCGCGATGACGTCGACGGCCGGCGCGCGCGCGGCGAGGCCCTCCTTGAGGTGCTCGGCCATGCACCCGACGATCGCGAGGACGGCGCCGGGGCGGCGGCGCTTGATGGCGCCGAGCTCGGCCGCACGGGCCACCACGCGCTCCTCGGCCTTCTCGCGCACGGCGCACGTGTTCACGACGATGACGTCGGCGTCCTCGGCGCGCGGGGTGGTCGCGTAGCCCGCATCCGCGAGGACGCCGCCCAGGAGGTCGGAGTCGGCGACGTTCATCTGGCAGCCGTAGGTCTCGACGTACACGCGCGGGGCGTCCGCGGCGGGCGCCGGGCGCACAGCCGCGCCGGCGGTGCGCTTGCCGAGCGGGACCAGGCGTTCCGACATGGCGCGATCGTTAGCACGTATCCTCTCGTGGTGGCGCTCCGGCACTATCTGCGGGTCCTCGGCTGGCTCGGCGTCGCGGCGGCCGCCGTGGGGCTCGGCGTGCAAGTCCGGCTGCTCGGCGGCGTCGTGGCGGCCGGGGTGGTGGGCGCGCTCCTGGCCGCGGTGACCCTGTGGCTGCCGCGCTCGGCGCACGCTGCCTTCGAGGCGGGAAAGTTCGGTAACGCGGCGCGGCGGTACTGGCTCGCGGGCGCGACAACGTGGACCCCGAGCCGGGAGCGCGCGGCGTGGCTATCGCGGGCGGGCTGCGCGGTCGCGGAGGGGCGGTTCGCCGCGGTGGAGCGGTTGGTGGCGCCGCTCGACGAGGACAAGCTCGACGTCGGGGAGCGGGCCGTGCTGTTCAATAACCGGGCATACGCGCTGCTCGCCGTGGCTGGCGATGCGCGCGAGGCGCTCGCGCTCGCGGATAAGGCGAGCGCGCTGCGGCCGGACGTGCCGGCGATCCAGCACACGCGCGCGCTCGCGTTGCTCGGAGTCGGGAGGACCGACGACGCGCTCCACGTCCTGGACGGGATGCGCGCCGGTGGGGAGCTCGCCCCGGGGCTCGAGGCCGCGAGGTGCCGCGAGCTCGCCGCGGCATGGGACAAGAAGGGGGAGCGCGCGTACGCGGCCGATTATCGCCGTCGCGCCGAGGTGCTCACGGGCGTCAGCGCGGGGAGCGGCTGACCCGCTACAGCGCCGCGGAGCGGCCGCGGCCGCGCCAGATCGCGTGGAGCAAGACCAGCAGGATCACGGCGCCTACGAAGGCGACGAGGATCGTGCCGCCGAGGCCCCCGACCGGGATGCTCCAGCCCGCCGCGCGGAAGACCGCGCCGCCGATGAAGGCGCCCACGATACCGACGACGATGTCGCCGATGATGCCGTAGCCGGTTCCTCCGACCACGAGGGATGCCAGCACGCCTGCGACGAGACCGACGATGAGCCAGGTAAGAATGTCCATGATGGGACGGGCAAGAGCAACGCGCGTGCCGTGGGCGCCTGCGCACGCTGTGCGAAGCGACGCGACTACCGCCCGACGTCGACGTCGAACCCCGACGCCGAGAAGTTCGCGCTCCAGCGGTCGAGCGTGCCTTGCAGCGATGCGGGCGGGCTCGTCAGGGCCGGCTTGCCGGTCACGCTGCAGATCAGCACGAGGTACGGGTCGGGCCGACGGCCGCGGCGCACCGGGCCCGTGAGCGCGGTTACCCCGTTCGGCGTCAAGCACGCGGCGCGGAGGCTGCTCTCGAAGTTGGTCGCCGCGACCGTGCCGGTGTTGTCCGCCGAACCATGGAGATCGTCGTGGGCTCCCTGCTGCGTGTCCTGGATCGTGATCTCGAAGTGGACGTGGGCGTTGATCGCCGGGTCGGCCGCGTTGCCCGTCTTGCCGACCGCGCCGATGCGCCCGCCTCGCGAGATCGACCCGCCGTCGGAGACCGCGACGGAGCTAAGGTGACCGTACAGCAGCGAAGCCCACGCGGTCCGCCCGCCGGACAAGCTCGCCGGGGCGGGGCAAACGATCTGGACCCAGTTGCCGTAACCGCTATCGAACCCCACCTGCACGTCGTCGCTCGCGCACGGGGAGAACAACGACGTGCCGACGGGCGCGAGAAAGTCGACGCCGGAGTGGGTGCCGGCGCTGTTGCCGCGCGCGGCGCCAAACGCTCCGCCGCCGACGTCGTCTTCGCGCACCCCGTAATCGAGGGGGAGAATATAGGACCACTCGCTCGTGGTCGTCCGCGGTGCGACGAGGGTTGGCGCGATGCGATTGGTCTCGCATGCGCTCCCGCCGCCGTGCGCTTTGCAGAACGTCACGTCGTTCTTCGTGAACGGCCCGTAGAGGTTCGCGGCGTCACCGCAGTAGCCGGACGTCGACCGGGTCGTCCCTGCACTGCAACCGCTGGGTTGCACCGTGCGGCTGCGAGCCCCGATCGCGAGGCTGCGCGCCCATCGCGTGCTGACCGCGCCCGCGACCGTTGTTTCACAAGCGTTGGTGCCGTTGGCGCGGTTCGCGACGAACCGCTTGCAGTCATCGACCATCGACCGTGGAAACGGTGCCACCGCCTCGGTCGCGCTGGTGCAGAGCAGATTCGTGCCGTCATAGCTGAACCCGGTCGGGCAGAACGAGGCGCTCGTCGTGAAGGCCCCGGGGTCGGTCTCGTCCGCGGACGGCACGTCTTCGACGCAGGCACTCAGAGGCATCGACATCAAAACGACCGCGGTGGCTCCGGAGACGAGGGTTCGCATGACGACGCACTACGCAAGTTCAGGGCCCTCGTCCGGGGGCCCAGAACGCAAAATTCGGGCGGCCATGCGGGGGGAAGAGTCCCCGTCCGGGGAAAAGTAGTGAGACGAACTGTCAACACTCGGTCCCGGCGATCGAGGGTGCGCAACTCGCGCATCGACCTGCGCATGGGCCCGCCAGGATGCGCTACGCGGGCCGCTTCGTGCGTCGGCGCGCGCGGGGCGTCCGGGGGTTCAGGGCGAGCGCTGGCCTCGGGCCGACGCTCGCATTCGCGCTTGCGCTGGCGCTGGCGCTGGCGCTGGCGCTGGCGAGGAGCGCGGGGATGAGCTTCGCACGCAGCGCGAGGACCAGCCGGCCCCCGAGGGCCACCGCGTGCCGCGCGACATCGGGGAGCGGGGCAGGTAACGCGGCGCTGAGCGCGTGGCGCTGGAAGAGCTCGATCTCGACGGCGAGCAGCTGCTCCACCGCACGCAGGTAGGGTTCGCCGAGCGAGATGGGAAACACCTCGCCGAGGCCGAGCCGGCGCGCCTCGCCCACGACCTCGATGATCGCGAGGTCCGAACCGCTGTACCCGCGTGTCTCGCCACTGCCGCGGTGCTCGATGACGCCGAGCCGCGCGAGCTCGTCGAGCTCCCGGCGCGTGACGCCCTCGGTGTCGATCACATCCGAGAGCTTCCGGCGACGTTCGCTCGCGTCGTTCGACAGCGCGGGGACGAGCGCGGTCATCGCCTGCCGCTGGCTCGCGCGATCGGACCGGAGCTTGGCGCTGGGGGCCGGTTCGAGCAGCTCGGCGATGACGCGCAGCGGGAGAAAGCGCTCGGCTTGCAGCGCCTTGATCGCTTTGATCCGCGCGACGATGCGGCCGTCGTAGTACGCCATGTTCCGACTGGTCCGGATCTGCGGACCCGGCAGCAGGCCCTCGCGGATGTAGTGCTTGATGGTCGGCGTCGGAACACCCGAGCGCTTGGCGAGGACGGCCATCTTGACCGGCTCGCCCTCGCGCGGGGTGGACGTCGCAACCGACCGGCGAGGCATGTCGGCACTATACGAGAGGCGAGCCATCGCCCGGGCCGCCGACGGCCGAAGGGGTCACGTTTGCCAGCCGGGCCCCAGCTCCGCCTCGAAGATATCGCAGCACAACGACACGCACTCGTCGCACAACGCCACCCCGTTCCGCCCGAGCAGCTTCTTCACCTGCGACTCCAGCTTCCCGCACCACGCGCACACCCCCGTCGTGGTCGGCCGCTCTCCCGCGTGCCCGCGCGCCGCCGCCGCCTCTTCCTCCTCCCCGTGCGCCGCCAGCATCTCGTGCGTCGGCACGCGAAACTCACCTGTCGCGTGCACGTTGAGCCCGCCGCCGAGCGTCTTGTGGCACGGACCGCACACCATCACCAGCTCGCCACCTTCGAGCGCCTGGGCGCAGACAGGGCATTGCACGTCGCCCACCCTAGCACCGACTCTCACACCGACGCCGCGGGATCCCGTGCGGGCAGCCGCACCGTCATGGTCGTCCCGACGCCGACCTCGCTCTCCACGTCGATCCGCCCTCCGTGCTCGGCCACGATCGCGTGACACGTCGCGAGCCCGAGCCCCGTTCCCGCGCGCTTCGTCGTGAAGAACGGGTCGAAGATCTTACCGAGCTGGTCCGCCGGAATCCCCGGCCCGTCGTCGGCCACCACCACCATCAGGTCGCCGGCTTCGCTGGCCCGCGCGGCCACGCGCACGTGCCTTCCCCCCGTCGTCGCGGCGTCGCGCGCGTTGCGCACGAGGTTCCACAGCACCTGGCGCAGCTTCGCCGGGTCCCCGTGCACGCTCAGCGGTCGCGCCACGTCCACCGCCAGCTCGATCGCCTCGAACGCCTGGTCCGCGCGCGCCACCTGCGCCGTCTCCTCGACGAGGACGCCCAGATCGAAGGTCACGCTCTGGCTCGGCCGCGGGTTCGCGTAGTCGAGCAAGTCGTCGATCAGCGCGTTCAGCCGATAGATCTCCCGGTGCACGATCGCCATCAGCGCGCGGTCGTCCTCGCTCGCCGTCGGCGCCGCTCGCAGCAGCTCGATCGACCCGCTGATCGCGGCCAGCGGATTGCGGATCTCGTGGGCCACGCCCGCCGCGAGCTGCCCGACCGTCGCGAGCCGCTCGGCGCGCCGCATGTGCAGCTCGAGCCGGCGCAGCTCGGTGAGGTCCTGGAAGCTCACGATGCGCCCGAACACCGCGTCCCGCTCGTCGCGCAGCGGCGACACCGTCACGCCCAGCGTCAGCTCGAAGGCCTCGCCGCCGCCCTCGCCGAGGCTGTCGGCCCCGCTCGTCCCGGTGATCTTCAGATCCGCGCGGCGTAGCTCGCCATGCGACTCGACGAGCAGTGCCGAGAGCCCGGGGATGAGCTCCTCGAGCTTGCGGCCGGCGAGCTCCTCGCCGCCGCGCCGCAGGATCTCCGTCGCCGCGAGGTTCGCGGTCAGCACGCTGCCATCCGGGGCGACCGTCACGAGCCCCGAGCTCAGCGAGCGCACGATGTCCTGGTGCAGCGTGAGCAGCACCGCCGCTTCCCGCCGCGTCGTCGCGAGGGTCTCGGCCCCGCGCTCCAGCTGATCGCCGAGGAACAGCGACAGCACGCCGACGCCCAGCATCGCCGCGACGTTGATCGCGAGCGTGCGCGCCAGCGCCGAGCCCGTCTGCTCCCACGGCTGCGCCTGCGCCGGCACTGGCAGATCGAACGCGTGCAGCCACGCGAGGACCGCGACCGCGATCGCGAGCACGATCGACGCCAGCGTCACCAGCACGGCGCCACGGCGAAACGTCAGCGCCCCCGCCGCGACGATCGTCAACGCGTACAGGAACGTGTACGGGCTCTGCGCGCCGCCCGTCAGGTACACGAGCAGCGACGTAACCGCGAGGTCGCTCGCCATCATCGGCGTGGCGAGCCGCGCCGCCGTCACGCCGCGCCGGAGCAGCACGCCGAAAACGATCGACGACACGTACGTCGCCGCGATCACCGACGACTGCAGCCACACCGCGGTGCTCGCGACGCTGTCACCGGATGCGAGCACCCATAGCGAGAGCCCGAGCACCACGCTCACCACGATCGTGCGTAGCAGCAGGAGGCGGCTGACGCGGATCGCGGGCGCCGCCGCTGGCGCCCCGGAGGTCGTCACATCAATTGGAGTTGATGTTGCCGGCCAGCTTGAAGATCGGCAGGTACATCGCGATGATCAGCCCGCCGACGACGACGCCGAGGAACGCCATCATGATCGGCTCGATGAGCGAGGTCATGGCGGACACCGCGGTGTCGACCTCTTCCTCGTAGAAGTCCGCGATCTTCTGCAGCATCGTGTCCATGGCGCCCGTCTGCTCGCCGACGCCGATCATCTGCACGACCATCGACGGGAACACGCGCGACTCGGCGAGGGGGCCCGCCATGTCGTGACCTTCCGCGATCTTGTCGCGGGCGCGCGCGATGCCAGCCTGCACGACAGCGTTGCCGGCCGTGCGCGAGCAGATGTCGAGCGCGTCGAGGATCGGCACGCCAGACGACAGCAGGGTGCCGAGCGTCCGCGTGAAGCGCGCCACGACGATCTTGCGCAGCGTCGGCCCGATGACCGGCGTCCGCAGGAGGATGCGATCGAAGATCTCCTTGCCGCGCTGCGTGCGGCGCATGAAGATCGTGCCGAAGATCAGGCCGAACAGCCCGCCGAACCAGACGTACCAGCGGTTCACGAAGCCGTGCGAGATGCTCATGACGACCTTCGTCGCCGCGGGCAGCTCCGCGTGGCCCATCTCCTTGTACATGTTCTCGAAGGTCGGGATGACCTTGACGAGCATCACCGCGATGACCGCGATGGCGACGCACAAGATGCCGACCGGGTAGAACATCGCGCTCTTGATCTGCCCCTTGAGCTTCACCGACTTCTCGATGTACTGCGCGAGGCGGTTCAAGATCGTGTCGAGGATGCCGCCGACCTCGCCGGCCGCGACCAGGTTGACGTAGAGGTCGTCGAACACCCGCGGGTGCTTGCGCAGCGCCTCGGAGAACGTCGAGCCGGACTCGACCGTCGCCTTCACCTGGCCGAGGATGCGCGCGAAGATCTTGTTCGGCGTCTGGTTCGCGAGGATGTCGAGGCACTGCACGAGCGGCAGGCCGGCGTCGATCATCGTGGCGAGCTGCCGCGTGAAGATCTGCAGGTCCTTCGACGCCACGCCGGAGCCGATCGAGATCGAGATCTCGCGCGCCTGCTTCTTGACGCGCTGGACCTGCCAGCCGTCACCGCGGAGCCGCTGCTCCACGATGTCGGCGGTCTCCGCTTCCATGATGCCCTTGCGCTTCTCGCCCGCGCGAGTCGTCGCCTCCCAGGTGAACTTGGCCATGTGCTGTTCTCCTTAGCGACGCGCGCCGGGGTTGGCGGGCGGAGCGAGCGAACCGAGCGAGCCGCCCGCGTTCAAGATCATCGTCTTGAGCTCGTCGACCTCCGACGAGTGGGCGATGCATTCCTCGAGCGTGCAGGTCTTCTTGATGTAGAGCTCGACGAGCGACTGGTTCAGCGTCTGCATGCCGAACTTGCTCTGGCCGATCTGCATCTGCGAGTAGACCTGATGGAGCTTGTCCTCGCGGATGAGGTTCCGGATGGCGGCGTTCGGCACCATGACCTCGGCCGCGAGCGCGCGGCCGGAGCCCGAGGCCTTCGGGATCAGCGTCTGCGTGATGACGCCCTCGAGCGTGAACGACAGCTGGGCGCGGATCTGACCCTGCTGGTGCGAGGGGAAGACGTCGAGGATGCGGTTGATGCTCTGGATCGCCGAGTTCGTGTGCAACGACGCGAAGCAGAGGTGACCCGTCTCCGCGATCGAGAGCGCCGCCTCGAACGTCTCGAGGTCGCGCATCTCGCCGATGAGCACGACGTCCGGGTCCTGTCGCAAGATGTACTTGAGCGCGCGCTTGAACGACTGGCTGTCGCGGCCGATCTCGCGCTGGTTGACGAGGCAGCCGCGGTGCGTGTGCTGGAACTCGATGGGGTCTTCGATCGTGACGATGTGACCGCGGCGCCGCTGGTTGATGCGGTCGATCATCGACGCGAGCGTGGTCGACTTGCCGGAGCCCGTCGGGCCCGTCACGAGCACGAGGCCGCGCGGGCGCTCGCACAGCTCGAGCACGACCGGCGGCAGGCCGATCTCCTCGAGCGCGACCACGTTGTACGGCACGATGCGGAACGCGCCCGCCACGCAGCTCTGCTGCATGTACACGTTGGCGCGGAAGCGCGCCATGTTGCGAATGCCGAACGAGAAGTCGATCTCGAGGTCTTCCTCGAAGCGCAGCTTCTGCGCGTCGTTCATGACCGAGTAGCAGAGCGTCTTGGTGTCGACCGGCGTCAGCGCATCGGTCTGCAGCCGCACGAGATCGCCGTCGATGCGGAGCCGAGGTGGCGAGCCCGCGGTGACGTGGAGGTCAGACGCGCCCTTGTCGAGCATCGTCTTGAGGAGCGCTTGAAGATTGAGCTGGGCCATTCGCTTAGTCGTCCACCGTGGTGCGCAAGATCTCCTCGGGGGTCGTCATGCCCTCGAGGATCTTGGCGATGCCCGCCATCCGGAGGCTCTGGACGCCTCCCCTGATCATCTCCGCCTTGATCTCCGCCGCCGACGCGCCCTGCAGCACGAGGTCCTTGAGCGGGTCCGCGAACGGCATGACCTCGTAGAGCGCCACGCGCCCCTTGTAGCCGGTGTTGTTGCAGGTCTGGCAGCCGCGGCCCTTCTTGATCTCGGCGCGCCGGATCTGGTCCTCGGTCATGCCGATCTTCGCGAGCGCCTCGGGGAACTTGTCGTCCGGGATCTTGCAGTCCGCGCAGATGCGGCGCGCGAGCCGCTGCGCGACGACGAGGTTGACGGACGCCGTCACGAGGAACGGCTCGATGCCCATGTTGAGGAGGCGCGAGACGGTCGAGGGCGCGTCGTTCGTGTGCAAGGTCGAGAGCACGAGGTGACCCGTGAGCGCGGCCTTGACGCCGATCTCGGCCGTCTCGAAGTCACGAATCTCGCCGACCATGATGATGTTCGGGTCCTGCCGCAAGAACGCGCGGAGCGCGGTCGCGAAGTTGAACCCGATGTCCTCGTGCATCTGCACCTGGTTGATACCGTGCAGGTTGAACTCGACCGGATCCTCCGCCGTGGAGATGTTGCGGTCCGTCGTGTTCAGCTCGGACAGCGCCGAGTACAGGGTCGTGGTCTTGCCGGAACCGGTCGGCCCCGTGACGAGCACCATGCCGTACGGCTTGCTGATCGCCTCCTTGAAGTGCGACAGCGGCCCGGGATCGAAGCCGAGCTTCGTCATGTCGAGCTGGAGGTTCGACTTGTCGAGGAGCCGGAGGACGATCTTCTCGCCGAACAAGGTCGGCAGGCACGAGACACGGAAGTCCATCTCGCGGTTCGCGCCGATCTTGAGCTTGATGCGTCCGTCCTGCGGGAGCCGCCGCTCGGCGATGTCCAGGGACGCCATGATCTTGAGGCGCGACGTGATCGCGTTGCGCAGCTTCATCGGCGGCCGCATCTCCTCCTGGAGGATGCCGTCGATGCGGAAGCGGACGCGGACGCTCTTCTCGTAGGGCTCGAGGTGGATGTCCGACGCCTTCTTCTTGATCGCCGAGAGCAAGATGGCGTTACAGAGCTTCACGACCGGCGCCTCGCCGGCCTGGTTCTCGAGGTCGACGATGTTGACGGAGTCGTCGCCGGCGGCCGAGAAGTCGACGTTGTCGACGTCGAACTCGCCGATCATCTGGTCGAGATCGGGGCCCTTGTCGTAATAGCGGGAGAGCGCGGCCTCGAGGCCGGCCTCCGACGCCACGACGGGCTCGATGTTGTACTGCGTGAGGAACTTCAGCTCGTCGATGGCGTAGATGTTCGACGGGTCGGCCATCGCCACGATGAGCGTGGGCCCGTTGCGCCGCACCGGGATGACCTGGTGCTTCTCGCAGATCTCGCGCGGGACGAGCTTGAGGACAGAGGCCTCGATGTCGATCTCCGACAGGTTGATCGACGGCAGGCTGTACTGCTTCGCGACAAACTGCGTGAGCTTCGTGTCATCGACGTATCCGAGACGGGCGAGCGTGGCGCCGAGGCGCTTACCCGTCCGCTTGGCCTCGTCCTGTGCCTGCTGCAACTGCTGGATCGAGACCATCTTCTCGCGGACCAGCAGCTCTCCAATACGGCTCATTCGCCAGTCTCCCCTGAAAAGACTCGCACTTTCAGAAGGGTACAGGCGTTATGCGCAGCCGTCAAACTGCCGCGTGCGCGGCAGGCCAGGGAGGGCCTACGGGCCGCTGACGGCGAGCTTGAGCTCGTACGTATTCCGATTGGTGCCGTCGCCGAAGACCTTGACGAAGTAATTTCCGGCCGGGAGGTTTGTCGGCGCCGCGCTGAGCGTGTTCGGCATGCCCGAGACGGGCGTGCCGTTGATGAGGGTCGCGCCGGAGCCGCCGTTGTCGACCAGGATGGCCATCTGGACGGCCGCCGCGCTGTCGCCGTAGGTCAGCGTCGCCGCTGCGTTTTGACCTTTGGTGGTGATCGAGAACTCGTAGAAGTCGAGGTCCGTCGCGGGGCAGATCTCGAGCCCGGACAGGTCGATCGTCACGCGGCTCGCGGCCACCGTCGTCTGGAACGCGCCCTGGGGCGAGTCGTCCGGCTCGGTCTTGTCCGTGGAGCTGCAGTTCCCGTGGGCGGACCCGGCGTCCGGATGCTCGCCGTTCCCGCTGCCGGCCGTGTCGACGCAGATCATCTGCGCGCCGCTCGGCTGGCACGTGAAGCCGTCCGGGCAGACGGGGGCACTATCGCCGCACAGAAACGGTGCGACCGGCAGGTCGGGCGAATATGGCGAGCACGCGGCGGCGAGCGTCACGAGGCCGAGCCCCAGGGCGGCGCGCACGGCTTAGAATTTCCCCGTCGCCGCGGCGCCGGTAAACCCGTCGCCGGCCGTCGGGCCGATCATCCACGTCATCGCGCTCGCGTCGGGGTTCATCACGCCGCCGCCACCGCCGTTCGACGCGGGGGCCTTCTCCGACTTGCCGTGGTGGCCCTTCAGCTCGCGGTACCAGAAGTAACCGGCAACGACGCCGGCCGCGAGGCCGACGCCGAACGTGACGTTGGCGATCGTCTGGTCGCGCTTGCCCGCGCGCTGGATGTCGCTGTCGAACGAATCGAACGTGTGGCAGGGCGCCGTGCACGGCTTGCCGTGCGAGTCGGTGCTGGTGTCGAGCTTGAGCGCGTCCGCCTGGTTCTTCGCCTGGACGAAGAACAGCGTCGAGAGGCCGAACATCGCGACCGCGCCGCCCGTGGCGCCCCACTTCGCGTACTCGAACTTCTTGGAGCCCACGTCGCCAAAGCCGTGGCCGGGCTCCGCCGGCTCGGTCTTCGGGCCGATCGGCTCGTCGTCGTTCTTCTTGGGGCCGGTCTTGTTGCCGAGCGGGTTGTCGTCGTCCTGGTGCTTCTGCTGCGCGGCCGTGGAGACGGCGGCGTCGTCGAGGTCGGGGTAGAAGCGCGGCGAGGCCTTGTCGTCGATGTTGACGAGGTTCGGGCTCGTGGACTTGCCGGCGCGGGTGATGACCTCGCCGTTCTGCTCCTTGGCTTCGACGTAATACTGGATCGCCGAGCCGGCCATGACCGCGGCGGGGATGCGCGCGACGAGCTCCTTGTAGCGCCACTTCATGGGCTTCGCGGTGAACTTGCTCTCGCCGGCGGCGCGGTAGTAGAGCGTGACCGTCCAGCCCGAGTCCGGCGGGACCGACGCGGACACGTCGAGCGGCTTGCCCGGGGGCGCCTCCTCGACCGTCTGGTGCTGGAAGTCCTCGGCCTTGTACGTGCCGATCGGCTTGATCGCGACCGGCTTGGGCGTGGTGTCGACGGGCGGCTTGGGCGTGGTGTCGACGGGCGACTTGGGCGTGGTGTCGACGGGCGGCGTCGGCGTCGACGGGCCGTTGAGCGCGGCGGCCTCGAGGTCCTTGACGCGCGCCGTGGCGGCCGGGCGGTTCGCGTCCGTCGCCGGCGCGTCGGTCAGGTACTTCTGGTAGTAGAACAGCGCGAGGTCCTGCTTGGCCTCGTCCATCGTCAACGCGATGTTGTAGAGCAGGACCGGGCGCTTCGAGAGCCGGTAGCTCTCCTTGAACTTGTCGATCGCCTCGGGGAGCTTGCCCGCGTCGTGGAACGCCTTGCCCTCGGTATAGGCGGCCTTCGCCTGCTCCATCTGCTCGGGGGTCGGCTTGTCGTCGGCGAGCGCGGCCCGCGCCGGAGCGAGGGCGGCCGCGATCACGATGGCGCAGGTCATGGTGAAGCGAGTCACGGGGACAGGCTTTATCGTGGCGGCGGCGCAGATGCAACGCGGAATGCGAGCACCGCGCCGGCTGCGCGACCGATGTGCTAGTTGGCAAACGGGTCGACGATCGCGCCGGCCTTGGGGGCCGGCTTCGCGGGCGTCTTCTTCGCCGGCGCGGGGGCCGGCGAGTCACCGAACGGGTCGGCGATGCCGGACTTCGGCGCCGGCTTGGCCGCGGGCGCGGCGTGGTGCACGGGGGCCGGCGTCGGCGCGGGCGTCGCGTGGTGCGGCGTCGGTGCAGGCGTCGCGACGTGGACCGGCGCGGGCGTCGGCGTCGGCGTGACGACCGGCGCGGGCGTCGGGGGCGGCGCCACGACGACAGGCGTCGGGTCGACCGCCGGTACCACCGCGGTCGGCGCGGGCGCCGGCGCGGTCTCGATCGGCGTCACGACCGCTTTGGGCGACTCGATCGGCGTGACGACCGGCGCGGGCGCCACGGCCGGGGCCGGCGCGACGACCGGGGCCGGCGCGACCTGCGCGGGGGCGGCGGGCGCCGTGTTGCCACCGAACATGGCCTTCGACGCGACGAACATGAGCGCGATCCCGCCGATGAAGGCGACCGCGATCCATAGCCACGGGGTCTGCTTCTGCCGTTCGACGTTCGTGACGACGAGCCCGCTCTCGATCGCGGCGAGGTCCGCCGACGAGACCGTCAGGCCCGCCGCCGCGGCCCGGGCCGCCGCGATCGCCTTGGTCGCCTTGGCCTCGGCGACGCGGATGCGCTCCTCGCCGTCCGTGTCTGTCTGCGAGCTGGCGCGGACGAACGTCGGGGTACCCTCGGCCTTGATCTCGGCCGACTTCGCCAGCTTCTCTTCGAGCTCGACCGCGTGCTGCTGCGCGGTCATGGACTCGGTCTTCGCCTTGTCGAGGCGGTAGCGGAGGTCGGCGACGAGCGCCTCGGCCGCCTGCATCGCGCCGGTGCCACCGGCCGACGACGCCACGGCGGCCCGGGCCTCCGCCTCGGCGAGCTTGCCCTGCAGCCCATCGAGCTGGCGGCGCAGCGAGCCTTCGCGTGCCTCGGCCTCGCGCATCTGCAGCTCGGCGTTCTTCCAGCGGAGCGCGTCCTGCTCCTTGCGCGCGTCTTCCTCTTCCTTGACCGCCTTGTCCGTGGGCGTCCCCGCTCCCCACGCCTCCGCATCGACCGACGTCTGGTTCGCGCGCGCGATGAACTCCTCGAGCGAGCTCTCCACGTTCGGCAGCGCCTGCGCGGCCTGCATCAGCGACGAAGACCGCTTGCGACGGCCCGCCGGGCCCGGGGTCGGGGTACCGGTTCCCATGAGGGTCTGCTTGTTGGGGTTGGGTTGATCGACGGCCATCGTGAGTCTCCAGGGACGTGCGGCAAGAATATTAGCAGCGTTCGGGGCACGGTGCCCCTGAGAGTTGCTGGCCTAGCGGCCGGTCACAGCGCGTCGCGGCCGGGCGAGAACGCCATGCGCGGGACGGGGAGCGTGTTGCGTTCGGAGCGCGGCGACAGGTCGATGACCTCGACGACGTCGAGATCGTCGTGGAACGCGCGGGCCTCCTGCTCGACCACGTCCGCCGGGAGGTAGCCGGCCTCCACGATGTGCGCGCCGATCCGGCGGCGCTTGCTCGCGGTCGGATGTGCCGCCAGCAGGCTCCAGTGATCGGCGAGCGCGGCGAGCCATTGCTCGTCGGTGATCAGGCTCCGGTCGCGCAGGAACTCGCCGAAGCGGACGGGTTCGAGCGTGGCGGGGCGCGGGGCGGGCGTCATGGAAGCCGCGCGAACTTAGTGCGAGGGCTCCTCACTGTCTACGAGAAAAAAGGGCAGCTGGTGTATAGAACGCCACCCATGAACCCGTCGTTGCCGCCGCGTCGCCCGCGCCGCCCCGTCCACGGCGCGCCGATCGTTCGCAAGAACACGATCCGGCTCGCGCCCGACGTCGCTCACCGCATCCGCGCCGGTCACCCGTGGGTCTATCGCGAGGCGATGGGGCGGCCGATCTCGCCCGAGCCGGGCACGATCATCGACATGGTCGACGCCGACGGCGAGTTCGTCGGGCGCGGCCTGTACGACGCCGACAATACGATCTCGATCCGCGTGTTCTCGCGGAACCCCGACGTCGCCATCGACGCCCAGCTCGTGCGCGACCGGGTCAAGGCCGCGATCGCGCTCCGCGCTCGGCTCGTCGACGGCGCGAAGCTCGGCGCCACCCGCGTCGTCCACGGCGAGGCGGATGGCCTGCCGGGGATCGTGGTCGATCGCTATGGCCGCTACCTCGTCGTCCAGCTGTTCACGGCGGCGGTGGCCGCGCTCCGCGACGATCTATACGACGCGCTGATGGCCGAGCTCGCCCCCGAGGCGATCTACGAGCAGCGCCGTTACCGGTCCCTTGGCGGCGAGGCCCCGCGGCAGGCCGGCGCGGATCTCGTGCGCGGCACGGCCGCGCCGGTCGACTTCGAGGTCGTCGAGGACGACATGAAGTTCGTCGTGGACGTCACGGCGCCGCTGTCGACGGGCCTGTTCGCGGATCTTCGCGAGGGCCGGCGCGCGATGCGGCAGTGGGCGGCGGGGAAGCGCGTCCTGAACCTGTTCTCGTACACCGGCGCGATCTCGGTCTACGCGCAGGCGGGCGGCGCCACCGAGGTCTGCGCGGTCGACGTCGCGGCCAAGGCGCATGCGCGGGCGCGCAAGAACTTCGCCGCGTCGGGGTTCGACCCGGAGAAGCCGGAGCACATCGTCGGTGACGCGTTCAAGGTGCTCGCGAAGTTCGTCGAGCGCGGCCGAAAATTCGACCTCGTCGCGCTCGATCCGCCGGCGTTCGCGAGCGCGCAGGCGCGCGGCGGCAAGACCTGGAGCGCCATCCGCGACTACAGCGAGCTCGTCACGGCGAGCCTCGAGGTCCTCGCGCCGGGCGGCATGCTGATCGCGGCGTGCTCGACGCACAAGATGACGGCGGCCGAGTTCGAGCTCGCGCTCGCCGACGGCGCGCTCGCCGCGGGCACGCGGCTGCAGATCGTCGACCGTCGCGGCTTGCCGCCGGACTTCCCGTCGCTGCCCGGCTTCCCGGAGGGCAACTACATGAAGTTCGCCGTCGCCGTCCGCGGGTGACGGTGAGCTCGGTCGCCGTCCGCGGGTGACGGTGAGCTCGAGCGGGGTTGGTCCGGGGTGAGGTGTCAGTTCGTCGTCGGCTTGCGCAGGCGCGTCAGCGGCACGTCGGGGATGACCACGCGGACGCGCGGGCCGTCGGGGACGGGCAGGAGCGTCTCGATCTCGAACTGCGCCGACTCGCGGACGGTCGTGTCGAGGGAGCCGAGCGACGCGCAGGCCATCGCGAGCGCGGGCAGGGCGATCCCGGCATCGACGAGCTGTTCGCCCACCAGCTCCACCACGCGGGCGATCGCGTGCGCCAGCGACGAGCCGTCGACCCGCAGCGCGATCACCAGGTCTGCGATCAGCGCGGGGTCGAGCACCGGGGCGTCTTGCACCAGCCGCGTCACCATCGCGTCGATGGCGGTCGACCTGCTCAGGACGCGCTCGCAAGGTCGGCGAGGTCGTCGTGGTCGCGGTCGTCATCGTCGACGTCGATGTCGTCATCGTCCACGTCGTGATCGTCGCGGCCGCGGACCGCCGTCGCCGCCGCGTCGACGCGCGCGATGGCGTCGCCGCCACGCTGCTTCAGGAACTCGAGGAACGCGATCGCCGTCGGGAGCTCGATCGCGGGGATCGTCTCGATCAGCTCGCGGGCCTGACGCCGCAGCGACTCGCCCGGCGTCTCCGTGCCGTGCACGACCGGGCTGACGGCCGGGAGCTCCTCGGGTGCCGTCACCGTGCCCCAGGGCGGCTCGTTCGTCGGCAAGATCTCGTGCTGGGCGAGCCAGTTGTGGATGTGCCAGTGCAGGAGATCGGCGCGGTAACTGAACCAGCGCTCGCGCTCGGCAGGGTAGGCGAGGAGCACGTCCTTGAAGCGGCGGAACGCGCCCTTGCCGTCGATCGAGATGATCAACCGCTCGCGTAGGGGCTCCTCGGACACCGAGCCCACAAACCGCTCCATCCACCGGTACTGCTCGCGCGATGAGGCGGGCTCGATGCGCAAAAAGTTACGGATGTGCTCGGCGACCTGCTGGCGGTTGATCGCCGCCTCGGGGTCGCCGGTGGTGATCGTCAGCACCTTGCCCGTCGTCAGGTCGAGATAGCTGTCGGTGTCGGGCGCGTTTCGCTCCACCGCAACTTCGAGCGCGTCGAAGTCGAGGTCGATCGAAACCGGCCCGCGGCTTGCGGGGACTGTTTTGGGAAGCATAAGTTAAGGCGTCCGCCTACTTGCCGGTAGGGCGACCGCACCTCCAAGGGTAGTGGGGCCCACTCCAGCTGGCAAGCCTGCTCGCCCGTCGCCAGCTTCCTTGACATGTCCTGCAATATGGGTAAGTTCCGCGGTCCATGGCCCGCGTTACCGTCGAAGATTGCTTGGATAAGGTTCCGAATCGGTTTGCCCTGGTGGTGCTCGCTGCAGAGCGCGCCCGTCAGCTGTCGCGCGGCGCCTCGTCCGGCGTCGATTGCGACAACAAGCCGGCCGTCACCGCCCTCCGCGAGATCGCGGCCGGCATGGTGAAGTTCCGCGAGGACGTGAAGGCTGTCGTCGTCGAGTTCATCGTCGAGCGCCGCAAAGCTGGCTTCATGTGATCGGGCGCTGATCGCGAGCGCGGCCTAAAAACTTGGCCGCGGCGATCAGCGCGACGAGAGTGTCCCGATGCGGGGCGACTCTCACACGAGCGTGCGGCGACTGCTCGCGCGCGGCGAGCTGGTCCGGCTCGCGTACCGCCTCGGCCGGAACGGCGCGAGCGGGATCCTCACGCTGACCCACGGCCCGGTGACCGCGCGCGGCGAGGTGTTCGTCCTTCGTCGCGGCGCGGTGGTGCTCCCCGAGGGCGAGCTCGCCAGGCGCACGGCCGCCGCGAAGCTCGTCCGCCTCGCCTCGCTCGATGATCTGCGCGCCGTCTTCGAAGGCGGCGTCGCCGTATCGCCGCCGGGCGCCCAGCCGCAGCTCGCCCTCGCCACCTGGGCCCGTACGCTCCTCGAGGCGCAGCTCGACAACTCGCGCGCGGAGCGCCTCGTGCGTCGGCTCGCCGGGATCCGGCTCTCGCTGCGGCCCGAGCTCGCGCCCGAGCCCGCGGATGAAGCGGATCGGCGGATGCTCGCCGCGATGACGCAGCCGCGGCGCCTCGATCAGATCTGGCCGCTCGCGCGCACGCCGCGCTTCCGGCTGCTCGCGTTCCTGCACTTTCTCCAGGCCGTCGACGCGCTCGACGTCGAGGGCGTGGTCGCGGAGCAGAGCGCGCCGATCCGCGCGATCGACCCATCCCGCGTGGCCGCCGCGAAGGTCCTCGGCGTCGACGACATGCACGACCCCGACGCGGTCAAGCGCGCCTATCGCCGCCTCGCGCGCGCGGTCCACCCGGACCTGCAACCGCACGTCGACGCCATCCGCAAGCGCGCTCTCGAGCAGCGCTTCGCGGAGGTCACCGCGGCCTACGACGCCCTGCGGTAGCTCACCGCGCCGCGGCGGTCAGGCTCGCGACGACGTCCGCCGGTGCGTGCCAGGCCAGCCAGTGCTGGCCGGCCGGGACCTCGGACAGCTTGGCGTGGGGGACCGCGCGGAGGAGCGCTGCGGCGTGCGCGCGGGGAAAGTGGTGCTCCGCCTCGCCCCACAGGGCGGTGACCGGCATGCGGAGCTCGGCGAAGCGCTCGAGCCCGCGCGCGAGCCACGTCTCCGCCGCGTCACAGACGTGGCTCGTCGTGCGCGCGGCGGCCCGCGTGAAGTGCGCCACGATGTCGGTCCGCACCCGCGGCGTCAGCGGGCTCGAGCGCGGCAGGAAATCGCGCAGGCACTGCGCGGAGACGCGGCCCGGAAACGTCGGGAGGAGCACGCGGTAGAGCGCGCTCCAGCGGAGCAGCGTGATGGTGCGCGAGCACGGCGCCGCGCCGGCGAGGAGCGCGTTCGTGACGACGAGGCGCTCGACGCGATCGGGCTGCGCGTGGGCGAGCTCGAGCGCGGCGTGCGCGCCCATGTCGTGGCCGAACACGCGGACCCGCGCGACGTCGAGCCGGTCGAGCAGCGCCGCGAGCCATCGCGCGCGGGCCTCGGGCGCGACGGGAGAGGACGGCGTGCCGTCGCTGCCGCCCTGACCGGGGAAGTCGAGCGCGACGTACCCCCACGACGCAGCGAGCGCGTCGACGACGCGCGTGAAGATCTGCAGCGTGTCCGGGTACCCGGGCAAGAGCAGGACGGTCGGCGCGCTCCCGGTCGCGCGGCGCACGCTCACCCGGGCCCGCGCCCCGTCGACCTCCACGCGCGCGGTCTCGAGGCCGTCGCTCACGCGCGCTCGCCGTCGAGCCACGCCGCGGCCGCGCGCGCGCCGTAGAGCCCCGAGAGCAGGCAGAAGCTGACCCACTGCCCGGGGTGCGTGGAGCTGCCGACTTGATAGAGGGCCTCGACGCCGTCGACGCGATGCGGGAGCCGCCCCTGCCGCATGAACCTCGCCGTCATCACGGGGTTCATGCTGTCGCGGTAGAGCACGTGGCGCTGGCCCCACGAGGCGGGCACGCGGCGGGCGAGCTCGTGGAACGACGAGACGCGATCGCGAACCCACGGCTCGGCGAGGATCGCGTCGAGGAGCTCGCCTTGCCCGGTCGCGCCCAGGCGCTCCGCGACCTCGTGCGCGAGCGGCGCGACGATGCGCGTCGGGTGGGTTTCGGCCGGGGGCGCGCGAGGCAACGCGGCCGGGCGCACCACGAGGCGGCACGGGGCCTCCGCGTTTTCGGGCACCAGGCGAAATTGCAGATAGGGCCCGCCATCGCTCGTCGAGGTCAGCCCGTACGCGGCCAGGCCCGGAGACTGAAGCGGCAAGGCCGCGAGGGCCGCGCGCGCGCGCGGGGGGACCGGCGCGAGCTCGAGGAGGGTCGAGAGCCCGCTCGCGTCGCTCACCACGACGTCGGCGTCGAGCCGCTCGCCCGTGACGAGCTCGACCCCGCGCGCGCGTCCGTGCTCGACGCAGATGCGAGCGACGCGCGCGCGCTCGCGTAGCTGCACGCCCACCTCGCGGGCGCGCGCGGTGACGGCCTCGGAGACCGCCGCGACGCCGCGCGCGGGGACAAAGCAGCCCGGCCCGTGGATCATCGCCGGGACGAGCGCGAGGGGGCTCGGCGCGCGCGCGAGCGGCTGTCCAGCCACGTGCGTCCAGATCCCGACGGCATCGGCGATCGCCGGCGAGAATCCGGCGCGCGCGAGGACCGACGCGAGCGAGCGCAGCAAGAACGGCGCGTGCCGGAGCGCCCCCGCCCGCACCAGCGCGAGCGGCGACGGACGCGCGGTCGTCTGCAGGGGCGTGAGCGCGCGATGGATACGCGTCATCTCGGCCACGAACGCGCGGTACTTGAGGCCCTGGCCGGGGTGGTCGCGCTCCCACGCCTCGACGGTCCGGTCGAGCGAGCCGAAGAACCGCACCGGCGGCGCATCCTCGCGCTCCACGACATAGACATCGTCGACGCGGCAGAGCTCCAGCGCTGCGATCGAGATCCCGAGGGCCTCGAACGCGGCCTCGAGCCCGACCGGGTCGAGCAAGATGTACGGCCCCCCGTCGAACCGCGTCGCGCCGAGCTGGAGCGCCGACGCCAGGCCGCCGAAGAACGGCGACGCTTCGCACACCGTCACGGCCACGTCGCGCTGCGCGAGGGCGATGCTGGCCGAGAGCCCGCCGACCCCGCCGCCGATGACGAGCGCGCGCTTCACCTACCTGCGCTCCGCGGGCGGGCGACCGAACCCGAACAGCGTCCGGAGGACCGGCCGGATCACGCGAGCCGCGATGCTGGGCGAGCCGCGGGCCGGGAACGCGGCCCGGTCCATCACCGGCATCCAGAAGCTCCCGGCGTTGTCGCCGAGCAGGTAGGCCGGGTACGACAGCGCCGAGAGCAACACCGTGAGGTCGTTGCGGTGCGGGCTCGTCAGGTCGGGGATGGGCACGTCCGGGCCGTCGACCGCCGTGTCCGCGCGCGGGTCGTCGAACCAGTCGAGCGCCAGCGAGAGCGACGTCGAGCGCGGGAACACGCGGACCCCCATGTGGCGCGCCGCCACGAGGTCGAGGGCGAGCGGATCGCGCGCCGCGTAGAGGCGGCCCGGATGACACGGCTTCGGGTCGCCGAGGATCCCGGTCAGGCCGTCGGGGACATGATGCGTGGCATCGAGCAACGACAGATCCGGCGGCGCCGCGTCGAGCAGCATCATGAGACCGGTGATCAGCTCGACCTCGCGATCGCGAAAGATCATCTCGTCGACGCGCCGCCCGAGCGACTCCAGGCACGCCATCGTCAAGTGCACGAGCCAGCTCGGATGCGTGCGCATCTTGCCAAAGGCGATCGTAAGGTCGGCGTCGCGCCACGTGCGCGAGATGCTCGCTTGTCCGAAGCCCCGGGCAAACGTGTGCTCGACCTGGTCGGCGCTCGCATCCTCCACGCGGTAGTGCTCGCTCGCGAGCCCGATGTAGCGCGCGACCTCGGGGACGCTGCGCCCGGCGTGGAAGCGGTCGAAGTGGTTCGGCGCCTCGAGGTAGACAACCTCGGAGGCCCCCCGCTCGCGCAGCAAGATCGCGAGCTCCTCGGCGAGCCCCACGTCGACGTGGGGACTCGGGTCGCGCCGGTCGTAGGTCATCATGAACATCGTCTTCACCGCGACGCGCGGCTGCCGCGGGGCGCCGGCGAACACGGCGTCGAGGAGCCCGGTGGCCACGAGCGTCTCGCGCAATAACCCGCGCACGGCATCGCGATCTCCGGTCCGCGCGCCCGCGCTCTCGCGCACGAAGACCGCGCCGCCGCGCCCGACGTACTCGTCCTCCCCGCGCGCGCGCGACGCGACGAACGATGGATCGACGGCGCGGATCGCCTCGCCGAGGCCGTCGGCCGAGTTCCCCGTCCGCAGCTGGTCCCCGTCATCGAACGCGGCCAGCAACACCTGCAGCACACCGCGATGGTGTTGCTCGTCGTCGGCGATCCGCTGCGCGACGGCGGCCAGGTTCGTGTGCGTGCTCGAGCTCTCGGCGAGTAGCAGCGTGGCGATCCGTTGCCACGACACGACCGCCGTGAGCTCCGCCGCCGCCTGGAACCGGCAGAACTCGACGAAGGAGCGGGACCGTAGCTCCTGGGCCGCCGAGCGGGGAACCTTGCCCGCCACCCGGCCGACGGCGGTCACGACGCGCGCGGCCAGCTGGGAAAACGGAGCGCGCCAGAACGAGGTGTGCTGCAGGACCGCCGCGGACCAACCTGCGATCAGGCCCGCGACGTCGGCCATGATGGCGCGGATGCGGACCCGCAGGCCGCCCGACTTCGCGAGCAGGCCGCGGGCCAGGACCACGTGTCCGCGTTCCTCGCGCGAGGCCCACCGCAGGGCCCGGCCGATCACCCCGCGGACGCCAGGCTCGACGTCCAGGCGCCCGACGCGCTGCTGGATGCCAGCCCCGCCGTAGCCGATCACCGCGAGCGACTCACGCTCGACGGCGAGCAAGTAGAGCTCGTCGAGCTCGCGCCGCGAGCTACCGCGCGCGCCGCGATGGATCGCATCGAGATGCTCGCGAATCTCTGCTTCCATCAGCTCGTCCTGGGCGGACGGCCCGGACGGGTTAGACGGCTCGGTGCCCATCGCTCGTGGGCGTATCACTTACGGTGCCGGGAGTCGGGCTCGAACCGACACTCCCTTGCGGGAAGGGGCTTTTGAGACCCCCGAGTCTACCATTTCTCCATCCCGGCACTAGAAACGACGAACGCGCCGAGTTTCCTCGGCGCGTCGCCGGCCGTCAACCTGCGTTGACGGCCGAGAGAGAGCGATGGACTACATCGCCCCCGAGCCGCCGGTGCCGCCCGCAGGCGCGCCGCCCGAGCCCATGTCGCCCGAGCCCATGGCCGAGCCGGAGCCGGCGCCCATGTCGCCGCCGCTGGCGGCCGGCTTGTTGTGGTGGCAGCCGGCGAGCGCGGCGGTGACAAGGATAACAACGGCGAGTGCGGTCTTCTTCATAAAGTATCTCCTTCTGAATTGAGTCGTCTTCTAACCAACTGGCGCCTGCCAGCAGCAGAACCTTGGTCGCTACTTCTTTCCCCCGTAGCCCATCCCGCCATACCCAGCCCCACCGATCCCGCCCGCCCCGGTCGGCGCCATCGCCGACCCCGATCCGCCACCGCCGGTGGTCTCCGGGGACGCAGGCGGCTTCTTGTGGCCGCAGCCCGCGAGGGCAACAGCGGCGACGAGCGCAGCGAAGGCAGAGAGATGGAGCTTCATGATCAGGTCCTACGACACGTCAGGTGGGAGCCAGCTCGGCGAGCGCCGAATCGAGCTCGCCGCGAGCGTGCGTGTCGCCGCGCTGGGTGGCAACTTCGATGCCCTTGCGATAGATGACCGCGGCCTCGGCGCGCTGACCGAGCGCGACCGCCGTGCCGCCCGCCATCAGGTACGTGGCGACGTAGTCCGGGAAGCTCGCCATGAGCTCCGCGAACGCGAGCTGCGCGTCGGCGAGCTGGCCGCGCCCCTTGAGCTCCATCGCCAGCCCGTACCGCGGAAACGGATCCGCGGGCGACTTCTCGATGAAGCTGCGAAAGGTGGCGATGCGATCCATGGCAAACACGAGGGTCCCGAGGCTCTAACGCGCCCGGTCTGAGGCCCTTACAGGCGCGCGCACATTAATCAGCCGAGGCCGTGCACACCAGGCCACGTAGCCGATTTTCGTAGGGATCGTGCTACCGTGACCGCTCGGGTGTGAAGCGATCTTTCCGCAGCTTCCTGGGTGTCGACCTCGGCGGTGGCCGGGGCAAAACGACCGCGCTAGCGGAGCTCCGGCTCGGCGCGCCCGAAGGCGGTTCACCTCGCGTCGCGGTCTACGAGGTCGCGGTCCGCGCCGGCCAGCGGCCGTGGACCGATGACACGCTCTTCGAGCGCCTCGCCGAGCCGGTCGCCGATCGCGTCATTGCCGTGAACGCGCCGCTGACCGCGCCGGCGTGCGGGCGGTGCGCGCGGCCGGTCTGCGCGGGCGTCGAGGCGTGCGAGGAACCGGCCGTCGTGTGGCTGCGGACGACCGGCCGCCAGCTCGTGCAGGGCCTGGCGCAGGAGACGGCGGGCACGAGCCGCACGACCGCGCGCGTGGCGCTGCCGATGGCGCAGGCGCGGCTCGCGCCTTACGCGCACCGCGTGACGGACGTCGTGACGACGTACCAGCGCGGGCTCCTGCCGGCGTCGTGGCTCGGCGCCACGCACGGCGCGGTCGCGGCGCGGGCCGGTCACCTGCGCAAACGGCTGCGCGGCGTGGGCTACCTGCTCCACACGAACCTCATCGAGGTCTCGCCGGCGGCGACGGTCGCCGCGCTGTGCGGGCCCAAGGACGCGCGCGGCTACAAGCGCGACGCCGATCCCTGGCGGACGCGCGCGCTGATCCTGGAGCGGCTCGGCGATCTCGGCTTCGCGCCGCAGAGCCGCATGGCGCGCGAGGAGGTGCTCGGCAACGATCACTGCTTCGACGCGGTGATGGCCGCGTATACGGCCTACCTCTGGGCGCGAGACGGCTGGGCCGCCCCCACGCCGGAGCTCGCCGACGACGGCTGGATCTACGCGCCGTAGCGCGCGGCAGCGGTCCGCTCGTCCCGATGATCTAGCGAGCGGCCAGCAGCGTCGCGAGCTCGCCGCGCACGGCCGCCGCCACCACGCTCCGCGCCGCCGCGTGCTCGGCGCCCGCGAGATCCGCCGGCAAGGTCTTGTTCGCCCGCACGACCGTCGCGACCGCCGTCTCGACTGCGGCCGCCGCTCGCGTCAGGCGAGAGTCCGCGTAGCGCGCGCCGAGCCACGCGAGCAGCTCGCCGGTCGCGAGCAGCATCGCCAGCGGGTTCGCGCGATCCTTGCCCGCGAGCGGCGGCGCCGAGCCGTGGATCGGCTCGAACATCGCGTGGTCGTCGCCGATATTGCAGCCGACCGCCATGCCCATGCCGCCCTGCAGCACGCTCGCGAGATCCGTGACGATGTCACCGAACATGTTCGTCGTGACGCACACGTCGTAGTGCTCGGGCTGCGTCAACACGAACATCGCGAACGAGTCGACGATGCAGACGTCCGGCTCGACCTCGGGGAACTCCTTCGCGATCTCGCGGAAGATGTCGACGAACAGGCGGCAGCCGTGGAGCACGTTGTGCTTCGCGATGCAGGTCACCCGCTTCTTCTTGTCCTTCGGCGCGCCGCGGCCGCGCGCCATCGAGAGCTGGAACGCCTTGCGGATGACGCGCTCGCTCGCCCGCCGCGTGATGACGCGCAGGTCCGTCGCGCCGCTGTCGTCGGTCGCGCGCTCGCCGACGCCCGAGTAGAGGCCCTCGGTGCCCTCGCGCACGATGACCATGTCCACGTTCTCGGGCTTCCACACGAGCGCGCGCTCGCCGGAGAGGTTGTGGAGCACGCCGGGCAGGAGCCGCACGGGGCGCACGTTCGCGAACAGATCGAGCCGCGTGCGGTTCCCGATGACGGCGGACCAGCCGGCCATCTGGCCGTTCTGCATCGTCGCGGGCGAGCCGGACGCGGTGGGCCAGCCGACCGCGCCGAGGAGGATCGCGTCGGCGGCCGCGCACGTCTCCTCGGACCCCTCGGGCCAGTCGCGCTTCTCGCCGTGCTCGAGCCAGTACTTGCCGCCGCACGCGATCTCGGTGCAGGCGAAGCCGACGCCGATCGCGGTCGCGATCTGGTCGAGCATCGTGCGCGCCTCGGCGATCACCTCGACGCCGATGCCGTCGCCGGGCAGGAGGACGAGGTCGTACGTTGCCTTCGCGGTGCGGAGGGACATCGCGGGGAGCCTAGCTTATTCGGCGACCGTGTAACCGGCTCGAGCGCCCGGGCGCCGCCGTCCGAACGCGATCGGGCGCGGACGGAGCGCAAGCGGCCGGGCTACTCCAGGGAGACGCGATCGAGCTGAAACGAGAACGGCCCGGGCGTGGTCGCGGCCCAGGAGAGCAGGAGCGTGGCGTAACGTGGGCCGAGGGTGGTCAGGTCGACGGTCACCTCGGCCCACTGCGCGGTGACCGGAAACCGGGCCGCGGACGGCGCGCGCGAGCCCGTGACGAGGAAGAGGGTCAGCGTGCCTTGTTGCCCGCGCACCCAGAACCGCAGCCGCTTGGCCTCGGTCAGATCGACCGGCGTCATCTCCGGCTCGCCGAGCACGGCGCTCACGCCGGCCCAGCCGAGCTGACCGTGCGGCGCCACGACGGTGCCGGACACGGCGAGCGCGCGGCCGGTCTGGCCGCCGGGCACGAGGTCGATCTTCGACGTGGACGTGCCGCCCTGGAGCTTGTCGCTCGCGGCCCCGAAGCGCGAGGTCGCGGCGTCGTCGCGATCGAAGTCCGCGAGCGGCCCGATGTGCGACGCCGACGCCGCCGCGGCGGCATCCCGCGCCGCCGCCTGCGCGGTGCGCCGCGCGTCGAGCGAGAGGAACACACCGCCGCGCCACACGCCGCGCAGCGCGCGAGACTGCGCGATCACGTGCGTCGGATCGCCATCGACCAGGATCAGATCGGCGATCGCGCCCACGCGGATCACGCCGAGATCGGGCAGCGCGAACGCGGCGGCCGGCTCCGACGTCGCCGCGGCCAGCGCCTCGCTCGGGGAGAGCCCGGCATCGACCAGCCGCGCGAGCTCGTCATGCAGGCTCGCGCCGTGCGCCGTCCCCGGGTTCGGCGCGTCGGTCCCCGCGAGCAACCGCACGCCGGCGGCGTGGAGCGCCTTGACCTGCGCCGCCGGTGCATCGCACGTGAGGTGCGCATCGGGCAGCGGCGGGAACGACGCGGCCAGCCCGCGCGCGGCGTCCGGCCCGAGCAGCGCCGCGATGCGCGAGTCCTGCGCGAGCAGCGTCCCCGGCTTCGCGCTGCAGATCGACGCGAGCACCGTCAGCGTCGGGATCACGAACATGTGATGCGCGGCGATCGCGTCGATCGTCGCCGCGTCGAGCGGCTCGGGGACCAGGTGCGCGAGGCCGTCGACGCCCGCCGCGATCGCCTCGGCCACGTCCGCCGCAGCGCCGACGTGCGCGACCGCGAGGAGCTTGCGCGCGTGCGCCGCCGTCACGAGCGCCGTCGCCGTCGCGCGATCGATCGACGGAAGCTTGAAGCCGAGCTCCTTGCCTGTCTCGAGGATGATCTTCAGGTGGTGGCTGCCCTCGGCCACCCGCGCGGCCACGAACGCGTCGGCGTCGGCGGGCTTCTCCAGCGTCGGCACCGGCACGCCGTACTCGGTGCCATGCCCACCGGTGACCGTCGCGCCGTACCCCGCCGGCACCACGCGCGCGCGATCGGGCGCGTCCGCCTTCGAGAGCGCGATGCTCCCCTCGGGCGAGGAGTACATGTCGATCTCGGTCGTCACGCCGAAGTCGAGCGCGGCGCGCAGGTCGGCTAGCTCGTTGACGTGCGCGTGGGCGTCGATGAGCCCCGGCAAGAGCGTCTGCCCGGCGCCGTCGATCACCTCGGCGCCCGGCGGCACGACGATCGCGTCCACCGCGCCGATGGCCACGATGCGGTCCTTCTCCACCAGCACGGTGCGATGCTCGCTCGCGTGCATGCCGTCGAACACGCGGACGTCGCGGAACGCGAGATCGGCCGCGACCGTCGCGGACCGCGCCGTCGCTCCGCCGCCCCCGTGGCAGGCGCTCGCGAGCGCGAGGGACGCCGCGCCGAGCGCACCCGTCCGCATCAGTGATGCGGTTTGGGCTGCGGGATCTCGCGCCGCGGGAGCCGACGAATCGGGGGCAGGCCCTCGGCTGTCTTCTGCGACAGGAGATCCGTGCGCGGCGGCGACCAGCTGTGCGGCTTCTCGACGTACGGGATGCCGATGCCCTGCAGCCACTTCTGCGGCGAGTTGCCGCCGACCATGCCGAAGATGACATCGCACGGCAGCGTCTCCACGCGCGCGTCTTCCTTGTAGGTCAGCGACACGTTCGTGGCCGTGACCTCGGAGACCGAGGTCGCGTACTTGATCTGGAACAGCCCCGCCGCGAGCGCGTCCTCGATCAGCTTGCGGTTCTTCGGCTTGATGCCCTCGAGCTTCGCGCCACGCGTCGAGAACGTGACGCGGTTCTGCTTGTGGGCGACGCACAGCGCGAGCACGACCTCGACGGCCGAGTCCGAGCCGCCGACGACGAGGATGTTCTTGCCGTTCCACTCGTCGGGATCGACGAGGGAGTTCTTCACCTTCTCGAGGTCGTCGCCGGGGCAGCCGAGCTTGCGCGGGTTGCCGAGCGTCCCGATCGCGAGCACCACGCGGCCCGCCGTGATCGTGCCCGTCGGCGTGCCCTTGCCGTCCGCGAGGCCGACGTTGAACCGCTCGCCATCCTTCTTGATGTCGATGACGCCGACCTGGTAGCGGATGTCGACCCGGTTCTGGTCGATCAGCTCCTTCCACGACCCGAGCAGCTCCTCGCGCTTGCTGTCCCAGTGGGGCAGGGTCGCCTCGAGCGCCACGTCGTTGGGCTCGGCCATGACCTCCTTGCCCTTGTGGTAGTAGTTGCGGATCGTCCAGCTGAACTCGCGCTCCTTCTCGAGCACGACGTAGCTGAGGCCGAGCTCGATGCAGGTGAGCGCCGCGGACAGGCCAGACGGGCCGCTGCCGACCACGATGACGTCGTACTCGCAGTCGAGCGCGCGGCCCGAGCCCGGGCCGTAGCCGCGCTGCACGATGCGCTGGACCGCGGCGCGGCCGAGGTTCGTGGCGTTCTTGACCTGCGGCGTACCGGACGCCTGCCCGACGAGGAACAACCCCGGGACCGGCGTCTCGTGGAACGCGTCGATCGATGGCATCGGGATCATCGGCGGCGGCTTGTCCGCGTCGTGCATGCGGAGCGCGTCGAAGGCGCACGCGTTCTCGCACCGCTTGCACTGGATGCACGCGTCGAAGTTCACTACGCGCGACTTGTGGTCGACGAGCTCGAGCACGCTCGCCGGGCACGCCTGCACGCACAGGCCGCAGCCGACGCACTTGCTATCGTTGATCGAGTGGACGAGGCGCTTGACGACCTCGGCCGGGTGCGACTTCAGATCCTCGACCATCTTGCTGGTCGTGCGGCGGCGGCGCAGCCGCGTGAAGAAGCCGAACAGCATCACGGGCAAGCCGCCCGCGAGCGCGAGGCCACCGGCCCAGCCGATCGAGGTGACCGGGTCGATCGTGTTCTTCGGCGCCGTCGCGGCGGCGTGGGCCAGCACCTTGGGCTTGCTCGCGGCGTGTTCGCCGCCGTGGCAGCCGTTGCAGTCGATGGCCTTCGGATCCTTGCCGCCGTCGTGGCAGCGGAAGCACGCGAGCGCCGGCGTCTTGAACTCGACCATCTTGTCGACGCCCGCCGACGCATCACCGTGACAGCCGGTGCAGCCGACGGACGCGCCGGCGTGGGTCTGGTGCAGCGAGACGAGCGTGGCCGCCGCGCTGCCGACCGGCGGGAGCCCGGTCAGCGGCAGCTTCTTGCCCTCGGACTTCCACTTGCGGCCGAGGTTGACGATGTCGATGCCGGCGGGGAGCGGCCCGGCCGCCATCGGCTCGGGGGCCTTCGTCGCGAGCTCCTTCGCGTGCTGGGCCTCGTGGCACTGCTTGCACGTGGCGAGCGCGCCGAGCGCCGAGCCTTCGGGCGCGCCCTCGTGCTCGCGGTGGCAGCTGCCGCAATCCTTGGCGATCGTCTTGTGCGCGTTGCGGGCGGCGAAGCCCGCGTGGCACGACTGGCACCGATCGAGATCGACGCGCGCGCCGGCCGAATGACACGCGCTGCAGGGCGTGGCGCCGCCCGACTTCGCGGTGAACGCGGGGCTCGAGTGCGCCACCGAGAGCTGGTGGTTCACGAGCGACTGCCCACCGCGGACGAGGGTCGCGACGCCGCACAGGGCGAGCGCGGCGAGGAGCGCGAGCACCACGGCGCCCCGGCGCGCGCTGTCCCGCCGCAGATCGCTCGACGGGCGCCACGCGGGCGCGCCTTTCTTGAGGTCCTTCTTGCGGCCCTGGATCTGGGCCTCGAGCTGTCCCACGTTCATGTGGAACATCGTCTTCATCGCCATGCCGCCGACGACGGCGGGGCCGCCACCGAACATCGTCATGCCGGTCCCGACGGGGCCGCTCGGGCCGCCCGCGCCGCCCTGCTGCGCGAAGGCGCGCGTGTTCTCCGACGCCTGCTGGCGCGCGACATCGACGGCCGCTTGCGCGAGCGCCGCGTCGGCGCGCTCCATCGTGCAGACCTCGCCGCGGACGGCCATGCGGAACAGCGTGTCGCCGACGCGGAGCACGCAGCTCGCCGACAGCGGCTGCTTGACGATGCGCTTGTCGTCCAGGTACGTGCCGTGCGCCGACGTATCGCGCGCCGAGAAGCTGCTCGTGGTGGACGACCACTCGATCGTGCAGTGCTCGCGCGAGCACGCCGCGCCGTCGACGATGACGTCGCAGGTCGGCGCGCGGCCGATGATGATCTTCTTCGCCGAGATGACGCGGCCATCGAGGACGAACCGCGGCTGCGGCCCCATCTTCGACAGATCGCCCATCATCGTGAAGCTCGTCATGCCGCGCTTCTCGAGCTTGACGCCGCCGATCATGCGCGACTCGAGGACGCTCGAGCCGACGGCGATCAGATCGCCGGCCTTGAGATCCACGCCCTTGAAGATGCGCTCGCCGTTGACGTACGTGCCCGTCTCGGACCCGAGGTCCGTCGCGACGAACGCATCGCCGTTCTTCGAGATCGCGCAGTGGACGGGGCTCGCGAGGAGGTCGTTGACCCGGTACGTGCAGTCGTCGCGCGTGCCGATGATGATCTGGTGATCGCCGAGCGGGATCTTGTCGCCCTTGGTGCTGCCGGCGATGAACACGAGCTCGCCGACCGCGGAGAGATCCTTGCTGACGATGATCGTCGCGCTGTTCGTGCTGCCGATCGTGCTCGACTCGGAGTCGGTCTCGCCCGGCACGGTGACGTTCACGCGTAGCGTCGCGCCGCCGATGAGGATCTCGTCGCCGTGAGCGAGCATGCGGCTGTCCGCGGGCGCGCCGTTGAACGTGGTCCGCGCGCGCGCGTCCGCCTTGAGGCCGAGCGGCGTGGAGCTGATCTCGAGGTGGAGCTCCTCGACGCCGGGCTCCGCGATCACGAGATCGCAGTCGCCGCCGCTGCCGATCCGCGCCTCGCCATCGAGGAGGATCTCCCGGCCGGCCGCGACGCCGGTCGTGCACATCAAGCGGACCTGGCACTCCGCGACCGAGAACTCGACGCCGCCGAGCTCGACGTGATCGCCGTTGCCGAGCGCCTGGACCGTCGGGCGACCGGCGATCGGAACGACCGGATCACCGTTGAGCTTGGTCGGGCCGTTGCCGACGATCTCGATCGAGTAGCCGCCGCGGATCGAGCGCTCGAGCAGCGCGTGGCGACGCGACACCTTCGGGTTGGTGAGGAGGATGTCGTTCTGCGCGGGGTCGCGGCCGAGGCGGATCGACTTCGCCGCGGTGACGATGTGGATGCCCGCGAGGGCCCCGGTGTCGAAGGATAAGCGTAGCGGCATCCCCGGCCCCCTAGAGCAGCGTCAGCGCGGTGCAGATGTGGAAGACCAGGAGGACCATCAGCGCCGTCGCCGTCGCGACGTGCCAGACCAGCCAGCGCTTGAGCTTGCGGTGCAGCCGCAGCTGCGCGCGGACGTCGAGGAGGCGGCAGCTCATCTCGAGCACGCGGTCGATCGTCCCGCGCATCTCCTCGCTCACGTCCGGGTTGCCCAACGCCTTGCGGGCCGCCTCGAGCGCGACGGGTGGATCGTACTTCTTGGCCATGCGCTGGCCGACCGAGCCGGCGGCCGACTCGAGGCGCGGCTTCATGCCCTTCCAGACCTTGGCGGGCAAGGTCGCCACGAGCTCGGCAATGGAGCGATCGAGCGTGACCTCTTCATCGAGGAGGTCCTCGACGAGCCGCGCGAGCCCGTGACGCTCGAGCCGCGTCAGCGCCGACGGCACGCGCATGTAGACGATCTGGCCGTACGAGCCCGTGAACACCTCGAGCGCGAACACGATCATCAGCAGCGTGGTGAACACGCCGGTGACCTGGAAGCCCGCGTGCGCGCACGCCGCCACAAAGCCGACGAGCCCGAGCATCATGTGGAACTGCGTCCACGCCTCGAGCTTGCCGATCCCGAGGGCCTTGGGCTTGGCCGGCTTCTTCTCGTCGCCCTTCTTCTCGGAGTTGTTCATGCGCTTGCGCATGCCGAGGAACGCCGCGCCGAACAGGCACGCGCCGGCCGTGATGCCGAGAGGGAGACCGACGGGCGAGCCGCCGCGCAGCTGGACGCCGGAGCCGAAGGCGAGGGCCATCACGCCCGCGATCATCAGGAACCCGAGGATGAAGCTCGTGGGGATGAACCACGTGGAGCGCGGGCGGATCTGCTGCTTGGTGCCCAGGAGGCCGGCCTGCTTGGCCTCGCTGCGCGTCCACTCGATCGCGTCCTTCTGCTCGGCCTCCATGACGAGGGCGAGCTCCTCGAAGTAGCGCAGCGGATCGACGCGGAGCAGGGCGCCGCGCGGGCACTCGTGCACGCAGTTCGAGTAGCTGTAGCCGCGGCAGAGGTTGCACTTGATCGCGCGCTTGGTGACCTCGGGGCTCGGCCGATCCTTCTCGGCGAGCGGGCGCATCGTGATGTTGCCGTACGGACACTTGCGGGCGCAGTTCTCGCAGCCGATGCAGTTGTTGTTGATGTCGACGTCGCCGGACGCGGCGCGCTGGATCGCGCCCGTCGGGCAGCCGATCATGCACTCCGGGTCGCGGCAGTGGCGGCACGACGCGGGGAGCATCAGGTGCTCGTGGTGGCCGGCGCCGGCCTTCGTGCGCCGGCGGAAGATCGGGCCGCGGCGGTCGAGGCGCGTGTACTCGTGGCGCGAGTGGCAGGCCCGCACGCAGTTGCCGCAGCGCACGCAGCGGTCGAGGTTGATGACGAGCAGCGACTCGACCTCCACGCCGGCCTTGAGGAAGTCGTCGACGACCTTGATCATCGTGCCGCCGACGCGGTCGAGCGCCTCGCGCCGCGACATGTCGTCCTTCTTGAAGTGCTCGGCGACGTCGGGCCGCCGCGCCATCGCCATCGTGAACGCCGCGCGCGGGAGATAGATCATCTCGCACTGGCCCACGGCCTCGAGGCCGTACTCGCGCTTGATGCCGTCGTTCGTGCCGACCACGTCGTGCGTGTTGAAGTACGCGAGGATCGAGACGCCGCCCTTGGCGCTCGCGCGCGTGGCCTTCACGACGCCGTCCTTGATCACGAGGATCGAGTCCGCCGTGTCGCCGATCTTCGTGACGGCATCGCCGCGCTGGAACAGACGGAGCTTCGCGCCCTTGCCGAGCTCGGCGCGCGTCGGGTCGTCGAGCTTGCCGAGGTAGCGGTGCGTCCGCATGTACGTCGCGATCGCGCGCGCGTGATAGACGCCCTCGAGGTGCTCGCGCACCGAGCGGTGGCGGCGACAGAGGAGATCGAACCGGTGCTTCTCGAGCTCGAGGAGCGTGACGTCCGACTCGGCGGTGACCGTCGCCGTCCGCTCGCCGCGCCCGAGCAAGGCGGCCTCGCCGAAGTAGTCGCCCTTGCGGTCGAGCTTGCCGAGCCGCAGCGACTCGCCCTCGTTGCCGATGACGCTGATGCCGACCGCGCCCTCGAGCATGACGAACATCGCGTGGCCGTACTGCCGCTGCACGACGATGTCCTGGCCCGCGCGATACGTGCGCAAGAGGACCGTGTTCGCGAAGGCCGTGATGTCCTCCGGGGGCACTCCCACGAGAAACGGGAGCGCGCCGAGAAACGACGCATACGCTGCGCCGGTGACCTGCTCACCGCCACTCGAGCTCACCGCCATGAGCGCAGCATCCTACATGAACTGGTCAATAGTGAAGGCGGGAGCGCAATGTCTTCTCGCGCCGAACGGGCGCGGCGGATCGCCGCAGTAGGCGCGAGTTAGGTCACCGCATTTATTTTCGTGTATGTTGGGCTCGCTAATGACCGGGTGGACACGGTTTGCGTTCGTGCTAGCGGTGGGTCTGGCTGGGACCGTATTCGGCATCGGCGCCGGGTGCGGAGGAGGTCGGTCCGCTACAGCTCCGTCGCGCGCCGTCGGCGTGAAGGGGTCCATCGCGGTCAACCAGGATCGCTTTCCGCACGCGAAGCACACGGGGACCGACCCTCGCATGCTCCTCGACGGCAAGGCGCTGACCTGCGTCAGCTGCCACGCGGCCGCCGACGTGCGGGCGGGGATCACCGCGCGCCCCGGCGGTGCGGTCTCTGGCCCGAGCGTCCAGCAGCACGCGCCATGCGATAGCTGCCACAAAGACGAGTTCGCGAAGCCGCCCGGCGCGCTGTGCCGCGTCTGCCACGACTCCGTGGATCCGACAGTGCGCGGCTCGGCGAAGATGAAGCGCTTCCCCGAGGCGGGCATCGTGCAGGCGCTCGCGGCGAACTTCTCGCACCGCCAGCACCTCGACTCCGGGAAGATGGAGAGCGCGACCGGCCATCACGTCGCCTGTGGCGACTGTCACGCGCGCGACACGGTGAGCCGCGACCCGATCTTGCCGAGCCACAAGCAGTGCCTGACGTGCCACGAGAACGCGCCCGCCGCGAAGGCCAAGCTCGCGATGGACAACTGCGCCGGCTGCCACCCGCAGCGAGACGTCGAGATCAAGCGCGGCCGCATCTTCATCACGGGCGACCTCAAGTTCGACCACAAGACGCACGAGACCGACAAGGCCGGCGCGCCGATCGCCTGCAACACCTGTCACAAGGGCGTGGACGAGTCGTCGACCCGCGACGACATGGCCGTGCCGGCGATGGAAAAGTGCGCGCAGTGCCACGAGGACGACCACCGGACCCCGGCGCGCGTCCGCATGGACAAGTGCAGCGTCTGCCACGAGAACATCGATAGCGGCACGCCGCCGGCGAACCATGGCGTGTCCGGCGCGCTGCCGACCGACCACACGCTCGAGTTCCGCAAGAACCATGCGGTGCAGGCGGCCGACAAGGATGCGAACTGCCGCTTCTGCCACAAGGAGCTCTCGGGTCGCCACGAGGACAGCTGCTTCCAGTGCCACGCGACGATGCGGCCGCACGACCACAACCTCATGTTCCGGGACGACCACGGGCGCGAGGCCGAGGCCGATGGCACCAAGTGCGCGACCTGCCACGCGCCGGAGACGTGCGCGGCATGTCACTCGATCCCGCCGCGCTCGCACACGCCGATCGCGGAGTTCCGGCTCGGCGGCCATGCCGAGCAAGCGCGGTTCGGGTTGACCGCATGTTTGACCTGCCACACGTACGAGACGACGTGCGCGCAGTGCCACCGGGGGGGCCGCTGATGTTGACCAAGGTTCGGTCTCTCCTCGCCGCGGCGGTGCTGATCACGCCCGCGCTCGCGAGCGGAGAGCCCATTTCCGCGCCCGCGCCCGATGCGTCCGCGCCCGATCTCCGCCTCCACCACTCGCCGACGAAGCTGCACATGCGCGTGCGGCTCCAGGATCGCGTCCCCGTCACCACCGCCGCGGCGACCAAGCCCGCCGGCGATCCCGCCGCGGGCACCACGCCGCTCGCGCAGGGGGCCAACGGCGACGGCGAGCTCTCGACGACGTACCACCCGATCCCGGTGGACCGCCGCGATCTGCAGGAGCGCGTGATCTTCAAGGTCAACGCCGGCTATCAGCTCGACAGCGCGCCGGCCTCGGGCGAGACGCTGCGCGGCGGCGCCGCGTTGCCGCCCGGCTTCTCGAATACACGCAACTGGATCCTCGGCGACGCGGTGCTCGGGACGCGCGACGTGCTCCTCCCGTCGCTGAACGGCTACTTCCTCGCGAGCTACCAGTTCGACACGAGCGACACGCTCGCCACGCGCACGGCGACGATCGTCCCGGGTGATGCGACCGGTCAGCGCGTCGCCATCAAGGCGGGCTACGCCGAGTACGGCACCGAGGACAAGAACGGCAACAAGCTCTGGCTCCGCGCCGGCCGCCAGACCCGCCAGGACGGCGGCGCGATGTTCGCGTACTTCGACGGCGCCACGCTCGGTTATCGGGATTCCGGCTTCGCGGTCTCCGCGTTCGGCGGCCAGCGCGTGGCGCTCTACATCAACACGCCGACCGGCACGACCTTCGGCGGCACGTTCGCGCTCGACTTCAAGAAGCTGAAGAACATCCCGCTCAAGATCGGCGTCGACTATCAGGGCCTCTCGATCAACTCCGACGTCAACGCGCAGTCGTTCGCGCAGTCCGACACGTCGATCACGCAGAACGCGACCAGCCAGCTCCGCCAGCTGATCGCGGCGACGGCGAACGTCGACTTCGGCAAGCGCGCCCACCTCGACCTCAAGCTGCGCGTCGTCGATGGCGGCGCGAACGTCGGCATCCCGCTCGGGATCACAGGCGTCGGCGTGCCGGCGAGCAGCGGCGGCTTCCAGTTCGGCCGCGCGAGCGCGCACCTGCGCGTCTCGGCGAGCAATGACGTCATGATCGTCGCTGACCTGCAGCAGCGCGGCGGCGGGGACCTCGCGTACGACCTCGCCACGCCGACGGCGGTCGACGTCGTGGAGATCGCGCGCCAGTCCGGCCTCGGCGTCGGCCTCTATCAGCCGGTCGACGCGACCACTCTCGGCGCCCAGATCGACTGGCGCCATGGCAACCGCGAGCTCCTCGCGTTCGGTCGGATCCAGATCACCGAGGGCACCGTCGTCACCGCCGACCAGGAAGGCTACGCCGAGGCGGGGGCCGCCATCGCCGGCTCGCCGATCCCGAACACCTGGATCACCGGCCAGTACACGTACCGGAACTATTTCCTGAACAGCCTCGACACCTCGGCGGGCTCGCTGATGGCACAGGCGTTTGGCGACACGTCGACGGCGGGCCTCTCGCAGCTGCACGAGCTCGCGCTCGACGGCTGGTGGCGCAGCCACTCGAAGGAGCACCAGCTGCGCCTCGGCGGCGGGGTCTTCTATCGCGTGTATGACCTCGTCACGCCGTACGTGTCCACGGACAGTGACGCGCGCGGCGGCGGGCGCGCGGACGTCCGCCTGTCCTTGACGAGAGACCTGCACCTGCAGCTCGCAGGTGAGATCGCGCAGTCGTCGCCGACGCTGCAACGAGAGATCGGAACGTTGGCCTCGGTTCGCCTGGCCCTGGAGGCGCGGTGGTGAAGTCACTCAAGACAGTCGGTCTCGCGGTCGCGTTCCTCGCGGCCATGACAGCGCTCGTCGCGGCCTCTGGCCCGCCGATCGTGCCTAAGGCCGAGCGCAAGTTCGACCACGACAAGCACGCCCAGATCCTCGCGGGGGAAAAGACCACCGCGGACTGCGCGACCTGTCACAAGGCGGACACCGCGGGCAAGGCCATGGGCCGTGACCACGCGCGCTGCGATGGCGGCAAGTGCCACAACCTCGACCACGACATGCAGTCATGTCAGCTCGTGAAGGTCCCGGGCCCCAAGAGCCCGGCGCGCCAGTGCCAGATCTGCCACGTCTCGACGCGCAAGGAGTGCATTCCGAACGATCTGCCGCCGCTGACGACCAAGGTCTCGTTCGTCCCGACGTTCGCCCATGACAAGCACTTGAAGATGGGCGGCGTCGGCCAGCAGCAGTGCGCGTCGTGCCACAAGGCCGAGGCGGGCGAGCCCCCGCCCGACGTCCACGCCGGCTGCGCGGGCGATCCGAAATCTGCGAACAAGCGGGGCGGCTGCCACGCTGACTCGCAGAACCCCGTCTCGATGACGAAGTGCTCGGGCTGCCACGTCGACCTCGGCAAGGCCCCGAAGGCGCCGGCGAACGACGCGTACTCCGTCGCCAAGACGTTCGATCACGGGCACCACAACCTCAAGCGCAACATGACGAACTGCTCGCTGTGCCACGCGCAGCTGGCGACGGCCGCGAACGGCGCGTTTCCGAAGCCGCCGATGGTCGGCTGCGCCACGGCCGGCTGCCACGACGGCAAGGGCGCGTTCGCCGCGTTCGGCACGTCATGCACGAAGTGCCATGCGGTGAGCAACGAACCCGCGATCAAGTCGCTCGCCACGGTCGGGTTCTCCCACGCTGTCCACGAGAAGCGAAACGTCAAGGTCGGCGACTGCACCCAGTGCCACGTGCTCGCGCCGGACGGGACGCTGGCGCCCCCGGGTGAGAACAAGAACCACATGCCGTGCGCGGAGAGCGGCTGCCATCAGACCGAGTTCGCGAGCCGCCAGACGAAGATCTGCGGCAGCTGCCACGCGGAGACAGCGCCATGGCTCAAGGCGGTCTCGCGCCTGCCGGTGCGCGACTTCGTGGCCGGGACGAGCCCGGTCGCGCAGGAGTGGTGGCAGACCACGAACCACGCGGTCCACATCAAGAAGCTCGGCGCGACCAACGCGACGTGCGAGGGCTGTCACGGCACGGCGATCAAGACCGCCTCGGAGGGTGGCTCGACGGCCGCCGCCCAGCGCAATCACAAGGCCTGCGCGCCCTGCCACAACAAGAACCAGCCGCCGGCGATGACCGATTGCCTCATGTGTCACAAGAACAAGGCGGTCGAGCGCGCCGGGATCTCTGCGTGGACCGTCGCGGTCAACTTCAAGCACGACATGCATGCGGTGGATCCGCACACGAAGCAGGCGACGCCCTGCCTCCAGTGCCACGTCTCGGTGTCCACGGCGACGGATCTCGTCGGCATCGTCGCGCCGCCGATGAAGCAGTGCGAGAGTTGCCACGACGGCAAGGCGGCCTTCAAGACCACCGGCTTCGAATGCGCGCGGTGTCACACCAAGGCCGCGCCGGCCGCGGCCCCCAGTGCGTTGGTCCAGCCGCTTGTTCAGCCGCCGTCCGTGCGGCTCGGCATGGTAGAGACGCGGCGATAGTCCATGCAGGTCTGGCGGGTCACCACGGGGGTGCTGGTTGCGGCGGCGGCGATCGCCGTCGCGGTCGCGCGCTCGTCTGCAGAAACGGCCCCGCCGGCCGCCGCGGCGCCGGCGATCGAGCCGTCGTTCTTCAACCACAAGCTCCACACCGGCGTGCAGAACCCGCCCGTGAACATGGAGCCGGGGAAGGAGAACTGCGCGGCCTGTCACAAGGTCGATCCCGCCGGAAAGATCGAGGTCCCGGGCGCCGCCGGTCACCAGCCGTGCCTCGCCGCCGGCTGCCACGACACCTGGTTCCTCGCGAGCGGCATCAAGGCCGACCCGAGCCATGACCGTGCGGTCGCGTTCTGCCTCGGTTGCCACGAGACAACCGATGGCGGCGCGCCGGCCCCCTGGCTCCGCCACCGGCCCGTCTTCCGCGGCTTCAAGGCGGAGATCGAGTGGCACGTCGAGATGCCAGGCCCCGACGACCCCGTCACGAAGGGTCGCGGCTCGCACTTCGCCCACGTGGACGAGAAGGACCCCCGCCAGGACTGTCGGTCCTGTCACATCGTCGATCAGAAGACCGGGCTCCTCGAGCCGGGGACCCCGGGGCACCCACAATGTGGAGTTTGCCACAACGCGACCCAGCGGGACAAAGACAAGGCCAGCGCCACGGTATCCGAGGACAAGAAGATCCGTATCACGATGGCCGATTGCGGAAACTGCCACCACGAGGGCGCGCGCCTGAGCGAGCCGACCAAGTCCGGCCGTCACGACGACGGCGTGAAGAAGGATCCGGAGCACGTCACGACGGTCCGCTCCTGCGACGGCGAGGGCGACAGCGCCCTGAAGAAGACGACCAAGAAGCGCGAGACGAAGTGCTTCAAGCACGACCGGCCGCAGCACCGGTTTACCGACTTCGACAAGCCCAACCCGAAAAGTGAAGTGCAATGCGGCAGGTGCCACTACATGATCGGGAACCAGGCGGAGTGGTCGGGCCTGCGCTCGAAGTCCGGGAAGCCCGCGAAGTACTTCACCCTCGAAGACATCCGCGCGAACCCGATCATCTCGAACGACAAGAATCGAGAGCACAAGTCGTGCGGCAGCGAAGAGGGACAGTGTCACGGCCCCGCGTTCAAGGCGAACCAATGCGAACAATGCCACGAAAACATGTCGGCCTTCTGATGCGGATTCCGCTCCTCCTCACGGCCGCGCTGGCCTTCGGCGCGTGCACAGCGAGTGACCATCACGCGCCGTCCACGGACAACGCGTTCGATGGGACGTGCGTGAGCTGTCACCTGGGGTTGTCGGCCGCCCACGTTCACCCGAGCTACAAGCTGCGCTGCATCGATTGCCACGGCGGCAACGATCAGGCCGCCGTGCCCGATGGCGTCACGGACGTCGCGACGGGCGTCGATCCGGCGAAGAAGGGCGGCGGCAAGTTCCGCGACCCTGACCTCCTGGCCGCGTCTCACGTGCACCCGAAGCCGGGCCTCTCGCGCTTCTTCTTTGCGAACGGCATGGACGACAACGGCGATGGCCGCGTCGACGAGCTGTTCACGGTGGACGACATCCTCGCGCCGACCACGGCGACGGACCTCGGCGAGAACTACGAGCCCGGCCTCCATGGCGAAGGCCCGGGCGAGTTCGTCGACAGCGAGCTCAACCGCGACCTCAACTACACGCGCTTCATGAACCCGGGCGATCTCCGCGTCGCGACGGTCGGCTGCGGCTCGCGCAACCGCGCGGCGCTCGACGGCGGCGGGGGCGGCGGCTGTCACCAGGAGACGATCGACGTCGTCCGTCGCTCGATCATGACGAACCAGAGCGCCGTCACCAACGGCGCCTACTACGGCAACGAGAGCTGGCGCGACGCGTTCCTCGCTGGTCGCGGCGCCACGCCGGACCCGCGCAACGGCGCGTTCTCGTACGCGCTCGACTACGACGGCGCGGATAGCTGCATCGACGTCAGCGGGACGACGGACGGCCCGGGTGGCCGCGGCCAGCCGTCCTTCAACAGCGCGATGTGCGAGGCCCGCGCCACGCAGGCGGATCCGAACGTCGGCGCGAACACGCCGGGCAACATCGGCCTCCCGGCGTTCGAGATCGCGCAGGGCGTGATCCTGCCGGCGCCCGGCAGCACACCGGGGACCACGATCGCGCAGCAGCTCGGCGCCGGGCAGTCGCGCTACCCGTGGGGTGGCCAGCCGATCCTCGACCAGACAGCCGAGCGCGCGATGCTGAGCCCGATCCCCAACGAGGACCTCGCCGGCAACCCGGGCGTCCCCGACCCGGTCGATCTCATCCTGCGCACGTTCCGCGCGTACTACCCGCTCAACTACCCGGGCTCGATCGTCAACCAGAACTTCACGTTCGGGCAGTCGATCCTCCCGGACATCGCGCACTTCAAGACGAGCAACCCCTTCGGCCGCGCGCACTCGTCCGGCTGCACCGCCTGCCACGGCGCGTACAACTACGATGGCTCGCGCAACCCGACGCAGGTCCTGCAGGACGATGGCACGGTCGTCGCCGTCGTCGATCCGACCACGAAGCACCGCGAGTTCGACGCGGCCACGCAGGACCGCGGCACCATCAACGGCGAGGACCAGCTCATCGGCCGCGCCGAGAAGGCGCAGGAGCAGATCGACACGAACCGCCCGCAGCAAAAGGCGTACTCCGCCGATCACGCGCTGACGACGGCCGTCACGACCGACACCTGCGGGCTCTGCCACGGCTTCGTGACGCGCATCAACTACGCCTACCAGGGCATGGCCGAGGAGGAGCAGCGCGACCAGCTCTCGCGCCGCGCCGAGGTCGATTTCCAGACGCCGGCGGGCACGCAGGTCCGCATCATCGACTCGTGGGTCCGCGAGGAGCTCGACCCCGTGGCCAAGCAAGCCAACGGCCAGCCGCAGGTCAACAAGGTCGTCGAGCCGGTCGATGGCCTCGCTGTCATCGCCGCGGCTCGCAAGCGCGACGCGGACCTCGCGAAGCTCGGCTTCGTCGCCGGCAACGGCGGCTGCGGCGCCAACATTTACAGCGAGGATTGCAACAACGACGGCGAGCTCGAGACGTCGCTCGTGCTCAGCCACGTCGACGAGAACGGCGTCACGTCGACGCAGACCATCAACGAGGATCTGAACGGTAACGGCAAGCTCGACCTCATCGACCGTCTGCCGCGCGAGAACTCCATCGACGGTCGCCAGGTCCGCTACGTGTATGGCGGTCGCAACGGCTCGACCCGCTTGATGGACATCCACTTCGAGAAGGGCATGCACTGCATCGACTGCCACTTCTTGCAGGACGTTCACGGAGACGGTCACGTCTACTCGACGAACTGGGACCACATCGAGATCGAGTGCGAGGACTGCCACGGCGCGAAGGCGAAGGCGACGCTCGTCACGAGCGGCCCGACCGGCGGCAACAACCTCGCGACCACGCGCGATCCGAACCTCGTCCCGTACTTCGAGAGCAAGAACGGCCAGATCATCCAGCACTCGCGCGTGACCCCGAACCTGTCGTGGGTCGTCCCCCAGACGGCGGACCAGACCGACGACCTCGCCAAGGAGGCGCACTCGGCCGACCACATCGGCGGCCCGCGCGAGGGCAGCACGTTCGCCGGCGTCCCCGGCCAGTCCAAGCTCGTGACAGCCAAGATCGAGTGCGCCGCGTGCCACTCGAGCTGGATCCACAACTGCGTCGGTTGCCACGTCAACGCGAACATCGGCGACGCGCAGCGCACGGAGCTCCTCGCGGACCTCAAGACCCTCGACAAGACGCCGAAGGAGAACGAGATCTGGTTCGGCAACCAGCAGAACGAAGGTCACATCGACTTCCAGCTGCTCGGCCTCATGCGCGCTCCCTTCGTCCTCGGCGTCTCCGGCTCGTCCGAGCAGGGGCGCCTCGCGACGTTCCGATCCTCGATGCAGGCGCACGTCTCGGTGACCGCGGCGGACGGCAACTCCGTCCGCGACAACCTGACGTTCACGACGTTCCAGTCGGTCGATGGCAACAGCGGCCGCCAGAACGTGGCGACCAGCGCCGTGGCGATGAACGAGACGATGCCGCACACGACGCGGCCGCACGAGGCGCGCGGCTGCGAGACCTGCCACACGCTCGTGGACACCGCGGGCCGGGTGCGCAACGAGCACCTCCTCGCCGAGACCTACGGCCTCGGCACCGGCGCGATGCAGTACGTGGGTGACTGGGGCATGGCGGCCGGCACCGGCGGCATCGAGCTCTACGACTACAAGCAGGACGGCGAGATCGCGACGAACAAGAAGAAGGCGAAGAGCCGCTTCCCGGGCATGGTGATCGACGCGTGTGGCCTCGACCGCGACCCCGCGCTCGTCGAGCCCGTGCTCGACGGCACGAACGGGATCACCGCGACCGCGACGGCGAACGACATCGTCCTCATCCGTAACTTCAACCCCACGCCGACCACGGTCGGCGGGACGGCGGCCCCGACCCTCGAGGACCTCGCGGTCTCGGCGATCGACAACGGCGCCGGCGCGGGCAGCCTCGTGCTGACGAAGATCTCGCTGCGCGGCAACCCGAGCTCGGCACGCGCGCCGCTCTCGGACAAGACGAATTCGTTCGTCCTGCCGCTGCCCGCGCCGGCTCGCGCGCTCGCGCACATCGGCCCGGATGTCTCTGACCCGTTCGTCTATGTCGCGGTCGGCGCTGCCGGTGTCGCGACGGTCCACATCGACAACGTCCCGACTGCGGCGGCGCCTGCCGCGCGCCTGCTCGGGACGCTCGCGCTGCCCTCGGGGCACACGGCCAACGAGATCGCGCTCGCCGGCGACCTGCTCTACGTCGGCACCACGGAGGGCACCATCGAGGTGCTGGACCTGACCGACCCGACGGCGCCCGTCGCGACCGGCACGCCGGTGACGATCGGCCAGCCGGTCACCGGGATCGCGATCGCGGGCTTCATGCTGTACGCGTCGACGCCGAGCGGCATCGCGGCGCTCGTGCTCGACGACCCGACGAACCCGTCGGTGCCCATCGGCGCGGCGGGTGCGATCGCGGTCCCCGGCATCAACGCCAAGGAGCTCGTGGTCTCGCAGGGGCACCTCTATGTCGCCGCGGGCGCGGCCGGTGTCTTCGACATCGACATGCGCACGCCGGCGGCGCCGGGCGTGCCCGTCGAGCTGACGAGCGTCCTCGCGCCCGGCCAGGCGATCAACGCCCAGGATGTGATCGTGTCCACGAACCCGGGGCAGGATTGGTTGCTCGTCCTCGACGCGGCGGGCGACATGTGGGGCCTCAAGCTCGACGGCCGCAAGTCGGTGCGCGAGCGCTGCTACCCGGACCCGAAGGCTGCTGGCTGCACGCTCGACCTCGCGTTCCTCGACGCGACGCAGAGCGGACGCGACCCGAGCTTCGACCCGGTGACGAACTCGTTCGACCCCTGCGTCGGCTCGGGTCCGACCTTCGGCGACGCGAGCTCGCCGACGTTCTTCCACCAGACGCACACGATCATCAACGCCGGTCGTCGCCTCGCGCGCCCGACGTTCTGGGAGCAGATCAACACGCTCACCGGCCGGCGCACGCGTGACTCGTTCATGCCGGGCAGCGGGACGCTCTCGCTGGACGTGATGCAGGCGATGCGCTCGGTCGCCCTCTGCGAGACGACCGGGTCGTCGCGCGAGCCGGGTAACCTCGGGGCGCTCGGCTACGCGGACGCGGCGTTCAAGGCGGGTGGTGCCTGTCAGGCCATCGGCACCAGCGCGCGCACGGTGAAGCCGCGCTCGCCGAAGGTGTGCAAGCCGGATCACGGGATCGCGCCAGCGACGGTCTGCAGCCCGCAAGCGCCGGCGGTGCCGTCGGTTCGCGAAGCGCAGCGCCTCCGGTCCGAGCCGGAGCGCGCGGCGGCGACGGTTGTCGGTCCGCTTGCCACGCGCTGAGCACGCGGGCGGTCCGTGAGCGCGCTGCTTGTCGCGGCGCTCGCGGCGCTCGTGGTTGGCTCGTTCGCCGCCGCCGTGTGGGCCAAGCGCCGGCGTCCACGGTCGGCGAGCGCCGTGGCGGGCGACCTGCCGGCGCGCGTGGCGCAGGCGGCGCGCGCGTTCGTGGCGGCCGAGACCTGGGTGCCGGCGACCGCGGCCGGCGCGCCGAGCGGAGCCGCCGCGGT
>JANXOM010000256.1 GCA_025353585.1 Deltaproteobacteria bacterium
CCCGTTGTAGAGGACGACGATGTTGCCGAGCTAGACGTCGTGGTGCACCAGCTCGAGCGCTTCGCCGGCGAGCGAGCGCAGCTCGTGCGCGGCATCGAGGCCTTCGGCGGTGTCGGCGATCATGCGCGCCGTCGACATCACGTCGAGGCGCGGACCTTCGCGACCCGCGCGCAGGATCGAGAGCAGCGGCTCGCCCTCGAGGTACTCCATCGCGATGTAGTAGCGACCGTCCACCTCGCCGAGGTCGTAGATGTCGACGACGTTCGGGTGCTTCACGAGCGCGGCGATGCGCGCCTCGTCGAGGAGCATGTCGACGAACGACTTCTGGCTCGCGAGGTTCTCGTGCACGAGCTTCACGACGACCAGCTTCTCGAAGCCGGCCGGCCCGCGCTGGATCGCGAGCTGGACCTCGGCCATGCCGCCGGACCCGATGCGCGTGATCAGCTCGTATCGTCCGAGCTTCAGCGGACGATTCGGAGGCGAATCCTCCCGAGCACTCACAGAAAACACTGTATCGCATCATGCGTTTCGACGTCGCGTGGCGGTACGCATAGCTATGGGCTTCTCCGTCGCCGTCCCCGACCATCCGCTGCTGGAGGTCGGCGCGTTCGTGACCCGGTTCGACCGGCCGCTGGCCGCGCTGGGGCGGCAAGCCGCGATCGCGGCGCTGACCGCACCGGACGCTGTGGCGCTGCCGCTCGCTCCCATCGCTCCGGACGTGCTGAGGTTGGCCGTCCGGGATCTGCTCCGGGCGGGCGGCTTCAAGGCGGCGGGGCGCAGCAAGCCCGCGAGCGAGTATCTCGTGGGGGCGCTGGCCGAGGGGCGATTTCCCGCGATCAACGCCGCCGTCGATGCGTGCAACGTGGTGTCGCTGCATAGCGGGTTGCCGATCAGCCTCGTCGACCTCGACCGGTTCGAGGGCGCGGCGCGGATCGCGGTTGCGCCGGCGGGGACGACCTACGCGTTCAATCCCTCGGGGCAGGTGATCGATGCGAGCGGGCTCCTGGTGCTATGGGACGCCGCGGGGCCGACCGGAACGCCGGTCAAGGACGCCCAGCGCACCAAGACCCACGACCAGACGCGGGCGACGCTGGCGATCGTCTGGGGGACCTCTGCGCTCCCCGGGCGAACCGCTGCGACGACGGCCTGGTATCGCGCGCTTGTCGCAGCCATCCCCGGCGCGGTGGTCGAGGATGTTCACCGGACGGAGCAAAGAATGGCCTGACAGGTGCAACCGGACGCTCCGACGTGAACGGACGGTCCTGTTTGCTCGGCGGAGTCGCCCCCGGCGCGCGCCGGCGCTCGATGTGCGTGATCGCGGCGATTCTTGGCGGGCTCGCCGGCCCGGCCGCGGCGGACGATCCGCCACTGCCCGCGACGGACAGCGACGCCGCGAGCGCCGAGGGAAGCGGCGCGGGATCGGGCTCCGCGACCGCGAAACCTCGAGAGAGAGACAAAGACACCGACATGGAGCCGGAGCACAAGCCGGTGTCCCAGAGCGGATCGGCAGCGGTCGGCTCGGGCTCGGGGTCGGGGTCGGGCTCGGGCTCGGGCGCCGCGGCGGTCCCGGACAGCGGCCGCGAGCTCGGCCTGTTCCCGATCCTCGGCGGCGATACCGATCACGGCTTCGGGGCGGGCGCGATCGGCAGCATCGCGATGTTCGACGGCAACAATCCGATCTACCGCTGGAAGCTCGACTTTCGCGGCATCTACCTCACCAAGGCGCTGCCGGCCCCGAGCTTCATCGATCTGGCGGCGGTGTTGACCGTGCCGCAGATGCTGCACGATCAGCTTCGCCTCGAGATCCGACCGTCGTACACGCTCGACGGCGTCCTGCCCTTCTACGGCCGCGGCAACGAGCCGAACGTGCCCAGCAAGGACGTCCCGAGCCGCGACTTCTACGAGCGAGTGCATCCGGCGCTCTCGGTGAACGCGCGCTGGCGCCTGTCCGCGCACTGGTACGCGATCGACGGGATCCAGGTCAGCTATACGAAGGTGTCCACCGACGCGGGGAGCACGGTCGCGACCCAGATCGCCGCGCTGGACCCGTACCTTCTGAAGGCCAACGGCATCCTGCGCGCCGAGACCGGGCTCGCGTACGACTCGCGCGACAACGAGATCGCTCCGAACTCCGGGCAGTGGCACCAGGTGAAGGTGCGCGCGAGCCCGCGCATCGGCACCGCGCTGCCCTACGAGTACCAGCAGTACGATGCGATCGCGCGCTGGTACACGACGCTCCTCCACAAGCGCCTCGTCCTCGCGATGCGCGGGGTCGTCGATCTCGAGACCGGGCAGGTCCCGTTCTACGAGGAGGCGCGCTACGAGGAGACCACCGCCGTCGGCGGCACGCAGGGCGTGCGCGGCGTACCGGCCTACCTGCTGTACGGGCGCGCGAAGGTGTTCGGTAACGTCGAGCTGCGCGCCAAGGTGTGGCGCTTCAGCGCGGTCTCGCGCAAATGGATCGTCGGGTTCGCCGGCTTCGTCGACGCGGGGCGCGTCTGGACCGACGTCACCACGGCGCACCCCGAGCTCGACGGCCACGGCCTCGGGCTGCACTACGGCGTGGGCGGGGGGCTGCGCATCCAGCAGGGCCGTGCGTTCCTCGTGCGCGCGGACCTCGCGTGGTCGCCCGACGCACGGCCGTTCGGCGCGTATCTGATCGCCGATCAGGCCTTCTAGATCCGCGCGTCCGGTCCGGCACGTCGGGTGCAATGATGGCGCGGCGGTGACCAACCGCTCGCGTTTCCCTTCCTCGCCCGCCCGGCATGCGCGGCGGCGCACGCTGCTCGTGATCGCCGCGGTCACGGCCGCCAGCCCGCCCGCCGCCGTCGCGGATGTGCCGGGCGCCGCGGCTGCCCCGAAGGGTTCGGACATGGCGTCCGAGAAGGTCGAGTCGGGCCGCGAGGTCGGCGTGTTTCCACTGGTGGGCGGCGACACCGACAACGGGTTCGGCGCGGGCGCGATCGGCAGCATCGCGAGCTTCGATCCCAAGAACCCCATCTATCGCTGGAAGCTCGACTTCAGCGCGTTCGTCGCGACGAAGAGCCCGCCGTCGCCGAGCTACATCGATCTGGCCACGACGCTAACGATCCCGCAGCTCCTCGACGACCACCTGCGGCTCGAGATGCGGCCGTCCTTCACGCTCGACAGCGCGCTTCCGTTCTATGGCATCGGCAACAAGCCGAGCGTCCCGAGCACCACCCAGGCGGACCGCGACTTCTACAAGCGCGTCCACCCGGCGATCTCGGTGAACGCCCGCTGGCGACTCTCCGACCATTGGTTCGCGCTCGACGGGATCCAGGCGACCTACAACAAGATCACGTCCGCCAGCACGAGCACCCTCGAGCGAGACCTCGGCGTGACCGATCCCTTCCTGACCAAGTCACACGGCGTGCTGCGGCTCGAGACGGGCCTCGCGTACGACTCGCGTGACAACGAGCTCGCCCCGAACTCGGGCCAGTGGCACCAGATCAAGCTCCGCGTCAGCCCGCGCCTCGGGGATGCGCTGCCGTACCAGTACGAGCAGTACGACGCCATCGTGAGGTACTACCGCACGCTGGTCCCGAACAAGCTGGTCCTCGCGCTGCGCGCGGTCGGCGATCTCCAGACCGGCAACGTGCCGTTCTACGAGGAGTCGCGCTACGAGGAGACGTCGGCGATCGGCGGCACGCAGGGCGTGCGCGGCGTGCCCGCCTACTCCTTTTACGGGCACGTCAAGGCGTTCGGCAACGTCGAGCTCCGCGCGAAGGTCTGGCGGTTCGAGGCCGTGTCGCGGCGCTTCATCGTCGGGTTTGCCGGCTTCTTCGACGCCGGCCGCGTGTGGACGGACATCCGCGCGGCTCACCCCGATCAGGACGGCACCGGCTTGGGCATCCACTACGGCGTCGGAGGTGGCATCCGCATCCAGCAGGGCCGCTCGTTCCTCGTCCGCGCCGACCTCGCGTGGTCACCGGACGCGCGTCCGATCGGCGCCTACGTGATGGCCGACCAGGCGTTCTGACCCGTCAGGCGTCGGCGATGTACTTCTGCAGCGACTGCACGCGCATGTCGCCGCGGCGGGCGACGGCGATCGCCTCGAGGGCGGCCCGGGCGCCGCGCAGCGTCGTGAAGTAGGTGATGCCGTTCATCAGGGCCGCGCGGCGCAGGGACTGCGAGTCGATGATCGCCTGCGCGCCCTCGGTGGTGTTGATGACGAACTGGATCTCGCGGTTGTCCATCGCGTCGACGCAATGCGGGCGGCCCTCGAGCACCTTGTTGATGCCCACCGCGGACAGCCCAGCGGCGCGCAGGACGGCGGCCGTGCCGTGCGTCGCGAGCAGCTTGAAGCCGAGGGTGACGAGCCGGCGGCCGATCTCGGCGATGTGCGCCTTGTCCGCTTCCCGGACGGACAGGAAGGCCGTGCCGCCCTTCGGGAGCTGCGTCCCCGAGGCGAGCTGGCTCTTCGCGAACGCGCGCGCGAAGTCGCTGTCGATGCCCATGACCTCGCCGGTCGAGCGCATCTCGGGGCCGAGGATCGTGTCCACGCCCTCGAACTTCACGAACGGGAACACGACCTCCTTGACCGCGACGTGCCGAGGCTCGACCTCGACCATGCCGAGCTCGGCGAGCGTGCGCCCGGCCATCACCTTCGCCGCGATCTTCGCGAGCGGCTTGCCGATCGCCTTGCTCACGAACGGCACCGTGCGCGACGCGCGCGGGTTGACCTCGAGCACGTAGACCTCGCCGGCGTGGATGGCGAACTGCGTGTTCATGAGCCCGATGACGCCGAGCTCCTTCGCGAGCATCCGCGCCTGGCGCTTCACCTCGTCGACGAGGTCCGCGGGAAGCGAGTAGGGCGGCAGCGAGCACGCCGAGTCGCCGCTGTGGATGCCGGCCTCCTCGATGTGCTCCATCACGCCGCCGACCACGACCGCGCCGGTGTGGTCGGCCACGACGTCGACGTCGAGCTCCACCGCGTCCGCCAGGAACTGATCGACGAGCAGCGGGAACCCGACGCTCGCGCCTTCGTCGCTCCCGCTGGGCCCCCCACCGCCGCGCGCGGCGAGCAGGAAGCGCCCGAAGTAATCCTCGAGCCCCCGCGCGTCGTACACGCGCTCCATCGCGCGGCCGCCGAGCACGTAGCTCGGGCGCACCATCACCGGGAAGCCGATCTGCGCGGCCACGGCGCGGGCCTCGTCGAGCGATCGCGCGATGCCCCAGCGCGGCGCCGTCAGCCCGAGCTTCGCCATCACCTCGCCGAAGCGCTGGCGGTCCTCCGCGCGATCGATCGCGTCCGCGGGCGTCCCGAGGATCGGCACGCCGGCCGCGGCGAGGGGCAGCGCGAGCTTGAGCGGGGTCTGGCCACCGAACTGCACGATGACGCCGAACGGCTTCTCGAGGTGGCAGATCTCGAGGACGTCCTCGAGCGTGAGCGGCTCGAAGTACAGCCGGTCCGAGGTGTCGTAGTCCGTCGACACCGTCTCCGGGTTGCAGTTCACCATGATCGACTCGATGCCCTCCTCGCGGAGCGCCATCGCCGCGTGGACGCAGCAGTAGTCGAACTCGATGCCCTGGCCGATCCGGTTCGGCCCGCCGCCGAGGATGATCACCTTCTTGCGGTCGGTCGGCCGCGACTCGCACTCCTCCTCGTACGTCGAGTACATGTACGGCGTGTGCGACTCGTACTCGGCCGCGCACGTGTCCACGCGCTTGTAGACCGGGCGCACGCCGGCCGCGTGCCGCTTCGCGCGGACGCTCGCCTCCGTCGTGCCCGTCAGCGCCGCGATGCGCCGGTCGCTGAAGCCGGCGCGCTTGAGGTCGCGCAGCGAGGCGGTGCCATCGGCGCACTTCGCCTCGTCGGCGACGATCGCGGCGACGTGGTGCAGGAACCACGGGTCGATCTTCGTCAGCTCGTGCACGCGCTCGAGGCTCACGCCGGCGCGCAGCGCGTTCGCGACCTGATAGAGCCGGTCCGGCCCCGGCACGGCAATGACGCGTTCCAGCTCGTCACCAGGGCTCCGCCCCCCTACCGGCGGAGCCGGCAGGGTTCCCCCGGGGAGCGTATCCGCCGGGAAGTCGAACCCGGCGCGCCCCGTCTCGAGCGAGCGAATGGCCTTCCCCAGCGCCTCGCGGAACGTGCGGCCGATCGCCATCGCCTCGCCGACCGAGCGCATCTGCGGCCCGAGCACCGTCGACGCGCTCGGGAACTTCTCGAACGCGAAGCGCGGCCACTTCACGACGACGTAGTCGATCGTGGGCTCGAACGAGGCCGGCGTGACGCGCGTGATGTCGTTGTGCAGCTCGTCGAGCGTGTAGCCGATGGCGAGCTTCGCCGCGATCTTCGCGATCGCGAACCCGGTCGCCTTCGACGCGAGCGCCGAGCTCCGGGACACGCGCGGGTTCATCTCGATGACGAGCATGCGGCCCGTCTTCGGATCCACGGCGAACTGCACGTTGCTGCCGCCCGTGGTGACGCCGATCTCGCGCATGATCGCGATGCTCGCGTCGCGCATGCGCTGGTATTCCTTGTCCGTCAGCGTCATCGCGGGCGCGACGGTGATCGAGTCGCCCGTGTGCACGCCCATCGGATCGAGGTTCTCGATCGAGCAGATGATGACGGTGTTGTCGTTCGAGTCGCGGACGACCTCGAGCTCGAACTCCTTCCAGCCGATGACGCTCTCCTCGATGAGGATCGAGTGCACCGGGGACATGTCGAGCCCGAACTGGACCATGCGGTCGAGCTCGGCGCGGTTGTAGGCGATGCCGCCGCCGGACCCACCGAGCGTGAAGCTCGGGCGCAGGATCGCGGGGAAGCCCATCTCGGCCGTCGCGGCGCGCGCCTCGGCGACCGACGTCACGAGCCGGGACGCGGGACAGGCGAGCGCGATGCGCGCCATCGCCTGCTTGAACAGCTCCCGATCCTCGGCCATCTCGATCGACTTCACGTTCGCGCCGAGCAGCTCGACGCCGTGCTTCGCGAGGATCCCGGCCGCGTGGGCCGCCATCGTGAGGTTCAGCGCCGTCTGCCCGCCCATCGTGGGCAGGATGGCGGTCGGCTTCTCGCGCGCGAGCACCATGTCGAGGACCTCGACGGTGAGCGGCTCGACGTACGTCGCGTCGGCCAGCTCCGGATCCGTCATGATCGTCGCCGGATTGGAGTTGATCAGGATGACCCGGATCCCCTCCTCGCGGAGCGCCTTGCAGGCCTGCGTGCCCGAGTAGTCGAACTCGCACGCCTGACCGATGACGATCGGCCCCGATCCGATGATCAGAACCGATTCGAGGTCACCGCGCCGTGGCACGGAGCGTCATGTACCACGGGTCGAGTGAGCCGGGCGATGCGGATCGATGGCTTCGAGCCGCGTGAGGAGCTGCGTATGCAGATCGTCGATCTTTTCGTGCAGGTGCTGGATCTGCAGCTCGGCTTTGAGGTTGACGTCGTACTCGATGTCGCTGCGCACCCGGTCGCGCGCGGACTGCCGGTTCGACGAGAACAGCAGCAAGGTCGACAGGATGATGGCCTCGAGCGAGACGCACATCGTCAGGAGGTTGAACGGGAACGGGTCGAACGCCTGCGGCAGGAACCCGTTGAACAGGAGCCAGATCGCGAACACGACCACGTGCAGGACGAGGAACGTGATGCTGCCGGAAAAGTTCGCGACCCAGTCCGCGATGCGCAGGACAATATTGCCGCGGTTCGCGCGGTCGCTCTCGATCTCGTTGACGTTGCGCGCGGCCGCGTTGCGCACGATGGCGGCGTTGTTGCGGAGCCGCTTGCCCGTGGCGCGCAGGAGGCGCATCGCGGCCGCCGGGTTGATCTTGAGGAGCTCGTCGAGGTCGCCGCGGTCGACGATCAGCGCCTCGCCGCCCACGACCACCGTGGCCGTTGCCGTGCGCGCGCCGGCGTCCAGGAGGGAGATCTCGCCGAAGAACTCGCCGGCCTCGATCGTCTCGAGGAACACCTTGTCGCCGGTCTTCGTCTTCACCGTGAGCTCGACGGCGCCGGCCTTGACGATCACCATCCAGTCGCCAGGATCGCCGTACTCGAACAGGACCTTGCCGACCTCGAGCGTCATCACGTCGACGCGCTCGGCGAGGACCGCCCGGTCGCGATCGTCGAGGTCCGCGAACAACGCGACCTCCGCCAGCACCGCCGCCGTCGCCGACATCGCCGCTACCGCTTCACGACGTGGCCGTCGACGATCTTGTACTCGTCTGCCGCCTGGCCCTGCATGCGGCCCGCGACCAGGTCTGCGCGGTCGCCGAGCGGGACCTTGGACTTTGCCAGCACCTCGATGATCGTGCGGCGGATGCGGCCCGACTCCTCCTCGGGGCGCAGGAGCGCGTCGATGAGCGGCTTCGCGATCTTCTCGGCGTCGCGGCCGTTGAGCCCGTCGATGGACGCGAAGCGGACGTTCTCGTCGAAGTCCGTGAGGTACGGCGTCAGCCGCGCGATGACCTCGTCGTCCGTGGCCGGCTTCCACTCCGCGAACCAGCGGAGCAGGTCGATCCGGCGGTCCGGCATGCGGACGTAGCCCGGCGGCTCGCTCGCGAACAGCTCGTCGATGACGGGCATCGCCTTGTCGCGCGTGGTGATCTGCTCGAGCACGCGCAGCGGGAACGCGAGCTGCTCGGCGGTCTTCATGTAGCGGATGAGCGGGGCGAGGGCGACCGCGTCCTTCGCGACGAGCGTGTCGACGACCCAGTTCTTCTCTTGCTCGTCTTCGACGCCCTTCATGCTAGTGACGCCGAAGCGCTTGCACAGGCCGAACAACGCGTCGTCCGTGCCCTCGTCCCGGAGGCGCTCTAGCGCGCCCCACCGGTCCGGTTGCTGGGCGAGCTTGTTCGTCGCCTTTTCGATGAGGCGCTGGAGGGACTTCTCTTTGGAAAACAGGCCGAAAACCATAGAAACGGCGGCACCCTATCATGGAACTCGTGGCCAGAACCGATCACCTCCGGCACCTGGGGCGTACAATGAGGGCCGACATGAACGCCCGAGACCTCCTGGTGGGAGCGGTCGCCGCCGCGACCCTCGTGACTGCGATCGCGCTCCCGGCCTGTGGTGGCGACTCGAAGGCGCCTCGGACGACCACGACGCCCCCGCCGGCCGGCGGCAGCGGGGCGGCCGCAACGACGCCCACGTCCGATGCGGCGAAGCCGTCCGGGGCCGGTGGCCCCGTCGGGGACCGCGCCGCGATCCTGCGGGACGCCGCCGATCAGCTCGACAAGGCGGGCCGCGCGCTCGCCTCCGGCAACAAGAGCGTCGCCGAGTACCTGTTCTCGACGGCCGAGCTGGAGACCGGGCCCGATGCCCTCGCCGCGATTGCCCCGTTGTTCCGCGACGGTGCCCCGCCGCGCGTCGCGACCGCGCCCGTGAAGTTCGACCCGAACGAGGGTCCGCAACCGAAGGTGTTCGGCAGCTCCGAGGCCGAGGACGAGAAGGAGAAAGTCCCGCCGCCCCGGGTCGAGGGCAGCCTCGCCGGCGTCGTGCAGATCGACGGCAAGCCGCTCGCGGGCGCGTTCGGCCTCGTCACGCTCGAGCCGGCCAGCGGCAAGTGGAAGTCGCGCACGCCGAAGCACCTCGTCGTCGAACAGCGCGGCCGCGAGTTCTCGCCGCACCTGATGGCGATCTCCACGGGCTCGACCGTCTCGTTCCCGAACTTCGACAACGTCTTTCACAACGTGTTCTCCACGTCGCCGACGGGCTCCTTCGACCTCGGCCTCTACAAGTCCGGCGAGGCCCGCGAGTACACCTTCCCGAAGGAAGGCATCATCCGCCTCGGCTGCAACTTGCACGCGAACATGTCGGCGTACATCGCGATCGTCGCCGCACCCGCGTACGTCGTCACCGACGACACCGGGCACTACGAGTTCCGGCACCTCGAGCCGGGCAAGTACAAGATGAAGGTCTGGTCGGAGCGCAGCAAGGCGCCGATCGCGCAGGAGATCACGATCAAGCAGGGCAAGAACGCCGTCGATGTGGGCGTCAGCGCGGACGCGCCGACCGGCCCGCAACCCGACAAGTTCGGTGGGAAGCGTGGGTAGACTCCCGCTCGTCGCGGGGCTCGTCTGCGTGGCCGCCGGTGGGGCCGCGCTCGGCTTTGCGCTGACGCAAAAGCAGCAGGGCGGCATGGCCCCGCAGGCGACCGACGCCATGGGCTCGGCCGTCGCGCAGCTCGACGGCGACATCCGGAACGCCGGGACCGCCGTCGAGACGCGCGCGAACTCGATCGCGGAGAACTTGCAGGTGAAGGCCGTGGTCGGCACGAACGCCGAGACCGCGCTCGACCTGCGCAACACCGCGCTCGACTTCAAGGCGGCCCCCGGCGACGTCATCGAGCTCGGCCAGGTCCCGACCGGTGGCGCGCCGATCGTGCTGTTCACGGTGCCCGAGGGCCAGGCGCCGTCGCCGCACGACGGCAAGCCGGGCGCGTACGAGGAGCTCGTCGGCGGCAAGATCCGCGTCACGCGCGTCGTCAACATCACGCCGAGCGACCCGGCGATCGCGGCGGAGAAGGCCGGCTTCGTCACGGTGACCCGCACGCTCGACCTCGCGACCGCCGTGAAGCGCCTGGCGGACGTCGGCATCACGGGCACGTTCGTCGTGGGCGACCAGGAGCTGCCGATCGGCGCGCCGGGGCCGGCGGCCGGTTCGAAGATGACGAAAGACCTGCCGAACCACCCCACGATGCACCTCGTCGTCGACGAGCCGCCCGTGGTCGGCGGGGTCGCGCCCGGGGTGCTCTACGCCGGCGCCGGCGTCGCTGGCTTCGGCCTCCTGCTCGTGCTGATCGGCCTCGTGACCGGCAAGCGCCGCCCGGACGACGGCGCCGTCGATCCGGCCGCCACGCGCAGCACGCAGGCCCGCGGGATCGCGCAGGGCACGCCCACGATCCCGGCGATGGACCCGGGCCTGCACCTCGGCGGGATCTCCCACGACGCCACGCCCGGCTCGATGATCGGCCGCTGGGAGGTCGTGCGGCGCCTCGGATCCGGCGGCATGGCCGACGTCTACCTCGCGCGCAGCAAAGGCGAGGCGGGCTTCGAGAAGCTCGTGGCGCTCAAGGTCATGCACGCGCACCTCGCGCGCAACGAGCGGGCGGTGGAGCACTTCCTCGACGAGGCGCGGCTCGCCGCGACCGTCCACCACCCGAACGTCGTGGCGATCCAGGACCTCGGCAAGATCGGCAACGACTACGCGATCGTGATGGAGTACGTCGATGGCGTGGACCTGGAGCGCCTGCTGATGTCCGCCCGCGCAGGGATCCGACCCGTGCCGCTCGACGTCGGCCTCGGCATCCTGCGCCGCATCTGCGACGGTCTCCACGCCGCGCACACGGCGACGGCCTCCGACGGCATCCCGCTCGGCATCATCCATCGCGACGTGAAGAGCGCGAACGTCCTCGTCTCGCGCAACGGCGGCGTGAAGGTCGTCGACTTCGGCATCGCGAAGGCCGCGAACCAGTCGCATTTGACGGTCGCGGGCGAGACGAAGGGCACGCCGTCGATGATGGCGCCCGAGCAGCGCGTCGGCGAGCAGGTCGACGTCCGCGCGGACGTCTACTCGGTGGCGGCGGTCGGCTACGAGATCGTGACGAACCACGGCGTCAACCTCGACCTCGCGTCGCTCGCGCACCTCGGCGTCGAGAACTGGCCGCACCTGCCGCCGCCGTCCACGCTGCGCGCGGGGTTGCCGCCGGAGCTCGACCGCGTGCTCCTCGGCGCGATGGCGTTCGAGCGCGACAAGCGGCCCGCCAACGCGGCGGCGTTCGAGACGGAGTTCGAGGCGGTCATGAAGGCCCACGGGATGTCGGCCACCGACAAGGACATCGGCCGCTGGGTCGAGGCCGAGCTCGCGTTCGTACATCCGACGCCGCCCAAGGTGGCCTCGGCGCCCGCGCCGGCCCCCGGCCAGCGCTGACCCGACGCGGCTTAGAACGCGAACAGCGCGGCGATGCCTGCGCCGTGCGCGTCGGCGGTCGGGACAACCAGCGACGTCCGCGGGTGTTCCTGCGAGCTGTGGCGCGCGAAGAAGTACACCGACGCGACGGCGGCGAGCCCACCGATGCCGAACGAGGCATACCCGGCGTCCTTGTATCCATCCGACCCCGACGAGCGACCCTGCGCGTACAGCACGACCCCGGCGCCCACGAGCAGCGCGGCGCCACCGGCGTACGTCCACGCCCGGTCGCGCTCGTGGCCCGGCGCCGGTCCGAAGTCCGCCGTCGAGGCGACGATCGTCACCTTCTTCTCCGGCGGCGGTGCGTCGGTGACCGGCCCGGGCATGTCGTGGGGCGGCGGCGCGACCGGCTCCGGCGGCGGCGACGGCCGCGACTCGGCGACCGGGGGCGCCACCACGACCGGCGTGACCGGCGGTGGCTCGCTCACCGGCGCGGCGCACTTCGTGATGCGCTCCTTCGTGAGCGCGGTGTTCTTCGCGTTCGGCGCGCCCTGCTCGAGGTACTGGCGGTAGTACGGCACGGCCGCGTCGCACGCGCCGGCGTTCTGGTGCGCGCTGGCGATCTTGAACAGCAGCGCGGGGTCCTTCGTCAGCTCGTACGCGGCCGTGTAGTCCTTCGCGGCCTCGGTGAACTTGTTGACACGGCTCTCCGCTTCCGCCGCCGTGTACAGCTTCTTGGCCTGCGCGATCTCGGCCTTCGTCGGAGCCGCGAGCGCGACGCCTCCCGTCGCAGCCACGGCCAGTACCCCCACGAGCAGCTTGTGCATGGGGCTGATACTAACCGGATCGTCGCCCGGATCTAAAATGACCAGGTCGCGGCGAGGCCGCCGCCGTGGGCAGACGCGGTCGGCACGAGGACGGTCTCGTCGCCGTGCCGCGTGAACAGGTACGCCGAGACGCCGGCCGCGACGGCGCCGAGGCCGAACGCGGTCCAGGAGAGATCCTGGTAGCGGTGGCCCTGGTCGAGGAGGTCCTGGTAGCGCTTCTGCGTGGCCGCGTCGTAGGTCGGCGGCGTGTTCTGGAAGCCGACATAGAGGTCGGTGATGTCCGACTCGGAGGAGTGGGCGGCCTCGGCGAGGACCACGCCGCTGATCGCGAGCGCGAGTGCGCTGGCCCCGACGACCCACGCCGCAGGGTGAGAGTTGGCAGCGGGCAGGGTGACAGGCGGTGGCACGGCGCGCGGGGCCGGCGCGGGCGGGGTGACCGTCACCGGTGGCGGCGCGGGCGGAGACGTCGTGACAGGGGCGGGCGGCGGCGGCTCCTCGATGGTCGCGCCACAGGCGGTGATTCGCCGGGTCACGAGCTCGACGAACCGCGGCGCCGGCGCGGCCTCCTTCAGGTAGCGCCGGAAGTACACGACCGCGACCGCGCACTCGCCGTTCTTCTCGCGGGCCGTCGCGATCTTGTAGAAGAGCACGGGGTCCCGGGACCGCTCGTACGCGACCCCGTAGTCGCGCGCGGCGTCGGCGTAGGCCCCCAGCGCCAGCTCCTTCTCCGCGGTGGCGTAGAGGCCCTTTGCCTGCTCGACGTCTCCCGGCGTTGGAGGCGCCGGGGGCACCGGGGCGGCCGTGGCGACGCGTCCCAGGCCGATCACGACCAGCCCGAGTCGCACCGCGCGCATGCCTGATCTTATGCGCCTTTTCGCGCTATACCGCCCGCGCCATGGCGAAGATCGATCTCGTCCGCAACCTCGGCGTCGTCGCGCACATCGACGCCGGCAAGACCACGGTGTCGGAGCGGTTCCTCTTCCACGCTGGCAAGATCCACAAGGTCGGCGAGGTCCACGACGGCGAGACCGAGATGGACTGGATGGAGCAGGAGCGCGAGCGCGGCATCACGATCACCGCCGCCGCGACGACGTTCGAGTGGAAGAAGCACGAGATCCACCTCATCGACACGCCGGGCCACGTCGACTTCACGATCGAGGTCGAGCGCTCGCTGCGCGTCCTCGACGGCGCGGTCGTCGTGTTCTGCGGTGTCGCCGGCGTGCAGCCGCAGTCGGAGACCGTCTGGCACCAGGCCGACAAGTTCCGCGTGCCGCGGCTCGCGTTCGTCAACAAGATCGACCGCGTCGGCGCGGACTTCGCCGCCGTCGTCGCTGATATCCGCGCCCAGCTCGGCGCCAACGCGGTCCCGATCCAGCTCCCGATCGGCTCCGAGGACGCGTTCGCGGGCTGCATCGATCTCGTCGCGATGACCGCGCTCATGTACACGGGCGACGTCACCGACGCGCCGGAGGTCATCCCGATCCCCGCCGACCTCGTCGCCTCCGCCGCCAGCGCGCGCGATCAGATGATCGAGGCGCTCGCGGACGTCGACGACACCGTCGCCGCGAAGTACCTCGACGGCGGCGACTTCAGCCCGGCCGAGCTCGCGGCGGCGCTGCGCAAGGCGACGATCGCCGTGAAGATCATCCCCGTCCTGTGCGGCACGGCGCTCCGCAACAAGGGCATCCACCCGCTCCTCGACGCCGTGATCGCGTACCTCCCGTCGCCCGTCGACGTGCCGGCGGTGCAGGGCGTCGATCCGCGCACGCTCAAGGACGGCGGCGACGGCGAGAAGATCACCCGCGCGCCGAAGAACACCGATCCGTTCGCCGCGCTGGCGTTCAAGATCGCGATGGACGAGGGCCGCAAGGTCGTCTTCCTGCGCGTGTTCTCGGGGACGATCGAGGCCGGCGCCGAGATCCTCAACGTCCGCACGGGCAAGAAGGAGAAGATCGCTCGGCTGTTCCGCGTCCATGCCAACAAGCGCGAGCGCCTCGACAAGGCCGTGGCCGGCGAGATCGTCGCGGCCGCGGGGCTCAAGGACGCCACGACCGGCGACACGGTCTGCGATCCGAAGGCGCCGATCCTCCTCGAGCGCATCGACACCTACGAGCCCGTGATCTCGCAGGCCATCGAGGCCGACACCGCGGCCGCGAAGGAGCGCCTCGACTTCGCGCTCGTGAAGATGACCGAGGAAGATCCGACCTTCCGCGTGAAGGACGACCCCGAGACCGGCCAGACGATCATCTCGGGCATGGGCGAGCTCCACCTCGAGGTCATGGTCGACCGCATGAAGCGCGAGTACGGCGCGCTGGCGCGAGCGGGCAAGCCCCAGGTCGTGTATCGCGAGACGATCCTCGGCGAAGGCGCGGGGCACGCCGTGTTCGAGCGCGACATGAAGGAGCAGCAGATCTACGGCGAGGCGAGCGCCACCGTGCGGTCGCGCGCGCGTGGCTCGGGCATGGAGTTCAAGCGCGCCATCCCCGCCGCGGCGGCCCTGCTGCTGCCGGAGAACATCGTCACGGCCGCGATGCAGGGCCTGCGTGACGCGGCGTCGAGCGGGCCCGATGGCTATCCGCTCGAGGACGTCGAGGTCACCCTCACCGCGATCGGCCTGCGCGAAGGCGCGAACGGCGAGATCGGCGCCCGCGCGGCCGCGGCCGAGGCCTGCCGGCGCGCGGTGGCGGCGGCCAACCCGTCGCGGCTCGAGCCGATCATGGCCGTCGAGGTGGTCGTCGACGACGAGTACCTCGGCGCGGTCATCGGCGACCTCAACCGCCGGCGGGGCAACGTCCTCGACGTCGCGCAGCGCGGCGCGAAGCGCGTGGTGCAGGCCCACGTCGCGCTCCGTCACATGTTCGGCTACTCGACGGATCTCCGCAGCGCCACGGCGGGCGGCGGCACGTTCGCGATGACCGCGCACGCGTACGACACGCTGCAGGCGTAGCCGCTGCGGAGCGGGCCGCTAGGCCCCAGGCGGGAGCCCGTCGCCCGGCGGCGGGGCCGACTTCAAGCAATCGAGAAATGCATTGTCATCCGTCGGCCCGTCGACAACGCATTGCGTGACCGCGTCAGCGTCGCAATCGGCGATCACCTGGACCTCGGCGCGGAATGGCACCGCGACGCCGCGCGTCCCGGGTCCCTGCTTGAGGGTCCCGAACAGGAGCCCGTCCGCGGTGCTCGCCGGCACGGCCAGCGCCGCCAGCGAGCCGGACGCCTTGACGACGGTATCTCCGACCGCGAGGCCCGCGGAGCCGCTCCCGAACGTGCCCCCCGGACCGAGCTGGCCGTCCGGCTGGAGCAGCGCGAGGTTGCCGAAGTCATGGGTGACGATCGCCGGGACGTCGGCGGAGTGCCCGCACAGGTCTACCTGGGTGTGGTCCACGGGGTCGGGTGCCGCGCCGAACGTGCAGTGCACCACGACCGCACCAGCGACGCCGAGCATGCACGCCGTGTCCGCCGGGTCCGAGCACGCCTCGCAGACCGCGTTCTGCATGCAGTAGGCGCTGCCACCGCAGCCGTCGGAGCCCTTGCCATCGACGCACGCGGGCGCGCCCGCTTCGCAGATTGTCCGGTCGACCGTGTTGCCGTTCTCCATCACGCTCGCCGTGCGCTCGCCCGTGCACGTGAACTTCGTCGGCGGTACCTCGGCCTGGGTCGTCGCGTCGAACGCGTTCGCGTCGCACTCGTTCGTGATGAACGAGTCGCAGTCCGGATCCGCCTCGTCGTTGACGAACAGGATGTCCGAGCCCACGCCCGCCTGCGCGATGCGCGCGCACGCCTCGGCGAAGTGGCCGGGCGCCTCGTCCGGCCAGAGCTCCACGCCGGTCGTGCCCGCCGCGTTGGTCGGGTCGTGCGCGAGGTCCGCCGCCGGTACGAGCGTCACGGGATACCGGTAGACATGGCCGGGGTCGGCGACCGCGAGATCGGTGAGCACGCCGAGCGCGACGGGCGCGTTGTCGGCGGTGACGGCGACGGCGGCGACGATCGCGATCGCCGACGGCTGGTCCGTGCCGCCGGCCTGGAAGTAGAAGACGTAGTCGCTCTTGCCCGGCGTCAGCGCGACGCGATCGCCGCGGTTGTGCGGATCGCGGCGATAGAGGAGGGCAGGAACTTTCTGCGCGGAGTGCTGCGTCTGGATCGGCTCGGCCACCGGCGGAGCGGCGGAGGTCTGGCCGAGGTAGAGGACAAGCTCGGTCGCGCTGCCGACGCCGACGGGCACGTGCACGTCGATCTCGATCCCGGTGTCGCCGGAATGCGCGCACGCGGCCGCGAGGACACCACTGGCGAGAAGCCGTCCGGCTCGCATGCCCAGATCGTACACGCTCTATAAGCGGATACGTATGTACTTGAAATCAGTACAAAAACTGGAGACGAGATCTCGCTGGACCGACGATCACCTACATGTCGCCCCGCTCCGCGCTGCGTATCGTCCGCGCGCCCGATGTCGTTCCGCAGATCGCCCCCGCCCATCCCGTCGTGAAGTGGGTCGGCGGCAAGACCCGGCTCCTGCCCGAGCTCCAGGCTCGCATGCCGGCGAAGTTCGACCGGTACTTCGAGGCCTTCGCCGGCGGGGCGGCGCTGTTCTTCCGGGTCGCGCCCACGCGCGCCGTGCTGTCGGACTCGAATCCGGACCTCGTGAACCTCTACCGCACGCTCGCGACGAACGTCGCCGGCGTCATCCGCGGCCTCGAGAAGCATCGCGCGCTCCACGACGAGACCCACTACTACAAGACGCGCACGCGCTGGAACGATCGCAACGAGTCCTGGCCGGCCTCCGAGCGCGCGGCGACGTTCATCTACCTGAACAAGACCTGCTTCAACGGGCTCTGGCGCGTGAACCGCGCCGGCGACTTCAACGTGCCGATCGGCCGCTATGTCGATCCGCCGATCTGCGTGCCGGAGGCGCTGCGGGCGGCGGCGGCGGCGCTGGCGCGGGCAGACCTCCGGCGCGGCGACTATCGCGATGCGGTGACGGACGCCGGCCGCGGCGACTTCGCATACTTCGATCCGCCGTACGACCCGCTGACGCCGACGGCGAGCTTCACGAGCTACACCGCGGGGATGTTCGGGCAGGACCAGCAGCGCGAGCTGGCCCAGACCGCCCGCGAGCTGGTGGGCCGCGGCTGCAAGGTCATGCTGTCGAACAGCGACACGCCGTTCGTCCGGTCGCTCTACAAGGGCTTCCAGATCGACCGCGTGAAGTGCGCGCGCGCGATCAACAGCGACGCGGCGAAGCGCGGCGAGGTCGATGAAGTGATCGTGACGGGCTGAAGCGAGCGGCCGCTACGACAGCGCCGACGCCGAGGCGTAGGCCTGCGTCGTCGCGTCGTAGTCGAGGAGCATGCCGACGACGTTCGCCACCTTCGCGATGCGGAGCAGCTCGTCGCGGTTGCCGCGGACGACCATGCGGGGCTCGGCGCCCTCGAGCGACGACGACACCACGAACTGCCGCGCCTTCGCGACGTTCTTGAACACGAGCAAGTAGTTTTGATCCGTCCCGGTGCGGGCGATCATCGGCACGCGCCCGTCGGCGTCCTGCGCCGCGAGCTCGCCGTCATTCTGGACCAGCAGGACCCACAGCCCATCGAGGCTGGACTTGTTGTCATCGGGGGGCTGGGTGCCCGTCCGGGGTCGGCTGCTCTGCTGCTGAATCATCGATTCTCCTGATCCACACGAGCGTGCGTGGACGCGGGATAGATGCGGGTTTTCGTTCGATCTGTCAAGCCAGATTCGGACGGCTAGGTGTACGGGAAAACACGATTCCGGCTAACCGTGACATCGCCTTGACGTAACGGTTACGCGAGGTCTACTCCCAGGTGTCCATGCGGCTCCATCTACCCGTGATCGGCCAGGTCGCACCTCCCGTGATGGGTGGGGCGCTCCCCCTCGATCCGCTGGTAGATCTCTTCGCGCGGCACGTCCGCTACTTGCGCGTGTCGGTCACCGACCGGTGCAACTACCGCTGCAGCTACTGCATGCCGGAGGCGCTCGGCACGTCGATCGAGTTCCAGCCGCGCGCCGCGCTCCTGTCCTTCGAGGAGATCGAGCGCGTCGTGCGCCTGTTCGCGGGCCTCGGCGTGCGCAAGATCCGGCTGACCGGGGGCGAGCCGATGGTCCGGGCGGAGATCGGCGCGCTCGTGCGCCGCGTCGCCGCCATCCCCGGCATCGAGCAGGTCGTGATGACGACCAACGGGCACCTCGTGGCCGAGCACGCCCGTGCGCTCGTGGCCGCCGGGCTCACCGGGCTGAACATCTCGATCGACACGCTCGACCCCGACCGCTTCCGCGAGCTGACGGGCCGCGGAGATCTCGCCCGCGTGCAGGCCGGGATTGCCGCCGCCCGCGCCGCCGGCCTGCCGGTCCAGCTCAACACCGTGGCGCTCCGCGGCGTCAACGACGGCGAGCTCGTCGCGCTCGCGCGGTACGCCTGGCTCCATGGCGCGACCCCGCGGTTCATCGAGCACATGCCCATGTCCGCGGGGCAGCTCTACGCCGCCGACGCCGAGATCTCGTCCGCCTCGATCCGGCAGATCCTCGAGGCGGAGCTCGGCCCGCTGACGGTCGCGGCGAGCGCGCGGCGCGACCCGGGCCCGGCGCGCCACTGGACCACGAGCAGCGGCCGCGAGGTCGGCATCATCTCGGCGATGACCGACCACTTCTGCGCGGCGTGCAACCGGCTGCGGCTGACGGCGACCGGCGATCTCCACGCCTGCCTCGGGCACGACGACGCCGTCAGCCTGCGCGACGTCCTCCGCGGCGGCGGCTCGGACGACGACCTCACGCGGGCCATCGCTGCGTCCGTGACCGGCAAGCGGGAGGGTCACACCTTCGAGCGCTCGGGCACCGGCGGCCCGCGCAAGCACATGATCGGGATGGGCGGCTAACTGTCGCAGGCCGCTCGCTCCGTCGGAGAGGGCGAATTCCTGAGCAAGCTTCGGGGGAGGGGAATGCAACCAACCGTGGTACGGTTGGCCACTTCACGGGCCCGTCGGGCTTTGCCGCCGTCGTCGCGGAGGGGTTTCCTTCATGCAAAACGCTACCCTCACCAAGATCGCCCTGACCGTCGCCGTCGTGCTCGGCGGCGCGGGCTTCCTCGTCTACACCTCCGTAGACCACGCCCAGCACTACAAGATGGTCGACGAGCTGATCTCGACCGGCGACCTCGCCGGTTGGGAGGGCAAGGAGCTCAAGGTCCACGGCAACGTGGAGGCCGGCTCCATCGTCGAGAAGATCGTCAGCCAGGAGCAGCACCGCACGTTCCTGCTCGTCAAGGGCGGCTCGAAGATCCGCGTGTTCTCGAGCGGTCCGAAGCCGGACACGTTCAAGGATGCATCCGAGGTGGTCGCCACCGGCCACCTGATCAAGGCCGCCGACATGAAGGGGATGGCGGACTCGCTCGGCGTCAAGCTGGAGTCCGACCTGCCTTACGTCGTCGACGCTACCGACCTGATGGCCAAGTGCCCGTCCAAGTACGACGGCGCCCAGGTCAACAAGAACATCAACGACCGCAGCACCGACAACAAGTTCAAGTGAGAGCGGGTCTCCTCCATGACTGAATCTGCACCGTTCTCACCCATTGCTGTGGTCGGCACGCTGGCGCTTCTCGCCGCGTACCTGACCGGGGCGTGGTGTATCGCGGCCGGCATCGCCGGTAACGCGCGCAAGAGCCGCCGGCTCGTCAGCTCCTCCGTCTATGGCCTCTACGGCTTCGGCGCGCTGATCGGCCTCTCCGCCGCGCTCCTCATCTACGGCTTCGTCACGCACGACTTCGCGATCAAGTACGTCGCGGCCACGTCGGAGACGACGATGTCCACCTGGTACAAGGTCACCGCGTTCTGGGGCGGCCTCGATGGCTCGCTCCTGTTCTGGGTGTTCGTGCTCGCGCTCTTCTCGACCGTCGCGATCGCGGTCAACCACCGCCGCCACAAGGACATGATCGGGTTCGTCGTCGCGACGATCATGGTCGTGCAGGTCTTCTTCCTCTCGCTCCTGATCTTCACCAAGAACCCGTTCACGACGTTCTTGACGCAGGCGCCGACCGAAGGGCAGGGGCTCAACCCGCTGCTCCAGAACTACTGGATGGTCATCCATCCGCCGTCGCTCTACACGGGCTTCGTCGCGGCCACGATCCCGTTCGCGTTCGGCATCGGCGCGCTCGCCTCGGGCCGGCTCGATGACATGTGGCTCTCGTCGGTCCGCGTGTGGATGCTCATCTGCTTCTTCTTCCTCTCGTTCGGCCTGATCCTCGGCGGCCGCTGGGCGTACGAGGAGCTCGGGTGGGGCGGTTACTGGGCCTGGGACCCGGTCGAGAACGCGGGCCTGATGCCGTGGTTCACGGCGACCGCGTTCTTGCACAGCGCGATCATTCAAGAGCAGCGCGGCCAGATGAAGGTCTGGAACCTCGTGCTCGTGACGCTGACGTTCTTCCTCACGATCTTCGGCACGTTCATGACGCGCTCGGGCGCGGTGCAGTCGGTGCACGCCTTCGGCGAGGACAACATCCTCGCGCTGCAGTTCATCGTGTTCATGGCCGTCATCCTGATCGTCTCGATCGGCCTCATCGTCTACCGCTCGAGCAAGCTGACGACCCTCGGCACGTTCGAGTCGTTCTTCTCGCGCGAGTTCGCGTTCCTCGTGAACAACTGGATCCTCCTCGCCTGCGCGTTCTTCGTCTTGTTCGCGACGATGTTCCCGACGATCTCCGAGGCCCTCGATGGCTCGCGCGTCTCGGTGGGCCCGGAGTTCTTCAACCGCTGGATGACGCCGCTCGGCGTGATCCTCCTGTTCCTCGCCGGCGCGGCGCCGCTCCTGGCGTGGCGCAAGACCACGACGCAGCGGCTCGTCAACCAGTTCCTGTTCCCGTCGGCCGGGACCGCGCTCTCGATCATCGTGCTGGCGTTCGCCATGCCGCAGACGTTGCACCTGACCCCGATCTTCGCCGATCGCCTCAAGCTGCCCGTCTCGCTGTTCGTGCTGGCGACGATCATCTTCGTCGGCCTCTCGATCGGCCAGGAGTTCTGGCGCGGCATGATGGTCCGTCGCCGGCAGACCGGCAGCGACCCGTTCACGTCCCTCCTGGGCTTGATGCTGTCGAAGCGCCGCAAGTACGGCGGCTACATCATCCACCTCGGCGTCGCCGTGCTGTTCCTCGGCTTCGTCGGCAAGGCGTACGAGCAGCAGACGGACAAGACGATCGCGCAGCCCGCGATCGTGCGTGACGAGGCCGCGTCCACGCGCGTCCCGAAGCAGCAAGCGCTCGCGCAGTCCACGCTGCCCGCCGGCCTCGAGAACCAGTCGTTCAAGTTCGGCGAGTACGTGTTCGTCTACCAGCGCCTCATCGTCACGTCCGACGACCACAAGGACGCGACCACGGCCGAGGTCGGCATCTACCTGGACGGCGAGAAGCTGTCGACGGTCTACCCGGCGAAGTGGGACTACCACCGCGGCGGCGAGCAGGCTACGACCGAGGTCGCGATCACGGTGCGCCTCTCCGAGGATGTCTACGTCGTGCTCACGGGGTACGAGCAGGACTCGGGCCTCGCGAACTTCCGCGTCTTCATCAACCCGCTCATCAGCTGGGTCTGGATCGGCTTCTGTATCCTCGCGCTCGGCGTGTTCGTCTGCCTCTTGCCGGCGAGCCTCGCGACGTACGTCTCGGCGCGCCCGCCACGCACGCGCCTCGGCCGCGCCGCCGACACCGGCCTCGTCATGGCGCTCGTCATCGGCGCGACGCTCGCCATCGCCAGTCAGGCTCACGCCGCGCCGCCCGCGTCGGCGGCGCCCGCCGAGCACTTGCCCGCCGGCGGCATGGGCATGGGCGCCTCGGGCGTCGGGTACGCGGCGCAGAACCGCCCCACGAACGGAGCGGCGGAGTCGGCGGAGAAAGATCTCCTCTGTCCGTGCAACTGCTCGCACCGCACGATCTTTGAATGCGACTGCGGCAACGCCGCGGAGCTGCGCGGCAAGATCAACGCGATGATCGCGAAGCTGGACACGTCGACGCCGGAGAAGGCGAAGGTCGCCTACGACAGCGTCCTCGCCGACTTCATCGCGACGTACGGCGGCGAGCAGGTGCTCGCGAACCCGCGGAGCAGCTTTCCCTGGCTCATCCCGATGCTGGCCGCGTTCGGCGCAGCCGGGCTCCTGTTCTTTGTCGGACGCCGCTGGATCACCCGCGGCCGCGCCGCGCCGATGATGACGGCCTCGCACATCACGTCCATCGCGGACGAAGATCTCGCGGACAAGCTCGACGACGAGCTCCGGGACACGGACTAAGCGGAGCGTAGCCCCCATGGCGACCGGTTCAGACGACAAGACGATGCGCTGGGTGCGCCTCGGCAGCCTGGGGTTCGTCCTCGTGGTCGGCTGGGTGTTCATCGGCTGGCAGAACTCGTTTCACATCACGCCGCCGCTGGTGTTCGTGATGCTCGGGTACCTCGCGGTCGTGCTCACGACCTACAACCTCTGGCGCACCGGCGCCTCCGCGGTCGCGCAGAACGAGGAGGACGACGGCGATGCGTCGTGGGGCAAGCCCACCGGCGCGCGCGGCGAGCTGGATCGCGAGAAGCGCACGATGCTCAAGGCGATCAAGGAAGCGGAGTTCGACCTGCAGATGGGCAAGCTTTCACAAGCGGACGCGCACCAGATGATCGGGATGTATCGCGCGCGGGCGATCGAGGTGATGAAGGAGCTCGAGCAGCTCGACCTCGGCGCGGCGGGCACGGTGCGCGAGCGGAACATGCGCGAGGTGAAGGCGCGCGTGGCCATCGAGGGCCGCATGGTCAAGGACAAGGCGGCGCCGCGGACCATCGTCGACGACGACGCCGCGAGCTACGGCTCGGGCGCGGCGGACGCCGACGACGTCAAGACGCCGATGATGACGGAGGCCGCGGACGACGTCATGCCGCTGGCTGCGACCGAAGCGGCGACGCCCGAGGCCTCGGCCATCGAGGAGTCGAAGCCGACTGACAAACTGCAGGAGGCGAGCTCGTGAAGCGCATGTCCTTTGCGATCGGCCTCGTCCTGGCCGGCGCCGCCGCGACCCTCCTCGCTCCCATGACCGCGCGCGCCCAGCCGGCGTTCGCGATCGGCCACCCGCTCCCCGCGCCGGACTTCGATGTCGGCGAGGTCAGCGTCCGCGTCATCGCGGGCAGCGTCGCGAAGCCCGTCATCGGCGTCGAGGTCACGCTCACGGTGGCCGGCGCGCCGCGCGTGGCGCGCACCGACGAGGCAGGCCGCGCCTTCTTCAAGGAGCTGCCCGCCGGCGCGCCGGTGCAGGCGGCGATCAAGGACGAGGACGGCAAGGACGTGCAGTCCGACACCTTCCCGGTGCCGGCGAGCGGCGGCACGCACGTGATGCTGTCGACCCGCCCGGTCGATCCGAACGCCGGCGGCGGCGCGCCGTTCGCCGGCGCTGGTGGTGGCGGCGCCGGCCCGGGCCCGATGATGGGCGCCGGCGGCATGCCCGACCCGCGCAAGATCAGCGGCATCGCGCGGCCCGAGCAGAAGAACCCGGCCGGCACGCTGACCGTCCGCGTCCTCTACGGCAGCCTGACCGACAAGGTCCCCGGCATCCCGGTGACGCTCGCCGCGTACGCGTCCGACGGCAAGGTCTCGCTCGAGACGAAGCAGACCGACGCTGATGGCCGCGCGGCCTTCGCGGACCTCGACGTCTCCGGCGGCACGGCCTACTACGCGATGGCGCAGGTCCCGCGCAACGGCAAGCTCGATCGCCTCGTGTCGGCCCCCGTCGTCCTCGAGTCGCAGACCGGCATGGCGCTCCTGCTCTCGAGCGTGAAGCAGGACGCGACCGACCCGGTCGTCGATGACCAAGGCCGGCTCGACAAGCAGAATTCCGAGCTCGCGCCGGGCGCGATCGAGGTCGCGCTCGATGGCGATGTGGACGCGAACAAGCCCGTGAGCCTGTTCGACGCGAGCACGCGCCGCATCATCGGGCACGTCGCGCCCGACCGCTTCCCCGCTGATCCGGCGAACCTGCAGGCCGGCGCCGACATCGAGGACCGGGCCGACGAGCCGGCGGGAACGCTCGACATCGCCGTGCACGGCGGGCAGGGCTCGACGGACCAGCCGATGGCGAACGTCTCCATGCAGGTCTTCGCGGTCGAGGATCAGCAGATGACCTCGCCGTTCCCCGGCACGACCAACGCGAGCGGCATCGCGCACTTCGATCTCAAGCCCGGCGTCTACCGCGCGCAGGTCGTGGTCAACGGCAAGCCGCTCGGCTCGCAGGGCCTCGACGTCACGAAGCACGGCCTCGCCATGTCGGTCGTCGCGCAGTGGGAGGCCGTCGGTCGCCCGCGCGCGCGGTTCACGGACATCCCAGTCATCCCCGGCCAGACGGTCTACGCCGAGGCGCTCTCGCGCACGAACATCGCCTACCGCTCGGCGCCGTTCCAGCTCATCGCCGAGCACGGCACGAGCGCCTCGATCCGCGAGGTGCCGGTCTTCTACACGTTCCACATCATCGCGGGCGTCGAGGATCAGCTGCTCGCGGTGCAGGGCCAGTTCACGCTGATGAACTTCAGCTGGGCGCCCTACAAGGCGGGCCCCGATGGCCTCGACGTGCCGCTGCCGCGCGGCTTCAAGGGCGCCGTCATCGCCGATCGCGACCAGACGGTGGCGGCCGTGGCCGCCGGCATCGGCTTCCGCGTGCCGCGCCCGCTCGCGCCGGCAGGCCCGACGGTGTTCAAGGCTGGCTTCTCGCTGCCCGTCGACGGCGGCTCGATCGACTGGCAGCAGGACCTGCCGCTCGGCACGGTCGAGAGCTGGATGAAGATCGTGCAGATGCCTACCATGAGCGTCGAGGCGCCGCCCGGTAGCCAGGGCACCGTCGCGCAGACGGAGGAGGGCCCGATGTACCAGATCCCGCGGATCACGATCCAGGAGGGCCACTCCATGGTGCTCAAGATCCACGGTCTGCCGACGCCGCCCGCCTGGAAGATCTGGCTGCCGCGCCTCGTCGGGATCCTCGTGATCCTGGTGATCGGCGGCGGCATCGCGTTCGCCGTCACCCGCGTCGGCGGCGGGCGCGCGAAGAGCGATCCGGCACGCGAGGCTCGCCGGGCTCGCCTGATGGACGAGCTCGTCGAGCTCGAGCGCAGCGGCAAGGATGCGCGCCGTCGCGAGTCGCTGCTGGCCGAGCTCGAGAAGCTGTGGGACGACGCGGCGTAGCGCGAGGACCCTCGTGCCGCTAGAGCGCGTCGAGATCACCAAGGTCATCAAGCGCTACGGGACCGAGCGCGCGCTCGCCGGCGTGGACCTCGAGCTCCGCGGCGGCAGCATGTGCGCGCTCCTGGGCCACAACGGCGCGGGCAAGACCACGCTGCTCGGCATCCTGTCGACCCTCGTGCGCGCGAGCAGCGGCGCGATCACGTATCGCGAGACCGGCGGCGCCGTGGTGACGGGTGACGCCGTCCGGCGCGAGATCGGGCTCCTCGCGCACCAGTCGCTCTGCTACGGCGAGCTGACCGCGGTCGAGAACCTCGCGCTGTTCGCGGGCCTCTACGGCGTGGACGACAGCCCGGCCGCGCTCGCCGCGCTGCTCGACCGCGTGGGCCTCGAGGTCCGCGCCCGCGACCGGGCCGCCCGGACGTATTCGCGCGGCATGGTCCAGCGGCTCGCCCTCGCGCGCGCGTTGCTGTCGGCGCCGTCCCTCGTCCTGCTCGACGAGCCCTTCACCGGCCTCGACCGCGGCGGCGCGCTGGCCCTCGGCGAGCAGCTCGGAGCATTGACGGCGGAGGGCGCGATCGTCGTCGTGGTGACGCACGATCTGGAGGCGATCGCGGGCCGCACGGATCACGTCGCCATCCTGCGCGCGGGCAAGCTGGTGTTCGAGGAGCGCGGCGCGTACGACTACGAGAAGCTCAAGGACACGTACCACCGTCATGCCAGCTGAGCGGCCCCGACAGGGCGTGCTGCGCCAGGCGTGGCGCATCGCGTGGAAGGATCTCAAGGTCGAGCTGCGGAGCCGCGAGATCGTCTACACGATGGCGTTCTTCGGCGCCGTCATCGTCGTCGTGTACTCGTTCGCGTTCCCGTCGAGCTCGGCGCTCGTGCGGCTGGGCGCGCCCGGCCTGCTCTGGGTCTCGACGATGTTCGCGGGCACGATCGGCCTCGGCCGCGCGTTCGACCGCGAGCGCGAGAACGACACGCTGCGCGCGCTGATGCTGACGCCGGTGCCGCGGCTGGCGATCTTTCTCGGCAAGGGCATCGCGATCACGTTCCTCGTGGGCGCGGTCGCCCTTGTCGTGACGCCGCTGATGGCGCTGCTCATGGACGTGCCCTTCTTCGATCACCCCGGCGAGCTCGCGCTGGCGCTGCTCCTCGGCGCCGTCGGCTTCTCCGCGATCGGCACGGTGTTCGCGGCCACGCTCCTGAAGGTCCGCTCGCGCGACGTGCTCCTGCCCGTCATCATCTACCCGATCCTGATCCCGCTCTTCGCGTTCGGCACCGAGGCGACGGCGGCGCTGCTCAAGGTTCCTGCTGACCTCGACAACGCGTGGTACTGGATCGGTCTCCTCGGGGCGTATGATGCGGCGTTCCTGGTACTGTCCATGTGGATCTTCGAGAGCCTGGTGATCGAATGACAAGCGCAGCAACTCGCCCGGTGGCGGTGCCCCGGTCCGCGACGGACTGGATGGTGCCGGTCTTCGGACTCCTCGGCGCGATCGGCCTGGTCGTCTGCATCTGGCTGATCTTCACGTGGGTGCCCAACGACGCGGTGCTGTTCTTCAACCAGCGCATCTTCTACTTCCACGTCGGTCATGCGTTCAACCTGTTCATCGCCGTCGGCGTCTGCGGCGTCTCGTCGCTCTTGTTCCTGTGGCGGCGCACGCCCCGGTGGGATGACCTCGCGCTCGCGGCGGCCGAGGTCGCGGTCGCGTACGGCGCGGTCGTGCTCGTCACCGGTTCGGTGTGGGCCAAGGCGGCGTGGGATCACTGGTGGGTATGGGAGAACCGCTTGATGATGTCGCTGCTCCTGTGGCTCGTGCTGGTGGCGTACGTGCTCGTGCGCCGGTACGCGGGCGCGAGCGCGGATCGGCTCGCGGCGGGGCTCGCGGTGTTCGGCACCGTCGGGTTGCCGTTCATCTACACGATGGTGAACAAGGGCGACCAGCATCCGCAGGCGGGCACGAACGGCAACGTCGCGACCCTGACGGGCCCGATGCAGATCGTGTTCTGGCTGAGCGTGGCCACGTTCTTCTGCTGGTTCCTCGCGCTCATCGCGAGCCGGGTGGCCAGCACGCGCGGCGAGCGCGAGCTGCGCGAGTTGCGCGAACAGGGCCTCGATGCGGGGCTATTGACGTGAGGATGCCGATGCGAAGCAGGGTGTGGATCGTCGTCGCGGCACTCGCGATGTTCTCGGCGCGGGCGCACGCGGAGACGCCAGGCCCGGACGCGCGCGCGGCGTGCGTGGCGGCGATGAACGTCGACAAGGCGTTCGCGACCGACGTCGTCATGAACGCGACGAAGCAGGCGGACCCCGCCGTGCTCCGCCGGACGTGCGACGTGGCCCTCGGGCTCGACGCGAAGTACGCGGCGGACCTCGCGGAGCACGCGGCCGATCTGGAGTCGGCGAACCGGCGCCTCGCCGCAGACGCCAAGCAGCACGAGACGGCGTCCGACGCGATCGCGAAGAACGAGCGCCACGTGATCATCGCGTACGCCGCGATGTGGCTCGTGGCCGTTGGCTTCCTGCTGTTCCTGCGTCAACGACAGCTCGGGCTGCGCCGGGAGATCGCGCTCCTGCGCCGTGACCTCGAAGCATCGCTCAAGGAGAACGCGTGACCTCAGGCCATATCCTGTTCATCCCGGCCGTCACGATGGTCGGCATGTTCCTCGGCTTCATCTTCGGCAACCGCGCCGCGCGCAACCAGTTCGACCTGGCCCAGCGGCGCGAAGCCGAGCGCGAGGCCGCGCAAGAAGAGCGCGCCCGTCGCAAGGCCGGCCGCGCGGGCGTGGACGCCGGCGCCGAGAAGAAGTAAGGGCGAGCGGCGGTTGATCCGAGCGGGAGCCCCTACGCGCCCCGGCCCTGCGTGCTGGTGAAGTAGGCGGCCTTGCGGGCGCGCATGATCTCGCCGAGCGGGCGGTGGGCGGCGAGGGCGGCCCACGGGTCGAACCTGGCCTTGCCGATGGCATCGGTGAGGGCGGACGGGTCCTGCTGCGGGGCGGTGAGGTGGCCGACGGTGACCCAGGGCGCGGCCGGCTCGGGCCACTCGACCGTCGCGTCCTCGATCGGCGTGGTCGTGGCGTCGATGAAGAACTGCAGCTGCAGGTCCCACGCGAGCGCGCCCGCCGCGAGACGCGCGCTGACGTTCGCCGCGAGGTCGCGCTTGTCGGACTTCGGCTCGGCCGCGTTCTTCGGCAGCACGCGGACCTTGGCCGCGTACGGCCCGACCGCGACCGGCGCGGCCGAGTAGAACGGCGCGACCGCGAAGCCCGCGAACGGCTTGCCGAGCCCGGTCGCGATCCGCTTGACCTCGCGCAGGCCCGCGAAGAAGCCATGCCGCTCGATCATGTGGCGCACGACCGCGAGGTCGCCGCGCGCGCTCGCCGTGACGAGCCCGACGAAGTCATCCGCGCTCGCGATCGCGAACGTCGGCTGGTTGATGAGCAGGAAGTGCTGCTCCGTCGTCGGGCGGCCGAGCGCGCCGTCGCCCTCGACGCCGAGGATGCGCAGCGCGAAGCCGCGGACGTCCGCCTTCTTGTCGAGCTGGTGCGCGCCGCTGCCGCTCGACAGGCGGATTTGCGCGTCGTACGAGCCGGGCTGGGCGAACAAACCGTGCTTCGCGTAGGCGGGCACGTCGGCGGCGACCGTCACCGTCGCGCGCATGCCGAGGTGCTGCGTGCGATGCAGGGCGCGGCCGGCGCTGCCGTGCTTCGCCGCGGACGCGCGCTGGACCGCCCCGATCTGCTCGGCGTAGCCGGCGAAGCGCGCCTCCTCGTCGGGGGCGACCACTTCGGTCCAGGCGGTGCTCGGGGGGGCCGTCATCGGCGCATCCTGTCACGGCGCGGGGCACGGGCCGCAGTCGACCACCACCTGCGCCGCGTCCGTCATGATCACGGGGATCTTCGGCCCGTTCTTCCGGTAGCGCGCGAGCGTCTCGGCGCAGACGGCGCGCTCGATCGCGAGCGGCTCGCCTGAGAACACCGCCCAGAACGAGCTCGTGCCCGGCTGGGTCCGCATCTCCACCGTGTGCGGCGGCGGCACGTCCCCGCGCATGTCGCTGACCTGCGCGCTGACAAAGCTCGCCATGCCCTGCTCGCGCATCGTCGTCGGCAGGGCGCGGTAGTCGAGCGCGAGCTCGGCGTAGATGCAGTCGGGACGCAGGGCGGCGTCCGGTGGCGCTGGTGTGGCCACGCCCGGCGCGGGTGGCGCGGGCGGCGCGGCGGTCTCGCACGCCGCCGTCGCGAGCGCGGCGAGCAGGAGGCCGAGCGCGGCGGCGTCGCGCGGCCGACGCGCCGGGTCTTTCGCCAACGCCGCCTGCGCGACCGCGTCGAGCGCGGGATCGCGCAACGCCGGGGCATCCTCCTCCACGACCGCCGCCTGCGAGAGCCACGGCGGGCCGCGATGGAACAGGCGCGTCCCCGCGGAGAGCTCCCACATCACCACGCCGAGCGCGAACACGTCCGTCGCCGGGGTCCACGCGCCCCCGCGGACTTGCTCCGGCGCCATGTACGCCGCCGTGCCGCGCACCGTTCCGGCCTCGCCGGCCCGCCGGGCCACGCCGAGGTCCACCACGAGCACGGCATCGCCATCGCGCCGAGCCTCGACGATCAGGTTGCTCGGGTTGATATCGCCGTGGACCCAGCCGTGCGCGTGCAGGTGCGCCACGCCCGCGCACGCGCCCCGGACGATCGCGATCCCGCGCGCGCGAGGTAACACCACGGTTGCCGGCGCGCCGTCCACGCGGGGCGGGATGAGGATCCGGCGCAGATCTTCCCCGGGCGCGAGCTCGAGCACGAGGTACGGCCGGCCGTCGACCTCGCCGGCTTCGAGCCCGTGGACCACGCCCGGGTGAACCGGCAGGTCCGTCGCGAGCCGCTGCTCCTGTGAGAACTGTGCGCGGGCTTCCGCGTTTCTCACGAGGTGCGTGTGCAACCGTTTGATCGCTCGTGGCGGTCCGTTGTCGCGCGACCCGCGCCAGATCTCGCCGAGGCCGCCCACCGCGACGAGGCTCTCGAGATCCCAGCGACCGAACCGCTCCGACATGTAGGCAGACGGTAGCATCGGGGCTCGAGACCCGGGCTGGAGGGCCACCTCCCAGTTGCGCTGAATTGCACGAACCCGCAAGATCACGCGATGGGCGATCGGCTGGGCCGTTACGTGGTGCTCCGGCACCTCGCGTCCGGCGGTATGGCCGACGTCCTGCTCGCGCGCACCGATGGCATCGAGGGCTTCGTTCGCCACGTCGTGCTCAAGCGCATCAAGCCCGAGCACGCGCGCGATCAGCGCTTCATGTCGATGTTCCTCGACGAGGCGCGCCTCGCCGCGAACCTGCACCACGGCAACATCGTCCAGGTCTTCGATATCGGCGAGAGCAACGGCGAGTACTTCTTCGCGATGGAGTACCTCCACGGCGAGGATCTCCGCGCGATCCTGTCCACGGTCGCGAAGCAGCGGGGCCACGTGCCGCTCGGTCACGTCATCGGCATCGTGGCGGCGGCCGCCGCGGGCCTCCACCACGCGCACGAGCGGCGCGGGCCCGACAAGAAGTCGCTCGGCATCGTGCACCGTGACGTGTCCCCGTCGAACATCCTCATCGGCTACGACGGCACGCCGAAGCTCGTCGACTTCGGCATCGCGAAGGCGGCCGCGCGCCAAAACGAGACGCACTCGGGGACGCTCAAGGGCAAGGTCGCGTACATGTCGCCCGAGCAGTGCAAGAGCGAGCCGGTCGATCGGCGCAGCGACGTCTATGCGCTCGGCGTGGTGCTCTACGAGCTCGCGACGACGACGCGCCTGTTCAAGGGCGACAACGACTACCTGTTGATGGACGCGATCTGCAACGGCAAGATCCCGCTGCCGCGCGTGCGCCGCGCCGAGCTGCCGAACGAGCTCTCGGTCGTCATCATGAAGGCGCTCTCGCTCGATCCGGCGCGGCGCTACCAGACGGCCGACGAGCTGCGCGTGGCCCTCGAGCAGTTCGGGCTCGCGTTCGGCCTCTCGACGTCGACGAGCGGCCTCGCGGACTACATGCACAAGCTCTTCGGTGACAAGCCGGAGCCGTGGCTGGACGACGCGACGGTCGACGAGGCGCCGCTCGTGCGTAGCAAACCGGCGAGGCCCGCCGCGGCGGCGACGGTGGCATCGCGGTCGGCCGACCTGGTGCGCCGCGCGCGCTCGACGTCCGAGGTGGATGCCATCGTGGACGGCACGAGCGCGGAGGCGCGGGAGGAGCTCGAGCCCAAGACGATCACGAACGGCTCGCGGGCCGAGCCCCAGCGCGTGGCGACGGCCGCGCCCTCGTTCGTGCGGATCACGGCGCCGGCGCCCGTGGTCGCGGCCGTGACGCTCTCGCAGCCGGCGGTCGCTCCGCCGCCAGTGGATCTGACACGCACGAGCACGAAGATGGCCTGGGAGCCGTCCCCCGCGGGCATCCCTGCCGTCCGCAACTGGTCCAGCGGCAAGCTCGCGACCGCGCTGCTGGTGGCGATCGCGCTCGTCGGTGTGGCGACGTGGAAGGTGCTCGGCACCGACGCGGCGCCGGTCGCCGCCACGGCCGCCGTCGCCCCGACGTTGACGGCGACTGAGATTGTCCCGCCGGCCGCCGCCGTCGCCGTCCCCGACCTCCCGCGCGACGTCACGGTGAGCCACCCGCCGCCCGTCGCCGCGAAGAAACCGCCGGCCGTCGCTGGCGCGCCGAAGCCGCAACCCCGTGCGCCGCAGGCTCTCGCGCCGCAGGCTCTCGCGCCGCAGGCTCTCGCGCCGCAAGCTCTCGCGCCGCAAGCTCTCGCGCCGCAAGCGCCGACGCCGCAAGCCCCGGCGCGGCAAGCGGCGCCGCAAGCCCCGGCGCAACAGACCGCCGCGCCGCAAGCGCCCGCGCCCGTCGCCATCCCCGCACCCGCACCCGCACCCACACCCGCACCCGCACCCGCACCCAGCGCGCCCACACCCGCCCCCGCCGTCCTCCCTCCCCCCGTCGTCGAGATCGTCCTCGCCCACCTCTCCGACGCGACCGTCCAGGCGGTCGCCCGCGATCACGGCGCCGAGCTCTCCAAGTGCGAAGCCGACGGCGTCCATGGCGAGGTGACCGTCCGCTTCCAGATCGACGCCGCGGGCCGCGTCACGAAGAAGCAGCTGAGCTCCACCCTCGGCAAGCCGAAGGTCGCGGGCTGCATCCTGGCCTCGCTCGGTCGCTGGCAATTTCCGAGGCCGCCCGCGGGCGGCGCCGACGGGACGTACACGCTGTCGTTCCAGTAGTCCCGGGCCTGACCTGGCGGTATACCGCCGCCATGGATTTCAGCCTCACCGAAGAGCAGCAGGCGCTGGCCCAGACCGCACGCGACTTCACGCGCAAGGAAGTCACCCCGAAGGCCGCGCATTACGACGAGACGGGCGAGTTCCCGCGCGAGATCTTCAAGAAGGCGTTCGAGACCGGCCTCATGAACATCGAGGTCCCCGAGGTGTACGGCGGGCTCGGCGGGACCTGCGTGGACAACTGTCTCGTGCAGGAGGAGGTTGCCTTCGGCTGCAGCGGCATCAACACGTCGCTCTCCGCGAACATGCTCGGCGCCACGCCGCTGCTCGTCGCGGGCACCGAGGAGCAGAAGAAGCAGTTCCTCGGTCGCCTGACGAGCGAGTTGACCTTCGCCGCGTACTGCTGCAGCGAGCCGGACGCCGGCAGCGACGTCGCCGGCATGCGCACGCGGGTCACTCGCCACGGCGACGACTACGTGATCAACGGCCAGAAGCGCTGGATCACGAACGGCGGCGTCGCGGACTTCTACACGGTGTTCGCCACGTTCGACCCGGCGCTCAAGCACAAGGGCATCGCCTGCTTCGTGCTCGACGCGAAGACGCCGGGCGTCTCCGTTGGCCGCAAGGAAGACAAGATGGGCCAGCGGGCCTCGAACACGACCGACGTGATCTTCGAGGACGTGAAGCTCCCGAAGACCGCGCTCGTCGGCAGCGAGGATGGCGGCTTCAAGGTCGCCATGAAGACGTTCGACCGCTCGCGCCCCTGGATCGCGGCCGGCGCGGCCGGCGTCATCCGCCGCTCGATGGAGGAGAGCCGCAACTACGCGCTCGAGCGCAAGACGTTCGGCGTCGCCATCGCGCAGCACCAGGCCGTGCAGTTCATGCTCGCGGAGATGGCCATCTCGTACGAGGCCACGCGCATGTTGACGCTCAAGGCGGCGTGGCAGGTGGACCGCGGCGATCTCTCGGCGATCACCTCGGCGTACGCGAAGGCCTACGGCGCGGACGCGGCGATGCGCGCGGCGACGGACGCCGTGCAGATCTTCGGCGGCTACGGCTACACGAAGGAGTACCCGGTCGAGAAGCTGATGCGCGACGCGAAGCTCCTCCAGATTTACGAGGGCACCTCGCAGATCCAGCGCGTCGTGATCGCGCGCAACCTCCTCGGCGGCAAGTAGCGGCGGCCGCGGCCGCGCCGGTGGTTCTCGCGGCGTTACCGCGAGGTAGATCACTATCGCGCTTAGGAAACTGGCGAGGGCGACCCGGTCCGCGCCAAACTAACCGGGTATGCGCGCCTGCTCGCTCCTCGTTGCCTGCACCCTGATGGGGTGCTCGTTCGTGGGCGTCCGCGGGCCGGTGCACACGGCGGTCCCGACCCAGGATCCGAAGTCGATCACGTGCACGGAGTCCTCGTTGCTCCCGAGCGTGGACGCGGTCCTGGGCTCGATCGGCGTCGGGGCGGCGATCTTCGGCAGCATCGTGGACCAGACCGTCGCCCAGACCGACCTGCCGGACCACTTCACGAAGTACTACGCTGGCCCCCTCGTCGCGCTCGGCCTCGCCTACCTGTGGTCCGCGAGTTTCGGGACGAACCGCGTCGAGGCGTGCACGGATGCCAAGGCGGCCGTGATCCCGGCCGCGGTGGTGACCCCGATCGACATGACGGGCGTCAAGCAGGCGGATCCCGACAGCGGCGACTGAGCTTCCCGCCCTCGGCGGCGGTCGGGCGAATCGCGCCACTGTGGATTCTTGCCCGCCCCTCCGCGCGTCTTAATCCGCACATCATTCGACGCGCGATTTCATTCCGCGCACGCGGAGTAGAACGAAGCCGGTGACCACGATCTTGCTGGTCGATGATGACCCGGCCGTGTGCGAGGTCGTGAAGCTCGGGCTCGCAACGCAAGGCATCACCGTCGAGACGCGAACGCGCGCGGCCGATGCGTTCGCGCTCCTCGCCGCGCACGACTTCGCGTGCCTCGTGACCGATCTCGCGATGCCGGAGATGCACGGCTTCGAGCTGATCGAGCGTGTCGTCGCGAACCGCCCCGACCTGCCCGTGATCGTGCTGACAGGGGCGGGGGACTTCCCGACGGCGGTCGCGGCGCTGCGCGCGGGGGCGTACGACTTCTGCACGAAGCCGGTCGACCTGGCGCAGATCACGCTCGCGGTGCGCCGCGCGGACGAGAAGCGCGCGTTGCGGATGGAGGTGACGCGGCTCCAGCGGGTGGTGGCGGAGGCGCGGCGGTTCGACGCCATGCTCGGCGCGAGCGCCGCGATGCAGAGCGTGTACGGCGTCGTCGAGCAGGTCGGCCCGACGGACGCGACGGTGCTGCTGAGCGGCGAGTCGGGTACCGGCAAGGAGATGGTGGCGCGGGCGCTGCACGCGCGGAGCAAGCGCGCGAGCGGGGCGTTCGTGGTCGTCGACTGCGCGGCGATCCCGGACACGCTGATCGAGAACGAGCTGTTCGGGCATGCGCGGGGCGCGTTCACCGATGCGAAGCAGACGCGGACCGGGATGCTGGCGCAGGCGGACGGCGGCACGCTGTTCCTCGACGAGATCGCGGAGCTGCCGCTCGCGGTGCAGCCGAAGCTCCTGCGCGTCCTGCAGGAGCGGCAGGTGCGGCCGCTCGGCGCGGAGGGGGAGGTCGCGGTGAACGTGCGCGTGATCGCAGCGACGCATCGCGACCTGGCAACGATGGTGGCGGCGGGCGATTTTCGCGAGGACCTGTACTACCGGATCAACGTGGTGCAGCTGCCGCTGCCACCGCTGCGCGCGCGGGCCGGCGATGCCCTGCTGCTCGCGCAGCACTTCATCGACCACTTCGCGCGGCTGTTCGCCCGGGACGTCCGCGGCCTCACCCCTGAAGCGGCGAAGCGGATCCGCGACCACGACTGGCCAGGCAACGTGCGGGAGCTCCGCAACGCGATCGAGCGCGCGGTGGCGATGTGCAACACGCGCGAGCTGACGGTCGAGGACCTGCCGGAGCGGGCGCGCGCGTACCGGCCGGGGCCCGCGCCCGCGGGCGAGGCGGTGGACATCACGATCGACGAGATGGAGCGGCGGCACATCCTGCGCGTCATCGAGGCGCACCGCGGGAACAAAGCCGCCGCGGCCCACGTGCTCGGGATCGATCGCAAGACGCTGTACCGGAAGCTCCTGCAGTATGGCAGCGAGCGGCAAGCCTGAGGGCGCCGTCGCGTCGGCGTGGCCCGCGCTCGCGGCGCTCGGCGTGGTGGCGGCGCTGTCCGTCGGTGGGATCGCGATCGACCTCGCGATCGACCGCCAGACGGCCGCGGAGACGACAGGGCTCGTGGATGACTCGCTGCGGTCGGTCGCGCTCGCGGATGACCTGCGCTACCAGGCGTACCGGCTCACGCACGCCAACCTCGACCCCGGCGAGCTCGCGTCGATCGCGCGGGACGTGGCCGGGGACGCGGGCGCGTACGAGCCGCTGGTCGACGACCCCGGCGAGGACGCGGAGTGGCGGCGGTTGCAAGGGCTGCTCGCCCACATGCAGCACGACCGCGTGGCCGCGAGCACGACGCTGGTGGCGGACGTCGAGGGGTCGATCGCGCGGCTCGTCGCGATCAACGAGGAGGCGGCGCGGCGCTCGCGCGACGTGATCCAGCGGGCCCACGCGCACGGGCTCGTGGCGGACGTGATCGTCGGCGCGGTCACGCTGGCGCTCGTGGCGGGGGTCGCGCTGGCGCTGCTGAGAGCGCTGCGGCGGCAACGCGCGCTGCTCGCGCTGCACCTCGCGGGGCTGGCGGAGCGTGAGCGCGAGCTCGAGGCGTTCGCCCACCGGACCTCGCACGACCTCAAGGGGCCGCTGTCACCGCTGCGCGGGTACGCGGACATGCTGACGATGCACGCGGCGCCCGATGTTCGCGAGATCGGCGTTCGGATCCGGCGGGCGAGCGACCGGATGGTGAACGTGGTGGATGACCTGCTGGCGCTGTCCGTGGACGGGCGCCCGCGAGCCGGACAGGTGCGCGTGGCGCCGGTGCTGCGCGAGGTGATCGCGGACCTGGCCGACGCGCTTGCCGGGACCGAGCCGATCATCACGCTCGGCACGGACGTCGTGGTCGCGTGCTCGGCGGGCGTGCTCGGGCAGGTGCTGCGCAACCTGCTGAGCAACGCGGCGAAGTACCGGTCGCCCGCTCGCGCGCTCGCCGTGCGCATCGAGGCGCGGCCCGATGGCCCGGGCATGCTGGCCATGACCGTCACCGATAACGGCGCCGGCATGGACGCGGAGTCGGTGGAGCGCGCGTTCGAGCCGCGCTTCCGCGCCGCGGCCACGGCCGACGCCGTCGCGGGCTACGGCCTCGGCCTCGCGATCGTGAGGCGCGCCGTCGACTCCATGGGCGGCTCCGTCACGCTGGCCTCCACGCCCGCCGCCGGCACCCGCGTCACCCTCCGCCTCCCCCGCGGGGACGGTGTAACACCTGTCCGCCCCGCGGAAAAATAGAACGATTAATTCCGAGTACTTGCGTGGGGACGGTGTAACACCTGTCCGGCGCACACGCGCCGGTTGACAGGTGTTACACCGTCCC